>JAFWYQ010000019.1 GCA_017517605.1 Bacteroidaceae bacterium
CAAGGGCCACGTCACCTTGTTGGCCGCTACCTCCATTTCGGCCAGTCCCTTCACGTTCACCACACGGTCGCGGTTGGCAAAACCATCCAAACCACCCTTCACACACTTGCCCATCAGCAGCAATCCTACTGCCAGGATGAGGGCTTCAATCTTCCAACTTTTCATAAGGCAATACTTTTCGTTAATGATAGTATCGGGTGACAAAAGTACCGATTCTTTTTCTAAAGAACAAATAAAATCCCCGTTTTCCACCTCATTCCCCTACTCTTTTTAGGAAAGATTGTCTATCTGTAGATGATTGTCTACAGAGTAATGGCATTGTGATAAAGCAAGAAGCCGTACTTCATCCCTCAAGAGGCCGTACTTCAATAGCATAGAAGCCCTACTTCTTGAACCGTTTCACGGAGGTGATACAATCGTCTCACATGGGTGATACAGTCGTCTCACGAATGTGAGACATCCGTATCACCTCCGTGAGACGGTTCAAGAATCGGTACTTTTGGGTCGTTAAATACGGACTATTAGCTTATTTATCATGTACTTCTATTCCATTGTCATCCATAAAGGGAATGATTTGATTAGGGATAAACAAAAAAACTTTCATTGCCAATGAATCATTTTATTCAATTGGCAATGAAAGTTCTTATTATCCTTTAACCACCCAATCATGGGGAGGGGATGGGACTTATCCAATATCCCCTATCGTGAAATTCTGAGGGATTTTGCCCTTGAAATCCTTCATGTAGAGCTTGATTTCGCGCAAATCCTTCTCGATGTCACCCGAGGGTATCAATTCCTTTTCACAAGTGATGAGTTTCTTTTCGTAATCGATGCCGATAACCACAATGGGCACACCGGCCTTCATGGCAATGTGATAGAACCCCTTCTTCCAATTAGGGTTGGCCTTGCGGGTTCCCTCGGGAGTGATGGCCAAATGGAATGTTTCGCTACGGTTGCAAGCATCCACCATCTGATCTACCAACGAATTGCGCCGACCTCGATTGACGGGGATTCCTCCTATGGCACGAAACATGGGTCCCAAAGGCCAGAAGAACCACTCTTTCTTCATCATAAACTGAGTCTTTCGCCCAATGGCGGCATAGAAGAGCTTACCTATGAAGAGGTCCCAATTGCTGGTGTGAGGGCCACAACAGATGATATATTTAGGATGGTCGGGCACGGTCACCTTCGTTTTCCATCCTAATACCTTATAATATATAAAGCTGCAAATCTTCTGCTTCACCCCCATAATCAATGCAGATTGCCAATTTCGTCAATAATGGCATCTACCTGTGCTTGGAAGTCGGCACGAAATGCTTTATAGAATCCCTTGACATTGCCCGGCTGGGTGTGGCTGATACGGCTGATGAATTCATCCTGCATATAGAGGACACGAGCCATCAGCTCGTCCACCTTCTGACCATCAATCCCCGGTACTACCTTAGAAAGCACTACGCACTCGGCAAAGAGTTCGCCTACAATATAATTCACCTGCTTCTTCAAAATTCTTCTTTTCATAGCTTATTACATTATTTAAATTATAAACAATGGCACATGGATGACGCTGATTATATACCCTGGCGTTATGCCTTTCCGTCTTCACGCACCTGAATTGAGAGCAAAGGTAGGGATTAATTTTCAATTACGAATTATAAATTAGGAATTATGATGAAAAAAATATCATTTTTCTATTGCATATCAAAAATAAGTTGTAATTTTGCATCGGATTAAACCAAAAGATTGAAAATATGAAAGCGTTACAGGCATTTTTTTACTTCTTTTTTTACTTTTACTTTAGCAATGAAGTGAAGCGGGAGGTTGTGTATATGCCTTACAGATGAATAGAATTGAACAATTTGATATGACATCCCGCTTTTCCGATAAGGATTTGCGGGATTTTTATTACGAAAAAGAAACATGAAAAAGATAGCCATACAGGGCATGATAGGGTCGTTTCACGACATTGCCGCCCACCAATACTTCGGCGAAGAGGAGATTGAACTGATTTGTTGCAACACGTTTGAAGAGGTGTTCGAGGAAATCCGCAAGGATAGCAATGTGATTGGAATGACGGCCATAGAGAACACCATTGCAGGAAGCCTGTTGCACAACTACGAGCTGCTACGCGATAGCGGAACCACCATCGTGGGTGAACACAAACTCCGCATCAGCCATAGCCTGCTCTGTCTGCCCGGCGAGAGTTGGGATGACTTGGTGGAAGTGAACTCGCATCCCGTAGCATTGGCACAATGCCGCGAATTTCTGCAAAAACATCCACAACTGAAGATTGTGGAAACAGACGATACCGCCGGAAGTGCCAAGAACATCAGCGAGAAACAACTGAAAGGCCATGCGGCCATCTGCTCAAAATTTGCCGCTCCCCTTTACAATATGGAAGTGTTGGAGGAAGGCATTGAGACGAACAAGCACAACTTCACCCGCTTTCTGGTTGTGGCCGATCCCTGGAAGGCTGACGAACTGCGTGAACGTTCGAAGGTGAACAAGGCAAATATTGTATTCTCTCTGCCACACAACGAAGGAAGCCTGTCCCAAGTGCTCTCTATCTTCTCGTTCTACAAAATCAACCTGACCAAGATACAGTCACTGCCCATTATCGGACGCGAATGGGAATACCTGTTCTACGTAGATGTCATTTTCGACGATTACCTACGCTTCAGACAATCCATTGACGCCGTATCACCCTTGACAAAAGAACTTAAAATATTAGGAGAATATGCAGAAGGAAAATCAAGCATTTAAGATACAACCCGCCGAACGCCTGCAAAGTGTAAGCGAATACTACTTCAGCCGTAAACTGAAAGAGGTGGCCCAAATGAATGCCGAAGGCAAAGATGTAATCAGTTTGGGAATCGGAAGCCCCGACATGCCTCCTTCTGAGGAGACCATCAATGTACTTTGCGAACAAGCCAAACGTGCCGATGTACACGGATACCAGCCAACTGTGGGTATCCCCGAACTTCGCAAGGCAATGGCTGATTGGTACAAACGATGGTACAATGTAGAGTTGGATGCTGCTACTGAAATACAACCCCTCATTGGTTCGAAGGAAGGTATCCTGCATGTGACGTTAGCTTTCGTCAACCCGGGCGACCAAGTGTTGGTACCCAACCCCGGCTATCCCACCTACACCTCTTTGAACAAGATACTGGGAAGCGAAATAGTAAACTACAACCTTAGGGAAGACAAGGGATGGCAACCCGACTTTGAAGAACTGGAGAATATGGACTTGAGCCGCGTGAAAATAATGTGGACCAACTATCCCAACATGCCGACAGGAGCCAATGCAACGATGGAATTGTATGAAAAGCTGGTGGCCTTTGCCCGCCGACACAACATTGTCATCGTAAACGACAATCCATATAGCCTCATTCTGAACAAGAAGCCATTGAGTATACTGAATGTCCCTGGCGCCAAAGAGTGTTGCATAGAATTCAACAGCATGAGCAAAAGCCACAATATGCCCGGATGGCGTGTAGGCTTGTTGGCCACCAATGCCCAATTTGTACAATGGATTCTGAAGATAAAGAGCAATATCGACTCCGGCACATTCCGCCCCATGCAACTGGCAGCAGCTCAAGCCTATAGCAACAGCACTGCATGGCACGAAGAGGCAAACATCAACGTATATAGCCGACGCCGACAATTGGCAGAGGAAATCATGCGCACCTTAGGATGTACTTTCGACACTAATCAAGTAGGCATGTTCTTATGGGGACGCATCCCCGACTCGTACAACGATGTAGAGGAACTGACCGAACGAGTATTGCACGAAGCACGTGTATTCATCACTCCCGGATTCATCTTTGGAAGCAACGGTAAACGCTACATCCGCATTTCGCTCTGCGCCAAAGAAGAAAAGCTGGCAGAAGCGTTGAAGAGAATTAGAGAATTAGAGAATTAAAAATTAAGAATTAAATACTATTATATCATGGAGTTAGAATTAAAACCCTTAGCATTACCCGGTGTTCCAATGGAACGACCGATAGTTATAGCAGGCCCCTGTAGTGCCGAAACAGAGGAACAAGTAATAAACACCGCACGCTCATTAGCCGACAGAGGCACTAAAATATTCCGCGCAGGTATATGGAAACCACGTACCAAACCCGGAGGTTTCGAAGGTATTGGCGTAGATGGTCTCCCTTGGATGAAACAGGTAAAAGAAGAGACCGGTATGCTGGTAGCCACAGAAGTGGCAACCGCCAAACATGTATACGAATGCTTGAAAGCCGGCATCGACATCCTATGGATTGGAGCACGCACAACCGCCAACCCTTTTGCCGTACAGGAGATTGCAGATGCGTTGAAGGGAGTTGACATTCCTGTGTTGATAAAAAATCCCGTGAATCCCGATTTGGAATTGTGGATTGGAGCATTAGAACGCATCAATGGTGCCGGACTTAAACGATTGGCCGCCATCCATCGCGGATTTTCATCCTACGACAAGAAAATCTATCGCAACTTGCCACAATGGCACATCCCCATTGAATTGCGCCGACGTATACCTGAATTACCCATCTTCTGCGACCCCAGCCATATTGGTGGGAAACGCGAATTGGTAGCACCGCTTTGCCAACAAGCTATGGATTTAGGGTTTGACGGACTTATTATTGAAAGCCATTGCAATCCCGATCAGGCTTGGAGCGATGCTTCGCAACAGGTAACACCTGATGTACTGAACTATATACTCGACTTGCTGGTTATCCGCGAAGGAAAGCAAAGTACTGAGAATTTGAGCGAGCTACGTCATCAGATTGACGAATGCGATAACCAAATCATTGAAGTGCTTGCCAAACGTATGCGGGTGTGTCGCGAAATAGGTACATTCAAGAAAGAACACGATATGACCATTCTACAAACCGTACGCTACAACGAGATACTTGACAAACGAGGAGCACAAGGTGCCCTTTGCGGTATGGGCTCTGAATTCATAAAAAAAGTGTTCGAGGCAATCCATGAGGAAAGTGTACGCCAACAGATGGAAATAATAAACAAGTAAAAAGTTACGAGCTACGAGTGACGAGTGAAAAGCTTTAGTGCCGCATGATACTTGTAGCTCGTAGCTTGTATCTAACAAACTAACAAATATGAAAATACTTATTTTAGGAGCAGGCAAGATGGGTTCTTTCTTTACGGACGTACTCAGTTTTCAACACGAAACGGCGGTGTATGATGTCGATCCACAACGATTGCGTTTCGTATACCACACTTACCGCTTCACTACATTGGAAGAGATAAAGGAATTCAAACCCGAACTGGTCATCAATGCCGCTACGGTGAAATATACCCAAGAGGCATTCCGACAAGTAATGCCTGTATTACCCAAAGAATGTATTTTAAGTGATATTGCTTCTGTAAAGACAGGACTGAAAGAATTCTATGAGTCGACCGGCTTCCGCTATGTTTCGACTCACCCGATGTTTGGTCCCACATTCGCCAACTTAGACAATCTGAGCCGCGAGAACGCCATCATCATCAACGAAGGGGACTATATGGGTCGTATCTTCTTCAAGGATTTGTACAGTTCACTGAAACTGAACATCTTTGAATACACGTTCGACGAACACGACGAGACGGTGGCTTACTCTTTGTCCATTCCGTTTGTTTCAACGTTTGTATTCACGGCCGTAATGAAACACCAAGATGCACCGGGTACGACATTCAAGCGCCACATGGACATTGCTCGTGGGCTTTTGAACGAAGATGACTATCTGTTGCAAGAAATCCTGTTCAACCCCCGTACACCCGGGCAAGTAGAAGGTATCCGACGCGAATTGAAAGAATTGCTGGAAATCATTTCGAACAAAGATGCAGAAGGAATGAAAAGGTATTTGACCAAAATCCGAGAGAAAATCAAATAAACAAACAACCAATAATACTATTATGAAAAAGACAATTTCAATTCTATGGCTAATATGGGCAGGAATCTGTACGGCACAAGCGGCAAAGAGTTATGACAACGCAGACACCATTGTGGTGGCTCAAGATGGAAGTGGTGAATTCCAAACTATCAGTGAAGCGGTAGAGGTGTGCCGCGCTTTTATGGAATACCACAAGGTAATCTATATTAAAAAAGGTGTGTATTGCGAAAAGGTGGTAATCCCCTCGTGGTTAACCAACATCGAGTTGTGTGGTGAGGATGCAGAAACTACTATCTTGACACACAACGACCATGCCAATATGGTGTATCCAAATACAACGCTGAAAATAGGAACCTTCCGCACTTATACGCTTAAGATAGAAGGTAGCAACATCACAATCAAAAACCTAACTGTCGAAAACAATGCACCACGACGCGGACAGGCCGTAGCACTACATACAGAAGGGGATTGCATCAAACTGATAAATTGCAGATTGTTAGGCCATCAGGACACTGTATATACAGGTGTAGGAAATACACGTGTCGTATTCAACGGATGATACATCGAAGGCACTACGGATTTCATCTTCGGCCCTTCAACTGCTTGGTTTGAGAAGTGCCATATACACAGCAAATCAAACAGTTACATTACGGCTGCATCCACGCCAAAAGGAATTAAATGGGGTTATGTTTTCAACCAATGCAAACTTACGGCAGACGAAGGAGTGAACAAGGTTTATTTAGGACGACCATGGAGACCCTATGCCTATACCCTATTCATGAATTGCGAATTGGGTAGCCACATTGTGCCCGCAGGATGGCAGGCATGGAGCAACAAGGAGGACTTGAAAACCACAACATATTTGGAATACAAGAACTATGGATCTGGTGCAAACACAGACAAACGCATCAGTTGGAGCCGACAACTCACCGACCAAGAGGCAAAGGAAATAACTCTCGAAGAGGTAATGCACTTGCAGGAATCCGAATGGGATGTAGTACTGTAATGCATTATTCTTCATGTTTTTTATTGCCAAATCAAAATAAATGCCTAAATTTGCGACCTAAAGACATTTATAACTATGGCAAAATTCAAAAGAATACTCCTGAAATTGAGCGGAGAAAGCTTGATGGGAGAACAGAAATACGGTATCGACGAAAAGCGCTTGGGTGAATATGCCCAGCAAATCAAGGAAATCCACGACATGGGCGTGCAGATTGGCATTGTCATTGGTGGTGGAAACATTTTCCGAGGATTAAGCGGTGCCAACAAAGGTTTCGACCGTGTAAAAGGCGACCAAATGGGCATGTTGGCCACAGTCATCAACAGTTTAGGCCTCAGTTCAGCATTAGGTGCCATTGGTGTGAAAGCCCGTGTATTGACCGCCGTCCGCATGGAGCCAATCGGCG
Source organism: Bacteroidaceae bacterium (assembly GCA_017517605.1). Lineage (GTDB taxonomy): Bacteria > Bacteroidota > Bacteroidia > Bacteroidales > Bacteroidaceae > Phocaeicola_A. The sequence goes on from JAFWYQ010000019.1 coordinate 7,289, forward strand.
AGTTCTACAGCAAATGGAAAGCTATCGAAGCCATGGAGCAAGGCGAAGTTGTCATCATGTCCGCCGGCACAGGAAACCCCTTCTTCACCACCGATACAGGCTCATCCCTGCGCGGTATCGAAATTGAAGCCGAAGTGATGCTGAAAGGTACACGTGTTGATGGAATCTATACTGCCGATCCAGAGAAGGATCCTACGGCAACCAAGTTTACCGACATCACCTATGACGAGGTGTTGGCACGCAATCTTCGCGTGATGGACCTCACTGCAACATGCATGTGCAAGGAAAACAACCTGCCCATCTATGTCTTCAACATGGACATTGTGGGCAACCTAAAAAAAGTGATGGAAGGAGAAGAAATCGGGACATTGGTGCACAACTGATTCTTCTGAACTGTTAACACGGTTCACGAACAGAGTTAACACGGTTCACGAACGGAGTTAATACGGTTCACGAACGGAATTAACACATCATCATTATCAATAAAAGTAGAAATAAACTCAAAACAAGAAATATATGATAGACGTAAATGTATGCCTCAACGAGGCTGAAGAAAAAATGGACATGGCCATCATGTATTTGGATGAATCATTGGCTCATATCCGTGCCGGAAAGGCAAATGTACGCATCTTGGACGGCATCCGTGTAGATTCATACGGAAGCATGGTTCCCTTGAACAATGTAGCAGCCATCAGCACTCCTGATGCACGCACCATTGCCATCAAACCATGGGACAAGAGCATGTTTCGCGTAATTGAAAAGGCTATCATTGATAGCGACCTTGGCATTACCCCCGACAACAACGGCGAGATAATCCGTTTGGGTATTCCTCCCCTCACCGAAGAGCGTCGTAAGCAATTGGCAAAACAATGCGGAAAGGAAGCTGAAACTGCAAAAATCAGTATCCGCAATGCCCGTCGTGATACCATTGACACACTGAAAAAGGGTGTGAAGGACGGATTGGCAGAAGATGCTGAAAAAGATGCCGAAACCAAAGTACAGAAGCTCCACGACAAGTTTATCAAGAAAGTAGACGAAATGCTTGCCGACAAGGAGAAGGAAATCATGACAGTATAATATTAATTATGAATTAAGAATTATGAATTATGAGATGAGCGTATTTCAATTGTAATTCATAATTCTTAATTCATAATTCATAATTGAATCCATGCACGGCCTCGTCATCAAGAATACAGGCAGTTGGTACACCGTACGCACCGACGACGGACAACTGATTGAATGTAAAATCAAAGGAAATTTTCGACTGAAAGGAATACGCAGTACCAATCCGGTAGCTGTAGGAGACCGCGTGCAAATCATTCTAAACCAAGAAGGCACAGCCTTTATCAACGAAATAGAAGACCGTAAGAATTATATCATCCGCAAGGCAAGTAATCTATCCAAGCAATCACACATTTTAGCAGCCAATCTCGACCAATGTCTATTAGTGGTTACCGTCAACTATCCTGAAACATCCACCACTTTCATTGACCGATTCTTAGCTTCAGCAGAAGCCTACCGCATACCCGTAAAATTGGTGTTCAACAAAGTCGATTGCTACGATGAAGATGACTTGCATTATTTGGATGCCTTGATAAACCTCTATACAACCATAGGGTATCCCTGCTTTAAAGTATCGGCCCTCACCGGAGAAGGTATTGAAGAAATAAAGCAATCACTACAAGGGCAAATCACGTTATTCTCAGGAAACTCTGGTGTAGGGAAAAGCACTCTCATAAATGCCTTGATGCCCCATCTGAATGTAAAGACAGGAGAAATATCCAACGTACACAACAAAGGAATGCACACCACAACCTTCTCCGAAATGTTCCCCACTCCCGATGGTGACGGATACATTATCGACACACCAGGAATCAAAGGATTCGGCACCTTTGATATGGAGGAGGAAGAAGTAGGACACTATTTCAAAGAAATTTTTCACTATGCAGCAGAATGCAAGTATGGAAACTGCACCCACACCCACGAACCAGGATGCGCGGTGCGACGTGCAGTAGAAGAACATCTTATCAGCGAAAGCAGGTACACTTCTTACCTAAGCATGTTGGATGACAAAATTGAAGAAAAATATCGCCAAGGATATTAAACATCCCTACCTTTTTTTATAACAAGAGGAAAAGAGGTCTATTGTATTACGATTCTGTTGCATATTTATCCAAATTATATATTTATTGCACATAAAAGCAAAAAATGTGCCATTTTTTATTTGCCGAACAAATAAAATAGCATATATTTGCACAATCTAAGCAAAAATGTGCAAATATGGAAAAGACTTTTATAGGGCTCATAGAGGATTCTTTAAAAAAGAACTGGGATTTGGATGCCCTAACTGATTACAATGGAAGTACGTTGCAATATAAAGATGTAGCGCGAAAAATTGAGAAATTACATATCCTCATGGCTGAGGGTGGCGTAGAAAAAGGTGACAAGATTGCCATTTGCGGACGTAACTCATCGCATTGGGGAGTAGCATTTTTGGCTACAGTCACATACGGAGCAGTAGCCGTTCCCATTTTACATGAATTCACACCCGAAGTTGTACATAATATTGTAAACCATTCAGATGCCAAATTCATGTTTGTAGGCGATATTGTATGGCCAACACTCGAAGCTGAAAGCATGCCGGTTTTACAAGGAATCATCTTAATAAATGATTTCTCATTGTTGGTGAGCCGTTCGGAAAAACTGACATACGCACGCGAACATCTGAACGAAATGTTTGGAAAGAAATATCCAAAGAACTTCCGCATAGAGCACATTCATTACGAACATGAGACTTCGCCCGAGCAGTTGGCTATTATCAATTACACATCAGGTAGTACAGGTTTGTCAAAAGGTGTAATGCTTCCATTCCGTTCTTTGCTTTCAAATATTGAATTTGCAAAATCCGCACTTAAACTGAAGCCAGGAAGTAACGTCATATCCATGTTGCCAATGGCACATATGTATGGTATGGCATTCGAATTCCTTTATGAGTTCTGCTTAGGATTGCATATCTATTTCTTGACTCGTGTACCCAGTCCCAAAATAATATTCCAAGCTTTTGCAGATGTGAAGCCTCACCTTGTCGTGGCTGTACCTCTGATTATTGAGAAGATTATGAAGAAGTCTGTATTGCCCAAGTTACAAACTCCGACAATGAAAATCCTTTTGAAAGTACCCATCATTAACGACAAGATAAAAACATCTGTACGCCAGAAAGTTATTGATGCATTTGGAGGACGATTCTATGAAGTTGTAGTAGGTGGAGCAGCTTTCAATCAAGACGTAGAAAAATTCTTGCGAATGATAGACTTCCCCTATACTGTAGGATATGGAATGACAGAATGTGGTCCCATTATATGTTACGAAGACTGGGAAAAATTCAAAATGGCCTCATGCGGAAAAGCTGTTGATCGTATGGAAGTAAAAATCCTTAGCCCCGATCCAGAAAATATTGTAGGAGAAATCGTATGTCGTGGAGACAATGTGATGCTCGGTTATTACAAGAACGAAGAGGCAACCCGTGAAGCTATCGATGCCGATGGTTGGTTGCATACCGGAGATTTGGGTGTAATCGATGCAGAAGGAAACCTCACTATCAAAGGACGTTCTAAAAACATGTTACTGAGTGCTTCGGGACAGAATATTTACCCCGAAGAAATTGAGGACAAATTGAACAACTTGCCTCATGTAGCAGAAAGCATCATTATTCAAAAAGACGAAAAGTTAGTAGCACTCATCCATCCTGACTATGATGATGCCGCTGCAAACGGTATATCTGAAGCGGAAATCGACCAACTTATGCAAGCTAACATTCAGGAGTTGAATACAATGATTCCTCACTATTCACAAATTTCACGTTTCACTATCATGAAGGAAGAATTTGAAAAAACTCCCAAAAAGAGCATCAAGCGCTTCCTTTATCAAAACTACGCTGGATAAAATGCATAAAAAAGAAAAGGGTTGCACAACGGCAACCCTTTTCTTTTTATACATACAAATTACTCATTCGTATGTTCTGTTGTAGTAATCAAATCATCCGTAGCATCAGCATTTCCTATCCACCGAACAGGTAATCCTTCGTTGCTACAGCAATCATATGTATAAGCATTTGCTTCATCTTCTACATCATTATATCCCGTGATACCACCACTAAAACAACTTTTCGCATTGCTTGCCGAAGAACTTGCATAATTCGTACTTTTATGTACAGAAGCTGAATTACCATTATATCCAACAATACCTCCTGCTGCAACATTACTTTCATCTGCCATAGAACCAACAACGATAACATTTCCATAATTTTCACCAGATAAAACCATTGCCGACGAATCATTCATAGCGACCACTCCACCACCATATGCTTTTGTTCCTGCTGACAAAGTCACATTTACAATTCCTTTATTGATTACATCCTTTACTTTAGCTTTGGAGTTTTTACCAACAATTCCGCCTCCGGCAGCCTCGTTGTGTGAAGTTTGAATCGTCACATTACCATAGTTGCTGCATCCACCTACTAAAACAGATTGTCCCGAAGCAATAGCAACAATACCTCCCATACGTACATTACCATTACGCCCAATCAGATTACGCATATTCTCGCAATCAGATATAGAAGCCTTATCGGATGCACCACCAGAAATTCCACCAATATGCAAATATGCCTTTTCGTTTGTATTGACATTCTCTGCCGTAATAGCTCCATAATTCTGACACGAAGAAATTGTTCCCAATAGATCTCCAACTATACCTCCGACATAAGCATTTGTCATGGTTTCCGATTCATAGTTCATACCAGCTTCAACATCTACATAACTACGGCAATTTTGAATTGTGCCCTTATTGATTCCACATACGCCTCCCACATACAATGTTGAGAATTTATCACACGAGACATTAAAATCCCCACTCACAATCACTTGACGGATAACGCCATTGGATACTCCAAATAGTCCTGCCACACTAACATTATCCGACAACACGGGATTCAGATTCTTGATGTGAGAATAGTTTCCATTAAATGTTCCTTTAAATGATGTGTTATCACTAATTCCTATTGGAGTCCAAGGCTTGTTATTCATGTCTAAATCAACAAAGAGGGATATACTTTTACCTTCAAAACTACACCCTTCGTTTACCAACTTGACCAACCCTGCCAAATCAGCCGGTTGATACAATGAAAAGGTAGTAGCATCATCCGTGTACCAATCTGTATTGACAGTTTCCCCATCCCATACATCAGGTATTGTTGTATCTGTTATCCCACCAGATACACCATCAACCCAATCTGAAATTATAGCACTAAACGATGCATTAGCCATATTGTCTGTCAAAGTAATTTCATAGGTATATTTCTTACCCGATTCCCATTGGGAATTTTCCTCCAACGCATAGAAAAAACTTTTCCCCGATTGCAAAGAAATAATAAACGATATTTTATCGCACGACTGAGGTATCATAATACCCTCAACATGAGCAATAGCCTCTGAATATGTAACAGGTAGTTTCATCTCTTGTTTTTGTGTACCCAAGGTAATACTACCGTCGACCAACGAGAAGTTTGCATTACTTGTTGCATTACGAACACTCACAGTCACTCCATCCAGTTCCGTTTCACTAATTCCACTACCTGCTTTAATATCAAACAAGACCTTACTTAATTGATGAGCAAATGTCAGCTGTTGTACTGTTGTTGTAGCAACCACATTCTCTATATTATCACTATAAAGGAAATCTATCATGGAGGGATTATTCTGTTGTCTTACATCCAAATAGACCGAATAATTCTCTACATTACCAAATGGATAATAAGCGATAAAACTCACATTTTCAGACAAAGGATAATATAATTTGTCCAAATCGGTATCAGGCGACATTCCCCCATTTGCATCCGTTATATACTTACAATTAACTGATTTCTCATAAACAGAAGCATCAGACAATTGCTCACCGTACTTGTACATATAAACTCCAACTGCATCTCCAACTCCCAATAGGTTTCCTGATACACGTGTAAGTATCTGACTGGACAAATTAACTTCCTCATCACTCATTCTGAACGAATCAACAGCTTCGTTACTACACGCTACGGTGAAAAGTATTCCAGATAGGAACACCATTTTTTTTAACTTAGTATTCATGGCTTTTATTTATAAAATTAAAATATATACAAAAATAAAAGATTCTTTTCAAGGAAGCAACTCTTTTATTCAAAAAAGCATCTACAAACTATAAAAATACAATTATTATAGCTATTTTTGCATAAAATTTACGTCAATGAAGCACACGAAACACATCCATATAAAAGAATATAACTATTCTCTACCAGAAGAGCGGATAGCCAAATATCCCCTATCCCAAAGAGATCAATCCAAACTTTTGGTTTATAACAATGGGGAAGTCAGTGAAGACATATTCACTTCATTACCATCTTTTCTTCCTTCAGGGAGTTTGATGGTATTCAACAACACCAAAGTCATACAGGCGCGAATGCATTTTAGGAAAGAGACAGGCGCACTTATCGAAGTGTTCTGTCTGGAACCTTATTCCCCAAATGATTATGCTCAAAACTTCCAACAAACAGAATGTTGCAGTTGGTTATGTCTCATCGGAAACCTGAAAAAGTGGAAAGAAGGAACTTTGAGTCAAGAGATAGAATTCAAAGGACAAACACTGACTTTATCTGCCACACGTGGTGCATGTATCGGAACAAGCCACCAAGTTACATTTGAATGGAGATACAAAAATGATGCCGAGGATTCTATGAATCAAAAAGAAAGCAAACCTACCTTTGCTGAAATTTTAGAAGCTGTAGGCGAGCTCCCTATCCCACCCTATTTGAACCGTGAAACAGAAGAACAAGACAAGAAAACCTACCAGACAGTATATAGCAAAATCAAAGGTAGTGTAGCTGCACCTACAGCAGGATTGCATTTCACGCCACAAGTGTTAGAAACTTTGGATGCACATGGTATTGAACGTGAAGAATTGACATTGCATGTCGGAGCCGGAACTTTCAAACCCGTCAAAAGCGAAGAAATCGGAGAACATGAAATGCACACAGAATATATCTCTGTAAAAAAACAAACGATTGAACGACTAATCGCCCATCAAGGAAAGGCTACAGCCGTAGGCACAACCAGTGTTCGCACCTTGGAAAGCCTTTATTGCATAGGAGTAACGTTGAACAAGAATCCATTTGCAACGGAAAAGGAACTACATGTAAAACAATGGCAACCATACGAATATGCAGATACCGTACAAAGCGGCGATACAATAGAGTTAAGCACAATACAGGCATTGAACGAAATTCTCGAATATATGAACCGGAACAATATGGATATATTACATACAAGCACACAAATTATTATTGCGCCTGGATACAAATACCATATTGTTTCTCGCATGATTACCAATTTCCACCAACCACAAAGTACATTGTTGTTACTTGTGTCTGCATTTGTTGATGGAGATTGGAAAACAATTTATGATTATGCATTACAACATGATTTTCGTTTTTTGAGCTATGGTGATTCAAGCTTGTTAATTCGTAATTGACAGATTCTATGCAAGACAACAATCAAGAAATGTTTCCCATTGTGGACGAAGAAGGCAACATCTTACATGCTGCCACTCGTGGAGAATGCCATAATGGAAGTAAATTATTGCATCCCGTCGTACATCTTCATGTGTTCAATTCAAAAGGAGAGATTTATCTACAAAAGCGTCCATTATGGAAGGATATACAACCAGGAAAGTGGGATACAGCTGTTGGAGGACACATCGATTTAGGAGAAAGTGTAGAGCAAGCCCTCCTGCGCGAGACTCGTGAAGAATTAGGAATTACCCTTCACGAAATTCCACAACCAATTGCGCACTACGTGTTTGAAAGCGAACGTGAACGCGAATTGGTGTTTGTCCACAAAATAATTCATGACGACCCCATCACTCCCAGTAATGAACTGGATGGGGGAAGTTTTTGGCCAATGACATCCATTAAGGAAAACATTGGAAAAGACCTCTTCACACCCAATTTTGAAAGCGAGTTTCAGAAACTCGAATCCGATCTGAAAGGCTGATTGCCCATCATGACGAATGCAGATATCCTCATTTTCTTTATTTATATATACAAATTGCGTGGATTACAATCGATATGTTATCAACGTATCAAATTTCTTGTAATCCACGCAATTGTGTATAAAAAAGTTTTTATGCTTCTTCCTGCTCGTCGATGACTTTTATCTTATCAACAATCAGTTGCAAATCGGCTTTCAACTTTTCTATTTTACGATTCATTTCAGCTACCAAGCTATTACCTTTCTTTGAAGAACTAGTAAGGAAACCGATATTATTCTCGTATGTTTGGATTTCGTTCTTCTTCATCTCATAAGAGCGCATCAGTTTTTCGCGTTCACGCGCAAGTGAATTACCTCCACCATTGTTCAAGTTTGAACGGAATTTATTGAGATTCTTCTGAGATGCGGTAATATTGAACTTGTCGAACAATGCATCTACTACGGCACGATATTCCTTATAGATTTTATCCTTTTCCTTGAAAGGTACATGTCCGACTTTGTTCCATTCCTGCATCAATGCGCGCACTTCTCGTTCGGCTCCATCTACCACTTCATCTGTATTAAATGCGGTCAATCGGGCAATAATATCCTTCTTCTTGGCCAAATTTTCCACCTCAACCGAGCGTTGCGAAGAGGTTGCCTTCCCTTTTTGTTCAAAGAAATAGTCGCAAGCAGCGATAAAGCGTTTCCATACAACATCTGATTGCTTGTGAGGTACTGCGCCTATGGTTTTCCACTCCTTTTGCAACTTAGTCAGTTTGTCTGCCGTCTCTTTCCAGTCAGTACTTTCTTTCAAGGCCTCAGCTTGTTCACACAAAGCGATTTTCTTTTCCAGATTTTCAGCCATATTCTCCTTGTACTGCTTGAAGTATTCGGCTTTGCGGGTAAAGAAATTGTCGCATGCTTGACGGAAACGCTCGAATATCTTCACATTCATCTTTTGCGGAGCATAACCGATAGTCTTCCATTTAGCTTGTAAAGCCAATACCTCTTTAGTCTTTTCTTCCCATTGGGCAAAACCTGTCAATTGGTCAAGATCCATACCCTCCACTATTTCGCAGATGACAGTCTTCTGATCAAGATTGTTCTGCTCTGCTTCCTTAATTGCTTCGAAGTGACTCTGGTGACGCTTATTCACCTCTGTCGAGGCATTCTTGAAACGCACCCACAACTCCTCGCGCAAATCCTTGGCCACAGGGCCTGTCTCGCGATACTCCTGATGCAACTTCTGCAACTGGTGGAAAGCTGACACAACATCTGTTTCCTCTGCCAATTTCTCAGCCTCTTCGCACAAGCGGGTCTTTATCTCCAGGTTTTTCTTGAAATCGTATTCACGGAATTCGTTATTCAATTTCAGCAAGTCGTAGAACTTCTCCATGTAGAGTTGGTAGCTTTTCCACACTTCGTTCACCTTTCCAGCGGGGATATTCTTTATTTCCTTCCACTCTTGTTGAATCTGCTTCACTTCGTTGTAAGCATTCGTGTCAATCACACCTTCACAGATAGCTTTCAAACGTTCAATGATGGCCAGTTTCTTTTGCAAGTTTTCCTCGCGCTCAGCCTCTTGTTGTTCAAGCAATGCATTGCGTTGCTGCTTGATGATGCCCATAGCCTCTTTGTATTCGTCTTCCAAAGTATTGCGTTCGGGTACAAAGGCTTCAGCATCATTACCGGCTTCTACCCATGCAGCAAAAGCCGCATCGTTCGCCACACGGTGCAATTTATAGAAGTTCAACTTCAAGGCATCCAACTCCGCCTTATCCGACACGTCGCCAGCCTCAGCAATCTCCTTCAATCGGGCAATCACCTCTTCGCGGGTGTCACGCATCACATAAGTGGTGGCTTCTGCCTCCTCAATTGTCTCTTCAGTGTTCAGAGTTTCCTCCATCTCACTCGGCTGACCGTCTGTTACAGTCTCAGCCACTACTGTTTCGTTTTCTTCCAACTTCCCTTCTTCCAAGGTTTGGTTGGTTTCGTTAGGATCCATCATTGTCAATACGTTTATAATTGGTATAGAGTTTTAGGTTTTCAAAACCTTATGAGTGGACAAAGTAACATAATAAATGTTTAATTCCCGCCTTTTTTGCCCACTTTTTTCATTTTTAGGATGTTTTTTTATTTTTCAAGAGCACTTTCTCCCTTCAACTCCGCCTCTACACGATTGGTGAGTTCAACGAATTGCTCTACCGAGAGTTGCTCTGGGCGCTTGTTGAATATCTCGTCGGCCAACAAGGAACTCTCCTTTCCGAGGATGGGTTTGATAGAGTTGCGGAGCGTCTTGCGACGTTGATTGAAGGTGGTCTTTACTACTTGCTTGAAGAGTTGTTCGTTGCATCCCAACTCCTTCGTATCGTTACGTGTCATGCGGATGACAGCACTCTTCACCTTGGGAGGCGGATTGAATACATGCTCGTGCACGGTAAAGAGATATTCAACCTTATACCATGCCTGCATCAGCACGCTCAGGATGCCATACGTCTTGCTACCCGGTGCGGCAGCCATTCGTTCGGCCACCTCCTTCTGTATCATACCCGTGCAACAAGGGATAAGTTCCTTATACTCCAGCATCTTGAAGAATATCTGGCTCGAAATATTATAGGGATAGTTGCCCGTGAGTACAAAAGGTTGTCCGTCGAACAGTTGTTCAAGGTCCATTTTCAAGAAGTCTGCCTCAATAATATTTTTCTCCAACGAAGAAAAATTTTCTTTCAGGTAGGCTACGGATTCGAAGTCAAGTTCCACCACTTTCAAGAGTCTTTCCTTGGGGATAAGGAATTGGGTGAGCACACCCATACCCGGTCCTACTTCCAACACAGGAAGCCCTGGACAGGCATCCACCGTATCGGCAATATCTTTGGCAATCTTCAAGTCCTTCAGGAAGTGTTGTCCAAGGAACTTTTTGGGTTTTACAAGTCGCATATATTTATATCTATTTTGCTTTGTGGCGACAAAGATACACATTTTCTTGTGAAAAAGAAGAAAAGCCAACTATTCTTTTAGAATATCTGTCAATGCTATCGTTTATAATGACCGAGAGAAAATATTTTCAGCGCATGCATATCCCTCGTTGTACAGGTCTGTCAATTTTTGCACATTTCTCTCCATACGGTCAACAACAATGGGCTTTTCCGGACGGATGACAATGATGCGTCCTTCATTCTCCATCCGTTCAATCATTTCCAACTGTTTATTGTATAACACATTGCGCATAGCGAGGGCTTGCCGTAGTCGTGGATACTGATGGTAAATAAAGGAGGGATGTTTGATGATTTTTTCCTTTTTACGATACCCTTTATTGCGAGTAAGAACCACTATGTTCTTTTCAAAACCTTGACTGATTGCCCGTTCAAGGGGAATACTGTCTACAATACCTCCATCGAGCATCGGACGCTCGTCAACATAACAAATCGGACACACATAAGGCAGGCTTGCCGATGCCTTTACAATGTCTATCAGACGGTGGCGGTCGTTGTACTCCTCCATATAACATGCTTCACCCGTAAGGCAATTGGTGGTAACCATCTCGAAACGCATACCACGAGCGAAATAACTGTCGTAATCGAAAGGAAGAATCTCCTCGGTAAAACGGTTGTAAAGCATATCCATATTAATGATACTACCCGTGCGTATCAGGTGATTGATACCGATATACTTGTACTTGTCCAACAAATCTATGTTGCTGAATTTGGCTCGTCCACGTTGGTGCGACACATACGACACGCCATTGCAAGCACCTGCACTCACACCAATGCCATAGGACACCTCAATGCCGTTATCCATCATATAGTCGAGCACTCCGCTTGTGAAGGTACCGCGCATACCGCCTCCTTCCAATACCAATCCTATTTTTTCCAGTTTCATAGTGCAAAATTACCTCTTTTTACCTTAATAGATGCAAAAAGTCCGCATATTTCATTTTTATTACGTATTTTTGCATGAAAATACGATTTTACGTAAATTAAATCATCAATATTAAATCTGAAAACACGTGTTTACAGCAAATGTTTATAAAGAACGCCGCGATGCGTTGCGCCGCCAAATGGGCGACGGCATAATCCTGTTGTTGGGCAATGCAGAAGCATCATCCAACTACCCTGCCAATACATATCATTTCCGCCAAGACAGTTCGTTTCTCTATTTCTTCGGCATCAATCATCCGGGATTTGCCGGTGTGGTGGACATCGAGAGTGGAGAAGAGATTCTTTTCGGTAACGATTTTACCATGGACGACATCATTTGGATGGGTCCCCAACCGAGTGTTGCCACACAAGCCACCGAAGTTGGTATAGAGAAGAGTGCTCCGCTTGCACAATTGAAGACTGTGGTAGAGAATGCTATGCGCCAAGGACGCAAAGTGCATTTCATCCCACCCTATCGGTATGCCAACAAAGTATGGTTGGAGGAACTGACAGGTATTCGTGTAGCCGAATTGGCCGCCCATGTGTCGGTTGAACTCATTAAAGCCATTGTGGCTCTTCGCTCTGTAAAAAGTGCGTTAGAGATTGAAGAGATTGAGCGTGCTTGTGACATTGGTTACGAAATGCACACCACCGCCATGCGTATGTGCAAACCTGGGGTAAAAGAACAACTGATAGCCGGCACTATCGAAGGCATAGCCCTTGCACATGGTGCAGGAGTATCTTTCCCTTCCATCCTTTCTATGAATGGCGAGACATTGCATAATCACTACCATGGCAATCTGTTGCAAGAAGGCCGTATGATGTTGACCGATGCCGGTGCCGAAACCAACATGAACTATTGTTCGGACTTCACACGCACCGTACCAGTAGGCGGACGTTTCAGCCAACAACAGAAAGAGGTATACAACATTGTGGTAGCGGCCCACGATTGCGCTATCGACCATGCTCGCCCTGGAAACACTTGGAAAGAGGTTCACATAGAGGTATGCCGTACATTGACACGAGGATTGAAAGATATAGGCTTGATGAAGGGTGATGTAGACGAAGCCGTAGCAGCTGGTGCACACGCATTGTTCATGCCTCACGGATTGGGTCACATGATGGGATTAGACGTACACGACATGGAAGATCTTGGCCAAATCTACGTAGGTTACGATGACGAAATTCGCCCATCTGACCAATTCGGCTTAGCATCTCTGCGCATGGGGCGTCGTTTACAAGAAGGATTTGTCATTACTGACGAACCGGGTATCTACTTCATCCCCGCTCTTATCGACCAATGGAGAGCAGAAGGAATGCACTCCGACTTTCTTTGTTACGATGCGATTGAGAAATACAAGAATTTCGGAGGTATCCGTCTGGAGGATGATGTACTCATCACTGCTACAGGTTCGCGTTTCCTTGGACAAAAGCGTATCCCTCTCTACGTGGATGAGATAGAAGAAATCATGAATAAATAAAGAATTTAAAATCAACGTATAAACAATGAAAAAACATTTGACATTAGCCGCCCTCGCCCTGATGGGCGTAGGAGCCATGGCACAAGAGGCTGCAAAAGCCGACACAACAGGGTTTGTATTCACTCACACCAAAGAGATTCCCATCACCAGCATCAAGGATCAGAACCGTGCAGGTACTTGCTGGTGCTACTCTACACTGAGCTTCATTGAAGCCGAACTCCTTCGCATGGGAAAAGGCGAATACGATTTCTCTGAAATGTACATCGTCTATAACACCTATATGGATCGCGCTGACAAAACCATCCGTACACATGGGGATGCCTCTTTCTCGCAAGGTGGCTCATTCTATGATGTCCTCTATGGAATGAAGACTTTCGGTCTTGTACCCGAAGCAGAAATGCGCCCCGGTGTAATGTATGGTGATACCCTTTCAAACCACACCGAGCTTTCAGCCGTAACCGATGCATACGTAGCCGCCATAGCCAAAGGCAGTCACAAAAAGTTGCAAATGTCACCCGAAGGAACTCCTCTGTGGCGTAAAGGATTGGAAGGAATCTATGATGCATATTTGGGCAAACGTCCCGAAAAGTTCACCTACGATGGCAAGGAATACACTCCGCAAAGTTTCTACGAAACATTAGGATTGAATGCCGATGATTATGTTTCATTAACCTCATACACTCACCATCCATTCTACAGCAAATTCGTATTGGAAATCCAAGACAACTGGCGTTGGGCAGAATCATACAACTTGCCCATTGATGAATTGATGGAAGTATTTGACAATGCCATCGACAAAGGGTACACCATCGCATGGGGTAGCGACGTAAGCGAAGATGGATTCACCCGCAACGGTTTGGCCGTAATGCCCGACTTGGAAGAAGGTCAGGAATTAGGAGGTAGCGACATGGCCCGTTGGTTGAAAATGAGCGCTGCTGAAAAGAAGGCAGAATCTATCACACGCCCCGTACCTCAAAAGTGGTGCACACAAGAAGAGCGCCAACTTGGATACGATAATTGGGAGACTACCGACGACCATGGTATGCTCATCTATGGTAAAGCCAAGGATCAACAAGGTACTGAATACTATTTGGTAAAGAATTCATGGGGTAAAGCCGGTAAGTACGATGGAATTTGGTATGCATCCAAGGCATTTGTCCGCTACAAAACTATGAACATCGTGGTACACAAAGATGCTCTTCCCAAGGATATAAAGAAAAAGTTAGGTTTGAAGTAATACTGAGCCACATTGCATTCAAGCGCGGATTACGCGGATTACACAGAGAATAAAGCGGTGTAATCTACGTAATTCGCGTTTATTTTTTACATTCATGCCATTTGTTGTTGAAGCAATTTTCCTAATATGTTAATCCAAATATATCACACTGTAAAGTATGGAAGTCAACGCATGGGGTATGAAAGTCATTACATGGAGTTTGAAGATACAGGAGTTGAATCCTCTCTCCCCTTATTGACATGTAGCAGACAAACACAATAAATTGTTTTTTCCAAAATGCCACTCGAGAGTTTGTTACGCGATTGGGAAATATATCATTAAAAAGTTTAAATATAATAGTGAAACCATGCAGTTTTTCCGAGTTTTTTCGTATCTTTACCCGTTCAAATGTACCCCAACGGGATTTGTTACCATATAACAGCTTATGCTGCACCTTTTTACGCCAGATTAACCATCTGACACCGAGACAAGAAAAAGAAATAAAAAACATATATAAATGAATAACAAATGGATTTACCAATCACCCACCAATGGAGACATCGAGGCGGCTAAAGAGCTATCCAAGCAATTGGGCATAAGTCCTGTGCTATGCCGTTTGCTCAGGGAACGTGGCATCCATACGGCCGAAGAAGCTAAGTCCTTTTTCCGTCCGCATTTGAGTGAATTGCACGATCCCTTCCTAATGAAGGACATGGACAAGGCTGTGGCCCGTTTGAACGAAGCCATGGGGCGCAAAGAGCGCATCCTTGTGTGGGGCGACTATGATGTGGACGGTACAACAGCCGTTGCGTTGGTGTACAAGTTCTTGCAACAGTTCTATTCCAATATGGACTATTACATTCCCGACCGCTACAACGAAGGGTACGGTGTAACCTATAAAGGAGTGGACTATGCTGTTGAAACTGGTGTAAAACTGGTGATTGTATTAGATTGTGGCATCAAGGCTATTGACGAAATTGCCTATGCCAAGGAAAAGGGTATTGATTTCATCATCTGCGACCATCATGTGCCCGACGATAAATTACCCGATGCAGTAGCCATCCTGAATGCCAAGCGACAGGATGCGACCTATCCTTACCCTCACTTGTCAGGATGTGGTGTAGGTTTTAAATTTATGCAAGCCTTTGCCAAGGACAATGGCATTGAATTCTGCCATTTAACCCCTTTGCTCGACTTGGTAGCTGTAAGTGTGGCCAGCGACATTGTTCCTATCATGGGCGAAAATCGTGTGCTTACTTATCATGGATTACGCCAAATCAACTCCAATCCCAGTGTAGGCCTGAAAGCCATTATTGATGTGTGTGGTCTTAGCGACAGGGAAATCACCATGGGGGACATTATCTTCAAGATAGGTCCTCGAATCAATGCAAGTGGACGAATCCAAAATGGAAAAGAAGCTGTAGACCTGTTGACTGAGCGCGATTTTAAAGCAGCCATAGCAAAGAGTAACCAAATCAACCAATACAACGAAACCCGTAAGGATTTGGACAAGGCCATGACCGAAGAGGCCAACAAGATTGTGGAAAGTCTGGAAGGTCTGGACGACCGTCGCAGTATTGTCATTTTCAACGAACAATGGCACAAGGGGGTAATTGGTATTGTAGCCAGCCGATTGACAGAGATTTACTACCGGCCGGCCGTAGTGCTTACCCGCACAGACGATATGGCTACAGGCTCTGCACGTTCAGTATCAGGATTTGATGTGTACAAGGCGATTGAAAATTGCCGCGATATTTTGGAGAACTTTGGCGGACACACATACGCTGCGGGGCTTTCGATGAAGATTGAGCACGTAGAAGAATTTACCCGCCGTTTCGAGGAATATGTAACAGAACATATCCTACCTGAACAGACAACGGCAACCATCAACATCGATGCAGAACTGGATTTCAAGGAGATCTCTCCGAAGTTCTATAATGATTTGAAGCGCTTCAATCCCTTTGGACCGGACAACCATAAACCCGTATTCTGCACACACCAAGTGTATGATTATGGAACCAGCAAAGTTGTAGGACGGGACCAAGAGCACATCAAGTTGGAATTGGTGGACAACAAGAGCAACAATGTGATGAATGGCATCGCCTTCGGACAAAGTTCACAAGCCCGATACATCAAGACCAAGCGTGCCTTCGACATCTGCTACACCATTGAGGAGAATACTCATAAGCGTGGCGAAGTACAGTTGCTCATCGAGGACATAAAGCCCTTTGAAGAAAATTAATTAATGTGCTAATGTGTCAATGTACTAATGTGCCAATGGAATAGGCCATTACGATGCATAGCACATTGGCACATTGGCACATTAGCACATTGGTATCTTGGCAAATTATCACAACATATTGCAGCAATATTGGGGTTATTCCTCTTTCCGTGGCATTCAAGAAGAGATTATTGAAAGCATCGGAAGCGGACGCGACACCCTTGGTCTGATGCCTACAGGCGGTGGCAAGAGTATCACGTTTCAGGTTCCCGCCATGGCCCAACAGGGACTCTGCCTTGTCATCACCCCCTTGATTGCCTTGATGAAAGACCAAGTAAGCAATTTGCGTGCACGGGGCATCAAAGCGACAGCCATCTATACCGGACTGACACACGACGAAATCATTGTCGCTCTCGAAAACTGCATTTATGGCGACTACAAGTTTCTCTACGTCTCCCCCGAACGACTCTCTTCCGAACTCTTTTTAGTCAAATTGAAGCGTATTCCCGTATCGATGATCACTGTCGATGAAAGCCACTGCATCTCGCAATGGGGATACGATTTCCGTCCTGCTTATCTGAAGATTGCCGACATCCGAAAGATGCTCCCTGGAGTTCCTGTGCTTGCTTTGACGGCAACAGCCACTCCAGAAGTGGTGAAGGATATACAGCTTCGCTTAGGGTTCAAGCAAGAGAATGTATTCAGCATGAGTTTCGAGCGTGAGAACTTGGCTTACGTGGTACGTCAGACGGATAGTAAGGAGAACGAACTGCTCCACATTCTACAACGCATCCCCGGCAGTGCCATCGTCTACACCCGTAGCCGCAACCGCACGCGCGAAGTGGCTGAGTTTCTTCGCCAACAAGGGATAACCGCCGAATTCTATCATGCCGGGCTTCCCAATACGGATAAAGACATCCGACAGAACAAGTGGAAAAAAGACGAATCGCGTGTCATGGTAGCCACCAACGCCTTCGGTATGGGTATCGACAAGCCCGATGTGCGTCTGGTAGTACACG
Organism: Bacteroidaceae bacterium; assembly: GCA_017517605.1. Lineage (GTDB taxonomy): Bacteria > Bacteroidota > Bacteroidia > Bacteroidales > Bacteroidaceae > Phocaeicola_A. The sequence goes on from JAFWYQ010000019.1 coordinate 25,200, forward strand.
TCGACCTGCCCGATTCACCCGAAGCATATTTTCAGGAGGCCGGACGTGCCGGACGCGACGGAGCCTTTGCTTATGCCGTACTGCTCGTCAGCTCGCGCGATGCACAGACACTGAAGCAACGCATCCCCAACACCTACCCCGACAAAGAGTTCATTCGCGAGGTGTATGAGCACCTGAGCTACTACTATCAATTGGCCATGGGCAGCGGTGAGGGGGTAACGTATGAGTTCGATCTTGAAAAGTTCTGCCGCAACTTCAAGCACTTCCCCGTTCCCGTAGACAGTGCCCTGCGTATTCTCACCCAAGCCGGATACATCGAGTATGTTGATGAACAGGAGAATGCTTCGCGCCTGATGTTCACCGTACGCCGCGACGAACTGTATGGCACACGCGACGATATTGACACGGAGAATCTACTCCGCGTACTCCTGCGCACCTACACCGGGCTGTTCACTGACTATGTCTATATCGACGAGCATCTGCTGGCCCATCATGCAGGGCTGGACTGTCACCGCGTGTACGAGATTCTGAAATCGCTGAACTTTAACCGTATCATCCGCTACATTCCCCACAAGAAAACGCCACTGATACGTTACACCCAACGCCGCGAAGAGAAGGAACGCCTCGTAATCCCCCCTTCCATCTACGAAGAACGTAAAGCTGCATACGAAAGCCGCATCAAGGCTATGACGGAATACGCCACCACAGCCAACAAATGCCGCAGCCGCATGTTGCTCTACTATTTCGGTGAAAAAAACGAGCACGATTGCGGCCAGTGCGATGTCTGCCTAAGCAATCACCCGACAGGCCTCAAACGTATCGTATTCAGCGAAGTGAAATTACTGCTAAAAAAACAACTGGAGGCAAACAGCGAGATCTCCCTCCTCTCCTTTATCGAACAGGCTGAAGCCATCTGCCCGCGCGAAAAGGCAGTAGAAGTACTCCGCTATCTGCAAGCAGAAGAACAGATAACCCTGGATGGCGAACTGATACGAAGCACCAGTGCCCTGCAAACGTAGTAGTGACCAGTAGCTCGTCGCCAATCACTATTTGAACTTTGAACCTTAAACTTTGAACTATATATAATATAAGGTATAAGCAAATGAATACAAACCAGCCCCCGCTCTCCCCCTTAGTAGAAAATCTGATGTACGCCGCCGCCCTTTCCGTCTCACTAGGAAAAACCGACGATGCCATCCTGCTGTACGATAAAGTCCTTGCCCTGATGCCCGACTATGCCAATGCCTATTACGAACGTGGCCGTGCCCGTCACTTGGGAGGCGACGTGCTCGGAGCATCCGAAGACTTGAAACGTGCACTTCAACTATCTCCCGAACTGGAAAAAGAAATTACCTGTTCCGAACAGATGAATTATCAAAAAGGATGCAAATGATTTTATGTTCTCCCCCTTTCACAAAGTGAAATGCTGTGCTACACTTCTTTATTCACAATCTTTAAACGTACGTTTAAAGGCTTTGAATATTTGTTTAAAGGTTATAAACGTATATTTATAGCCTTTGAACAAAGAAGTCCAGCGCAGCATTTTACTTTGTCGAGCTTTTGTTTGAACTTTATCACGCAGATGATGAAGAATCAGAACGCATAGGTCACGAATCCCCTTCCCTCTGCATATTTCTCCAATAGCGATTGCATATAGGCAATCGTCTCTTGCAAGTGGACTGTATCGCCATCATACCCATTGACGATGGCCAATAGATGCGTGGTGGAGAGAGCGAGTTTCGTACGCTCATTGTCGCTTGTCGGAGTCCCCACACCGCCTACGGCATCGCGATAGACAGGCATTCCTTCGATATTCAGTTCACCACGGCCGATACCTTCGTATGGCTCGCCTGCACGACCGATGCCGAGAGTTAATGTATCACCCTCGAACTTGTCGGCATCGAATCCACCGATGGAATAGCCCGAAGCAATGGAAACCAAGTTTATCAAATCAACCACCGTATCCACTTTGTACAATTCAAGTCCGCGCAATAAACGACGGCAAAGAGCTTCACCAGACGGACGATAGCGGCTCGGATCTTTCCCACACCGCTTATATGCCATACGCGTAGCTTGTATAGAAGGCATTTCCTTGATGGAATCTACCGTGTAGCGTGCCCGATATTCGTCGGTAAACTTTGCAATCTCCTGCCACAACTCTTCGCTATAGGGCGTATTCATTACCGTCGCCTCCAAAGCCATTCCTTTAAACTCAGGACAGGCACGCTTTATCTCTTCCGAACATTGGATATGTATCATGGCCATATATAACAAAGTTTTGAAATAACAGAAAATTTACGATTAAAAAAATCATTCAGAATAACTCTAATTTCATCAGATTCCAAAGCCATCAACTCAGAATTATTCATCTCGATTCGATTAATCAAGAACACCAAATTATCGTAGGTCAATTCTACACGTTTCTTATGATTCAGTAATGTCAAAATAATAACGAAACGATCAGTCTTCAAAATATTTTCAGCCACTTCAGGATGTTGATAAAGAAAATCTTTGATACGTGGTGAAAAATCATCTCCTTGTATACGAATGTGCATCTTATTACGCAACATTGCCCGGTAATTTCTATTCTGCAAATTAGACCGTGCCATTTGATCAAACAAAGATTTCATGGTCCATTCTGTAGTCTCCAAAGTTGCAATAATCCCATTCAATACACGGGAATAAGATTCACAATCAACCCAATCCTCCTTACATTTATAACGAAGGTCATGTTCTACTTCATGCCATCCTTCAGAAAAAATGGTACGAATTTGTATCTCAAATGTATTGTCAATATAAGGCGCAAACTCTTCTGGCAGAGCTTTACGGAAGTCTTCAACGAACTCAAAGGGTAAGTTGCAAGTTAAATTCAAACGTTGGGGGCGAAATGTAGAAGAATCAAGTTCATCAATAGAAGTACGAATAACCTCTCCCAAACTGTAATAAAAAGCCAACACATCCACATCATCTTGAAAATAAACTACAATACGCAGTCCTATCACATCTTGGATGAGTAATTTCCCACTTTTATAGAACTCCCCTTTCATCTGCATTTTGTGAGACAATGAACTCATTGTCTTTACACGAGAGAAAAGCCGAAACATCAGTCCACATTGATTCAACTGCTGAAAGAGATAATTCTCTATTCTATCTGCAATAAGTCGAAGTTCCATATATCAAAAATTTTAAATCACAAACGAATATTATAACGGGAACAATAGCAATGTTATAAAAATATTAGTCGCTAAAATAATAAAATTCATAGGCAAACCGATGCGGGCAAAATCAGCAAAACGGTATCCACCTGGACCATACACAATCATATGGGTGGGCGATCCTATTGGAGTAGCGAAACTAGATGACACTGCAATCATAAGGGCCACACAAAATGTCAACGGATTAACATCCATATTCACTGCCGTTTGATATGCTATAGGAAAAAATATTGCTGCCGTAGCAGTATTACTCGTAAACTCCGTAATAAAAGTAGCGACCAAACAAACTCCTATCAATGCAACGTATGGACTTCCATCGCATATAACAAGGATTCCCTGCGAGATCCATTCTGCAATACCAGTTTCCTGAATAGCTGTTCCCAAACTAATACTTCCTGCAAATATCATCAGTAAACGCCAATCAATACTCTCACGAGCTTGTTCGATAGAGCAAAAACGACATATAATCATTGCAAAAGCTGCCACAAAAGCAGCCTGTAGCAGAGTCATATATCCCAACGACGAAATCACCACCATCAGAATCATTATCACGGACGAAAAGAATGTACGTTTATCAGGTTTATAGAAATCTGTCGATTCTACCTCTGTCAAATCATATCCCGAATTAGGAGTAATTCTGTAATTATTCGAACATTCCAAAAGTAAAGTATCCCCAGCTTTTAATTCTACTTCACGAGGACTCCCATCCACGACTGTGCCTTCGCGAGCAATGGCAACCAATACCAGGTTGTTTTCTTCTTCGAAAGAATTGTCACACAACCGCGAACCTATAAGTGAACTTTTAAATCCTACTGTTACCATCTGCATCTTACGGTTCTTTTCCATTTCGTCCAACGAAAAAACATGATGAGTAGCATTAACCAACTGATATTTTTCACGCAAAGCCATAATTTTCTCCACATTACCAGAAAATATCAAACGGTCTCCTCCAAAAATAAATTCATTCTCATCTATAACCGTAACAATCTCTCTATCCATACGGATAATTTCTATCAAATGTCCACCATCCACATTATGCAAACCGGTTTCCTTAAGGGTTTGACAAACTAACGGAGACATTGTAGGAACCAACAATTCAACGGTATAAGAGTCTGTTCCTTCCAACGCATCTTCAGGAGATTGACGAACTGGAATAAATCGGCTGAGAGCTATTGTAGAGAGCACTCCTACAAACAGGCAGAATAATCCTACCAACGTAGGTGTAAAAATACTCAAAACGACACCCGTTTCATTGGTATAAAAACCAGAAATCAACAAATTGGGCGGTGTGCCAATCAATGTACAAATACCTCCCATACCCGATGCATAACTGAGTGGGATAAGAAGTTTGGAAGGGGGAATACCCATTTTCTTTGACCAAAGACGTACGACTCCAGTAAACAAAGCCACTACTGTTGTATTGTTCAAAAATGAACTTAAAGCGGCAACTGGCAACATCAATCGGGCGATAGCTCGATGATAATTCTTTGGAGTACCCAAGCAATAGCGTACTACCCACTGCATAAAACCGGTTTGAACCAATCCTTTAATGACTACGAACAACACCCCTATGAGCACCACCGTAGAAGAGGAAAATCCACCCAGTACTTTATTTGCAGGAATGACTCCACTGACCAACAACAAGGCCATACCTCCTAAAAACACAAAATCAGAAGGCAGTTTTGTACATAGTTGTAGTACAAATACCAGAATCACAACAAGTACTACAAACCATGCAGCACCACTAAGTCCTAAGAAGAGCATCTCCATATCTCCCAAATACTATTTTTATCTGTATTCAAAAGTGAGGTTCGTTTTTTAAACGTTTCTTAATATAACCCTTAAAGGATTCACTCGCCAAGACTCTTCGCTATCACCTCGTCAGGCAAATCATAATTCATCAAGTTTCCTGCCAAATATTGATCATACGAAGCCATATCAACAAGACCATGACCTGACAGATTGAAAAGGATAATCTTCTCTTCACCCGTCTCGATGCATTTCTTGGCCTCGCGCACGGCCGCCGCAATGGCATGGCACGATTCGGGGGCAGGGATAATGCCCTCGGCTTGAGCAAAGAGGCAACCAGTTTCAAAAGTCTCAAGTTGAGGTATATCAACGGCTTCCATCAAACCATCTTTCAACAACTGGGAAACAATGACACCTGCACCATGGAAACGAAGTCCGCCCGCATGAATATTGGCAGGAGCAAATTTGTGACCGAGCGTATACATGGGAAGCAAAGGAGTATATCCTGCCTCATCGGCAAAGTCATATTGGAACTTTCCACGAGTGAGTTTGGGACATGAAGCGGGTTCGGCAGCTATAAAGCGAGTCTTACGTCCCTCCTTGATGGTATGACGCATAAAGGGGAAACTGATGCCTGCAAAGTTTGAACCTCCACCGAAGCATCCGATGACCACATCAGGATATTCACCAGCCATTTCCATTTGCTTTTCTGCTTCAAGACCAATTATGGTTTGGTGCAAAGAGACATGGCTAAGTACAGAGCCAAGCGTATATTTGCAATTGGGAGTCGTACGTGCCAATTCAATAGCTTCAGAGATAGCAGTACCCAAAGAACCTTGGTGGTTGGGTGTCTGTGTAAGGATATCCTTACCTGCGCGGGTAGACATTGAGGGCGAGGGAGTCACCTGTGCACCGAATGTCTGCATGATGCTACGTCTGTAAGGTTTCTGTTCATAGCTGATTTTTACCTGATAAACAGCAGCTTCAAGACCAAAAAGCTTGGCAGCATAAGACAATGCTGCCCCCCACTGACCTGCACCCGTCTCAGTCGTCACATTAGTGACACCTTCCTGTTTGCAATAATAGGCTTGAGGAATGGCCGAATTGAGTTTGTGAGAACCAATAGGGCTCACACTCTCGTTCTTGAAATAGATGTGTGCAGGAGTACCCAAAGCCTTTTCCAATCCATAGGCACGCACAAGCGGAGTCGAACGCCAATACTTATAATATTCACGCACAGGTTCAGGAATCTCTATCCAAGCATTTTCCTGATCAAGTTCCTGATGACACAATTCCTTGGCAAAAAGAGGATAAAGGTCTTCAGGCTTGAGCGGTTCCTTTGTCTGCGGATTCAAGGGCGCCATGGGTTTGTTCACCATGTCGGCCTGAATATTGTACCAATAGCGGGGTATATCGTCCTCGGAGAGGAAAAATCTTTTCTGTTTCGTACTCATAATTCTTTCAATTTGTTATTTGAAGCCGCAAAAATACATAAAAATGTCATATAAACAAAACATAACGGTGATATTTTGTTCACACATGCTCCAACTACGTCTATTTCCATCGAAAAACACAAGGCGCGGATTACACGAACTGACACGGTTCTATACATCTTTCCGTGCAATCCGCGTAATCCGCGCCTTACTCTATTCTGAAAATTTTATTCCCACTCGATTGTAGCCGAAGGCTTCGGCGACATGTCGTAGCAGACACGGTTGATTCCCGGCACTTCCTTGAGGATGCGGTCGGTAATCTTCATCAAAATGGGCCACTCGATTTGCTCGATGGTGGCGGTCATGGCATCTACGGTGTTGACGGCGCGGATGATGACGGGCCAGTCGTATGAACGTGCATTGTCCTTCACACCTACACTCTTGAAGTCGGGCACTACGGTGAAGTATTGCCATACCTTCTTGTCAAGACCGGCAAGGGCAAACTCTTCGCGAAGGATAGCGTCTGATTCACGGAGGGCTTCGAGACGATCACGAGTGATGGCACCCAAGCAACGTACACCCAATCCGGGGCCGGGGAAGGGCTGACGGTAAACCATTTCGTAAGGCAAACCGAGCTCTACACCACAAGCACGAACCTCGTCCTTGAAGAGTTGCTTCAACGGCTCTACCAACTCAAATTGGAGGTCTTCGGGAAGACCACCCACATTGTGATGGCTCTTTACCATCTTGGCAGTCTTCGTATCACTTTCCACAATGTCAGGATAGATGGTTCCCTGACCCAAGAAGTCGATACCACCGGCCAACTTGCGAGCTTCTTCTTCAAACACGCGGATAAACTCGCCACCAATAATCTTACGCTTCTGTTCAGGATCAGCCACACCTTCGAGCAATCCCAAGAAACGGTCGGTAGCATCCACATACACCAAGTTGGCATTCAACTGATTCTTGAACACTTCAATCACATTTTCACTTTCGCCTTTACGCATAAGGCCGTGATTAACGTGTACACACACAAGATTATCACCGATAGCCTTGAGCAAAAGAGCTGCCACTACAGAACTGTCCACTCCACCAGAGAGGGCCAGCAACACCTTCTTGTCGCCCACCTGACGACGAACAAGTTCAATCTGGTCGGCTACGAAATTCTTCATATTCCAATTAGCTTCGGCCTTGCAGGTATCGAATACAAACGACTTGACTGCTACCTTGATAGCCTCCTCATTGTTTTCGAACTGAGCGAGTTTCACATCACAAAGTGCCTTATCGTGTCCGGCTGCCATCACGGGGAAACCTGCCTCGTAGATTTCGGGCAATACGTCGATAGCCACGCCATCAATCACATTATTGGGGCCTCCGTTGATGATGATACCCTTTACGTTGGGCAATGCCTTCAACTCGGCAGCAGTGATGTCGTGCGGATAGATTTCGCTATACACACCCAGTGCACGGATGGCTCGGGCAAGCACGGTATTTTCGTGGCTTCCCAAGTCGAGGATTACAATCATGTCTTGCTTCATTTTCTTCTTATCTTATTTAGTTAATCATTTATTGTTTCTCTATATAAACAAAGAAAGCGCTATCCAACCATGTGGATAACACTTTTCAATTGTTTTGCAAGGGGCGCATCCAAGAGTCAGCCAGCCAAGCTGTCTGCACACCACTCAAAGAAAAGATGCTCTTGCATTGCATATTGCTTAAATTCTTTTATAGCTACGTTTCATTTGAAACGCGGTGCAAAAGTAATACAAAATCACGAAACTGATGCATAAGGAGAGATTTTTTTTTGAACTTTTATTTCTCCTTTACCTTTCGCTTCAGGAATTTGCCAAGTTGAGAATGTGGCAAGCCACAAGGGCAGCCGTCTCGGTACGCAAACGCGAGCGTCCCAAACTGATAGGTACAAAGCCGTGCTCGATGGCCAATTGCACCTCTTCGCGACTGAAGTCCCCCTCAGGGCCTATCATCACCACGGCATCTTCGCCCAATTTTACCACGTGCTTCAGCAGGGGTTTTTCGCCTCCCAAATCGTCGTAGCAATGGGCAATGAACTTTTGTCCCGGGCGCTCTTGCTTGACAAAGCGGGCAAAGTCCGTCATTTCATTCAGAATGGGCTTGGTTGGCTTGAGGGATTGCTTGACGGCTGACACTAAGATTTTATCCACACGCTCGGTCTTGATGACCTTGCGCTCGGAGAAGCGGCAATTCAAAAAAGAGAGTTCATTGAAGCCTATCTCTGTGGCCTTTTCGGCAAACCATTCTACTCTATCCATATTCTTGGTAGGAGCCATAGCGATATGCAGGTGACCCGTCCACTGAGGCTCGGGAGTTTCCTTACTGAGAATGCGGAAAAGGCAACGCTTAGGAGAGACCAAAGTGAGTTCGGCTTCGTAAAAATTGCCTCGCCCATCGGTTATCTGTATATGCTCTCCCTCGGTCATGCGAAGCACACGGGCGCAATGGCCGGCCTCTTCGGCAGGCAATTCGAGATGAGTTTCTATATCGGGGACGTAGAACATGAGATGAATTAGGAGTTATGAATTATGAATTATGAATTATGAGTTAGGACTACGATTTTTTTGCCTACGGGGGAATTATTTTTTCCCTACCCTTCGGTATTTTTTTCCCTACGGGAGATTTCATCACGCAATTGGGCTGCCAATTCGTACTTCTCTTCGCGAATGGCTCGCGAAAGGGCTTCGCGCAACACATCTATATCTACAGATGAGACAGGAATGGAAATGGCTCCATGCCCATCTTCAAAAATATGTTCGCGGGCAAGCAACGATTCAGACGTATATACAGGTGCTTCGAACCGAAGGGCAAGAGCAATTGCATCGCTGGTGCGTACATCCACATGCTGAACAACACCATCCTGTTCGAGTTCGAGCATCGAATAATACACGCCATCCAATACCTTATATATATATACTTCGCGAAGGACAATGCCGAAGGCCTGCATGGATTGTACGTAGACATCGGGCATCAAGGGACGCCCCACCTTCACACCACGCATAGACACCAAGATGGCCTGCGCTTCGAACGGACCTACCATCACCGACAATTTCCGCATTCCTCCGACTTCACCCAAAAGGAGGAAATAGGGAGTTTTCCCCGATGTCCCTTGCGTGATGTCCAGCACCTTCATCAATACTTTTTCTGTCATAGTTTTCCGTTTTTTTTCATTGGACACCTATATGATTATCCTCTAAACATCTGCCCAAATAGAGATGTTCACACGAAGGCACACAGGTTTCTGCTTGCAAAAATAATGTAAACTGAGAATATAGCAAAAGAAGAGGGACAAAAAAACACTCCATCTACAGATAAAGTGTTTCAAACAGGCATAAAAAAAAGAAGGTTGTCTCCCGACAACCAATCTTCCATTAACCTTAAATCTAATACCATGAAAAACACGGTGCAAAGATACGGTTATTTGTTAAATCTACAATAACTAATATTAGTTTTGTACATTTATTTAATCTTTATTAACTTTCATCCTTTCACTGTAACTATTTACTTGTAGCATGCAAAGCGATAGTAGTGCCGGTGAAACCTCCTGCCGTAGCGGTAGAGAGATAGCTGGCATCAACACCTGTAGCAAGCGTTTTCCAAGTTTCACCCTTGTCGAGTGAATAGGCAAATTCATAAGAAGTTCCTTCGGAGAGTACACCAAGGTCGAAGCATGTTGCATCTTGCGGAAGTGACTCGGTAGAGATTACCTTATCCTCGTCCGCACCAACCTTTATCAATGAGATTGTACGTCCCTCCTCACTTTGGCTTACAGCCATGAAGAGTTGATGAGTTTCGTCCTTGAAGAGCATAAGTCCAGCCTTCTCGTTACTATTGGCAGGATTGAAGTACATGCGTGTCTTGGTCATGAAATTGTGATGTTGCATACGACGGCAAACCAAAGCGGGCACTCCACGCTCCTTCGCACTCTTGTCGGCACACTTCAGAGTGAGGTAACCAGGAGTCTGAGTCAATGAATAGAGGTCGGTAGCAGGGCCACGGAGGGTCATCCATTGCATACCCAATACGGTATCGGCAAACTCTTCGTTCACGTTGAAATTACCGAAGGTCACCTCTTCGCCACGCACCACACCTTAGCGACGCTGAATCATAGGAATCTCCTCATCACCTTGCATGAAATAGGGGAAGCCATCCTCGCTCCACTTCACAGGCATCAAGAAAGTTTCACGACCCAAATTCTCAAATTTATTATCGATAGGACGGCAAGCCAAGAATACTCCCCACCAGTCGCCTTCAGGTGTTTGCAGAATGTCAGCATGTCCGGCACAAGTAATGGGATTCGGACGTGTAGGATCGAGGTGACGCTGTGTCAAGATAGGATTCTTCTTCCAAGGCACAAAAGGTCCCCAAGGAGAATCGCTACGGAAGATTACCTCAGAGTGGTTCACACTGGTACCTCCTTCAGCATCCATCAAGTAGTACTTACCATTGATTTTGTACATATGAGGTCCTTCAATCCAAATGGGTTTCTCCTCAGGATGTACACCCTTGTTTACAATAATCTTGCGCGGGCCAACCATCTTGTCGTTCTTCCAATCGAATTCCTGCACACGGATAGTACGGTGTCCGTCATACTCAGCCTTGAAATCGGGGGCATCGTCGTTGTTCACCACATACGCCTTGCCATCCTCATCGAAGAAGAAACTGGGATCGATACCTCCCACCTCGGGCACACGAATAGGATCACTCCACTCACCAAACGGATCTTTGGTCTTTACATAAAAGTTGCCGGCACCCACATTGGTAGTTATCATATAATAGGTTTCGTTATGTGGATTGTAACTGATGGCAGGAGCAAAAATTCCACCACTCACATGCTGTCTCTCCATATTAACCAATTGTGACGGACGACTGAGCACATGGCCAACCTGTTTCCAATTCACAAGGTCGCGACTATGGAAAATAGGCACACCGGGGAAATAGGTAAACGTAGATGTCACCAAGAAATAATCGCCCTTTCCGTTGGTACAGATACTGGGGTCAGAATACCATCCGGGAAGGATGGGTGTGTAGAAACTTTGCTCATCGGGCAAAGGATTCTGTTCGTAGAAGCGATCCTTTCCTTCGTAAGAAAAGTTGTCAAACAAGGCTGTACCTGGAGTTATCTCAGGAGCATCGTTGCCCGAGAAACAACCAGCAAGCATACTGCCAGTAGCGGCACATAGCAAGATTTTACTCAATACTTTGTTCATACTTTGTGTGTTTTACTGATGAATAATAAAATTAACAATGGTGCAAAGATAGTGCAAGCCGAGCGTAATACAAAATAAATCCTTATTTATTTTTATTACCGAGGCAGAACCTTATATTAGATAACATGCAAAACGAGAGAGACAAAATGAATGTGTTTATTTTTTATTACCAAAAATACGTTTAAAATAATTCTTTATATTATCTTTGCAATCTAAAAAATATGCGTATGATGATAATGAATAAAAGAATTACTCTGCTATTGACTTTTATCGCAACTATAAGTATCACTACGGCACAAACTGTTTTCTTACACGGAAAAGAAAAGCTGAAGACTAACTCACATACTTGGTTGGTGAAACCTCAAGCCACACCCGCAGAAGTGAAAAGCGGCACGGTATTCCGTACGGTAAAGGATGCCATGCTGGCGGTGGACAGTATCCAATTGACGGTGTTCGACGAGGTATTTACCGAAGCAAAGCCCCTCAGCATCTACATCACTCCGCATGTTTATTGGATGGACGATCCTGATGACCCCGCCGTGCGCCGCCCACAAAAGGGCGACAATGCCCCTTTCGGATTGAAAGTGGAGATGAGCCACACACGCCTCATCGGCTTGAGCAACAATCCTGAGCACACCATCTTGGCATGCAATCGTGGACAAACACAAGGAGCCATAGGCAACTTTACCATGTTGCACCTGACAGGTGAAAACATTACCTTCGAGAATCTGACCTTAGGAAACTATTGCAACGTAGATTTGGTGTATGAACCCGACTCTACCCTCAATCGCAAAAAACGGGCCGATGCCATTGTACAAGCCCAATTAGCCATTGTTCGTGGCGATCGTGTAGTGGCACGCAATTGCCACTTCATCAGCCGGTTGAATACTTGTCCGTTGGTAGGAGCCCCACGTACCTTTTATGAAAATTGCTATTTTGAATGTACTGACGATGCATTATGCGGCACAGGAGTACATTTGAATTGTCGTTTTACGCTATTCAGCGGAAAACCTTTCTATAGCACCCAAGGGACCGGAGCGGTATTCTTGAATTGCGATCTTCACTCACTGACAGAAGACACGCAATATTTGACTAAAGTGGGAAGCCCCGTTACCATGGTGGATTGCCGATGGACAAGCAAAGAACCTGACTTAACCATCAACTGGACACCGAATCCCACCGATGACTTGCGGTGCTACCAATACGACCTTACCTTGAACGGAAATCCTTTATTGATAGACAGTGCACGTAAACACCTGACCATCGACCTGACGGACAAACCGCTATTGGAGGCTTTCCGCCTGACCATCCCCAAAAGCCTGCTCGTCGACGGTGCAACGGGAGATACGGTTGTGTATAACCTGTACAATCTGCTCGGAGGAGAAGACGGATGGAATCCTGCACAACTACCAGACTTCATGAAGAAGTACGGCCACCAGGCAGTAGGTATGATACCGAGCGAACGGAAAAGCAGTGTTGAAACGGGTAAGGATATATTTACTCTAAAAGTTGCGCGAACAGCATTTGGTGAAAAAGCAGACTTTACCCAACCACAACCTAACATCAGTTGGCGCGTAGAAGGAGAACATCCCACTTGCGTCACTATCAATCCGCAATCCGACGGAAGCCTACAAGTAACAGGCAATAATCAAGGTGAAGAACCTGAAATCGTTCACCTCATAGCCACCGACCCTATGGGGTTGGAAACGGCTTGTGTGCTGACCGTTCATCCATGCCAATTGCCACCACCCGACTTTACCCGCCAACCTACATTGACACAACACGGCGACACCCTCGTTCTTGACTATGCCCTCGACTTGCAAGGACGAGCCGACCGCTCCATCATCACTTGGCAACGATGTACAAATACCGAAGGAGACAACGACATCGTAGTAGCCACTTCGCACACAGGTGAGCCGATGCGCACCTACCCGCTGACCGCCGCAGACAAAGGCTATTACATCCGCGCCATCATTGCTCCGAAAAGCCCAAGAAGCCCAGTGGGAAGCATTTCTGTATTGACAACAGGTGAGCCTATGCATCCGAAACAAGAGGAAATCAACCAAATACATACCCACTTCGAAGATTTCCCCACCACCCGGCAAACGGCTATCCATCCAGGATTCTGGACGGTAGATGCCTACAAGCCCACTGACACCCAAGAGTACGAGTGGACACCCTCACCCTTTGGCGACCCTTGGTATTTTGGCGAAGGAGTGGATGGTGCCGAAGGTTTCCAAGGATTGATGCAGGGTACGCGCGGTGCACGGCTGCTCTACACCCCTCTTCCACGTGAATATGGAGACATGGACTTGATTCTTGACGTTGTGCCATGCAAACCTGCTGGACAAGGATTCGGTAGTGCCACTGGTCAATATATGGATATATACATCAAAATGGATACGCGTACTTTAACGGGTTATGCCCTTCGCATCATCCGCACCACCAAGCACGACCGTGCGGTAGATTTCCAGTTGATGAAATATACCAATGGAGAGGCTACCCCCATCAGCAAAGCCATCACCTCGAACTGCTATCGCAAAGGATGTGTCATCCGTTTGAAGGTAGAAGGCCCGATACTTACCGCCAACGTAAAGAATGTGTTGCCACTCCCCCAGCCACACCACCCGGATATTGTGCGCGAAGTGGACTTGAGTGCAGCCATTGAGCCTAACACGTTCGGAGGCATAGGTGTACAACATACCGGCTCAACAGGTGCCAGCGCATCGATGTTGAGAGGATTAAGAGTTAATTGGAAATGAGCCCTATGCCCGAATTTGCCATCATCGACCCCAATACGCTCAGCCAGATGGGCCTGAAGCAGTTGTTGCAAAGCATCATCCCCCAAATGGAGGTGCGTTGCTTCAGCACGTTCAGCCAATTGATGGACGACACACCGGAGATGTTTACGCACTATTTTGTGGCAGCACCCATCGTGTTGAAGCACACGGCATTCTTCCTTGAGCGGAAACGGAAGACATTCGTGTTGATAAATGGCGCAAGCAACACCTTCAGTGCTTTTCATACCTTGGACACTTCGCTTCCAGAAAAGGATCTAACGAAAGCCCTGCTACAATTGCACGAAGGAGGACACAAGCATCACCCCCACCCGCCTCACATTCACAAAAAGGGTAGCGATAACTTCCGCCTATCGCCACGCGAAGTGGAGGTATTGACACTTATCGTGCGCGGATATATAAATAAGGAGATAGCCAACCAACTCAACATCAGTTTGACAACGGTTATCAGCCATCGGAAGAACATCATTGAGAAACTCGGCATACGCTCCGTTTCGGGACTTACCGTCTATGCTGTAATGAACGGATTGGTGGAGGCAAATCAGATATAGTGAAGAGTGAAGAGTGAAGAGTGAGGAATGAAGAATGAAGAATGATGAATTAAAGATGAAGAATAAGAGTATAAAACATAGTATATTTTTCTCCCCTGTCTGGAAAAAAGTTTTTTTAGGTTGGGCAATAATTTTGTCAAGCGTAATGGCATCTTGCAAGGACAATGACAAAATCAAAGAACCCGATGTGATTATACCTACGCAAACCCTACTGATGTACATGCCGTGGTCGAGCAATCTGACAAGCTTTTTCAAGATAAACATTGCCGACATGAAAGATGCCATTGCTGATGACGTGCTCGAAAATGAGCGCGTGATTGTATTTTTAGCCACATCGCCAACCAAGGCATCATTGTTCGAATTGATTTATGTAGCGAAAGACGGCACATGCGAAGAGAAAGTACTGAAAGAATATGAAAATAATCCCTACACCACGGCAGAAGGTATTACCACCATACTGAATGATATGAAGACCTTTGCTCCTGCCACCACTTATTCGATGACCATCAGTGGACATGGCATGGGATGGTTGCCTGTACAAGACAAAACCTCCACGACATATATCCAAGCCTCAACCACTCACACAACAGCACCCGTTTACCATTGGGAAACAGAAAGCGATTATCAAACACGCCACTTCGGAGGAACTACAACCAACTACCAGACAGACATCACCACACTGGCCAAAGCTATTGAGAATGCAGGTATCACAATGGAATACATCCTGTTCGATGCCTGCTACATGTCCTGCATCGAAGCTGCTTACGACCTACGACACGCTACCCGCCATCTCATCGCATCCACCTGCGAAATAATGGGTTACGGTATGCCTTTCCACCCCATGGCCGAACATCTGTTGGGCGACATCAACTACGAAGGCATCAGCCAAGCCTTCTACGATTTCTACATCAACTACTCCATGCCATGCGGTACGCTTGCCATGACGATTACTTCCGAGCTTGACAGCTTGGCCACCTTGATGCACGAAATCAACACCCGCTATACTTGGGACAACCAGCAGACCTCTTCGTTGCAATACCTCGACGGATATTCACCTCACCTATTCTACGACTATGGCGACTATGTGTCGCACCTCTGCACCGACACTCTCTTGCTCACCCGTTTCAACGAACAATTACAACGTGCCGTTCCTCCTGCCTCATGCAAGCATACACCGACCTTTTATTCAGCATATAACAATCGCCAAAAAAGCATTCAATCGTTCTGCGGACTTACCATCAGCGCCCCCAGTACCCACCATTTGGCCACTCCTAAAAACCAAACAAATTGGTACAAGGCTACACATTAAACAAAATCATTCATTAGATTTGAGATAAAAGGCAACGTAAAAATGTCTATTTGACACAACAATCAAGCAAATCCCTTTGTTGTTTAAAAAAATAGCCGTACCTTTGCGCCAATTTTCCACAAAAAGGCAATATTTAACAACAAAATAACAGTAAAAAGATGGTAAAGATAACAAAAGAAGCAGCTCTTGCCTATCATGCACAAGGCAAACCAGGAAAGATTGAAGTCGTACCCACCAAACCTTATAGCACACAGACAGACTTGTCATTGGCTTACTCTCCAGGAGTGGCCGAACCGTGTCTGGAAATCGAAAAGAATCCACAAGATGCCTACAAATATACCGCCAAAGGAAACTTGGTAGCCGTAATCTCCAATGGTACGGCCGTACTTGGGTTAGGCGATATCGGTGCCATGGCCGGCAAACCGGTGATGGAAGGTAAAGGCCTATTGTTCAAAATATATGGCGGCATCGACGTTTTCGACATCGAAGTAAACGAAAAGGATCCCGACAAGTTCATCGAAGCCGTTAAAGCTATCGCTCCTACCTTCGGAGGTATCAACTTGGAGGACATTAAAGCACCCGAATGCTTCGAAATCGAACGCCGTCTGAAAGAAGAGTTGGATATACCCGTCATGCACGACGACCAGCATGGTACAGCCATCATCTCATCAGCCGGTTTGCTGAATGCATTAGAGGTAGCAGGAAAGAAGATTCAAGATGTACGCATTGTAGTAAATGGTGCAGGTGCGGCCGCTATCTCATGCACCAAACTTTATGAAGCATTGGGAGCAACGCACGCAAACATCGTAATGCTCGACTCCAAAGGTGTAATCCGTAGCGATCGAGAAGGACTTGATCGTCCTGGTAATGAAATGAAACGCTACTTCGCCACCGACCGTCGCGACATTACCACATTGGAGGAAGCCGTACGAGGTGCCGATGTTTTCCTTGGTTTGTCAAAGGGTAACGTATTGAGTCAAGATATGGTTCGCTCAATGGCCGAACACCCTATTGTCTTTGCTTTGGCAAACCCCGTACCCGAAATATCGTACGAAGATGCCATGGCTGCACGTCCCGACGTACTGATGTCAACCGGACGAAGCGACTATCCCAACCAGATAAACAACGTCATCGGATTCCCCTACATCTTCCGTGGTGCATTGGACGTAGCCTCCACCGCCATCAACGAAGAGATGAAACTGGCCGCCGTACGCGCCATTGCAGCACTGGCCAAGCAACCCGTGCCCGACGTGGTGAACGAGGTGTACCACGTGAACAATTTCACCTTCGGACCCGATTATTTCATTCCCAAACCCGTTGATCCACGTCTCATTACCGAGGTTTCTATGGCCGTAGCCAAAGCTGCCATGGAGAGTGGCGTTGCACGCAAACCTATCGAAGATTGGGATGCTTACCGCCAACACTTGAAGGAACTGATGGGACAGGAAAGCCAGCTCACCCGCCAATTGCGCGATACAGCCCGCCGCAATCCGCAACGTGTGGTATTTGCAGAAGGTATCCATCCCAATATGCTGAAAGCAGCCGTAGAGGCCAAAGCTGAAGGTATCTGCCACCCCATCGTTTTAGGCAACGACGAGGCCATTACCAAACTGGCTAAAGAACTAGAGTTAAGCCTCGAAGGTATTGAAATTGTAAACCTACGCCATCCCAACGAAGCACCGCGTCGCGAACGCTATGCACGCATCCTTGCCGAAAAACGTGCACGCGAAGGCGCCAATTTTCAGGAGGCAAACGACAAGATGTTCGAGCGCAACTACTTCGGTATGATGATGGTAGAGACGGGCGATGCCGATGCCTTCATCACCGGACTTTATACAAAATACAGCAACACCATTAAGGTGGCCAAGGAGGTTATCGGCATCCAACCGGGCTTCAAACACTTCGGCACCATGCACATCCTCAATAGCAAAAAGGGTACCTACTTCCTGGCCGACACACTCATCAACCGCCACCCGGGTACTGACACACTCATCGACGTGGCCCGATTGGCCGACAAGACTGTACGCTTCTTCAACCACGAACCCGTGATGGCCATGCTGAGCTACAGCAACTTCGGCTCCGACCCCGAAGGAAGCCCTGCCAAAGTACACGAAGCGGTTGACTATATACAAAAAGAATATCCCGAATTGGCCATCGACGGTGAGATGCAGGTAAACTTCGCCATGAATACCCATCTGCGCGACGCGAAGTATCCCTTCACCCGCTTGAAAGGCAAGGAGGTGAATACCTTGATATTCCCCAACCTCAGTTCGGCAAACTCGGCTTATCAGCTTATCCAAGCCATGAACAGCGATATGGAGATTATCGGCCCCATCCAAATGGGATTGAACAAGCCCATCCACTTTACCGACATCGAAAGCTCCGTACGCGACATCGTGAACACCACCGCCGTAGCCGTTATCGATGCCATTGTGGCCAAAAAGATGAAAGAATAGTTTTTAGGCACGGATTACGCAGATTACATGGAGTATTCCCCCAACCGTACAATCTCTGTAATCCGTGCCTTACATATCAACTTTTTACTTATGCGTTATCGTCTCAATCGCCCTCAAGCCCTCCTCCTCATCCTTTTTTGGATTGTACTTTGCTACATCGTCCTCGTCAGTGCCGCACACATTGATGGCCCGCTCATCCTGACGCTCATCATTTCGGGTGCCCTTGTCTTTATACCTATATATAAAAGGTGGAAGAAATGATTTCTTCTTTAAGTGATGTATAAAAAATTAACCGACTTATTTTTACACATCACGAAGTTCTACATTTCCACGATAAAAAAAATCGCTCTACCCCCTTCACACTTTCAGAAAAAGTGTTACCTTTGTCAAAATTTTATTCTTCAAAGGTATTATGGAAAAGACTAAACGTTATTGCAAACTCGCATTGATGACTATGAGTTTGGTTGGTGCCTCAATCGTCGGCACGGGAGTGTTATCATCCTGTAAAGGAGAAAATCAAGAAGCCACAAACAGTGCTGATGCAGTGATTGAGAACATCATGACGCGTACCAGCATACGTGCCTTCACCGACCAACCTGTAGACGAAGCCACCGTAGAGAAAATTCTCCGTGCAGGAATGGCAGCCCCTACAGCAGTGAACAGACAACCTTGGGCCTTCGTGGTGGTAAACGACAGAGCACAAAAGGAGCGCCTCAGAGAAGTACACCCCTATGCCCAAATGCTAAAGTCGGCCCAATTGGCCATTATCGTATGCGGTGATATGGAGCGTGCACTTCCTGGCTCTACGCAAGGTTATTGGATTCAAGATGCATCAGCCGCCACAGAGAACATCCTGCTTGCCGCACATGGCTTAGGTCTTGGCGCCGTATGGTGCGGAGTATATCCCAATCAAGATGTATTGCCCAAAGTAAAAGAGGTTCTCGGAATGCCTTCCAACATCATCCCCCTCAACATCATTCCAATAGGTTATCCGGCACAAGATCCTCAACCAAAGGATAAATGGAAACCTGAAAATATCCACTACAACCGTTGGTAAATAACGGCATACACCAATCTATTATAAGGAAGTGTGTCAAAAAGATATCTTAAAAGTGTTTTTGGCCACTTCTTTACTATTTCATACTTGTTACAAAAAAATCTCTTCCTTTTTGTCAACGCCAAGTCTCCCCAATTACATTTTTCCTTAAAATAGACTATAAAAAGTTATCTTTTGCCGCATTTTATGCTATAATTATCACAAAATGCAATTTTTTCTTCGATTTTCTTGGAAAAATGTTGCACAGTTTGTTTTTTCACTATATCTTTGCAGCGTTTTTGAAAAAAGCAAAGAAAATAAGAACATAATAATAACAACTTAAAAAGAGTAAAAAGATGAATGCAGCAAAAGTTTTGGAAGACTTGAAGCGTCGTTTTCCCAATGAGCCTGAATATCATCAGGCAGTAGAAGAAGTACTTGGTACAATTGAAGAAGAATACAACAAGCATCCCGAATTTGATAAAGCCAATTTGATTGAACGCCTCTGTATCCCCGACCGCGTGTTCCAATTCCGCGTGACATGGGCTGATGACAAGGGTGAAATCCACACCAATATGGGTTACCGTGTACAACACAACAACGCTATCGGTCCCTACAAAGGCGGTATCCGTTTCCATAGTTCTGTAAACTTGGGTATCTTGAAGTTCTTGGCCTTCGAGCAGACATTCAAGAACTCACTGACTACATTGCCTATGGGTGGTGGTAAGGGAGGTTCAGACTTCTCTCCGCGTGGCAAGAGCAACGCCGAGGTAATGCGTTTCTGCCAAGCCTTCATGTTGGAATTGTGGCGTCACGTAGGTCCTGATATGGATATCCCCGCCGGTGACATCGGTGTAGGTGGTCGCGAAGTTGGTTACATGTTCGGCATGTACAAGAAACTCACCCGCGAGTTCACAGGTACATTCACTGGTAAGGGTCGCGAGTTCGGTGGTTCACTTATCCGTCCTGAGGCAACAGGTTATGGTAACGTATATTTCTTGATGGAGATGTTGAAGACCAAAGGTATGGACCTCAAAGGTAAGACAGTGCTTATCTCTGGTTCAGGAAACGTGGCCCAATACACTGCCGAGAAGGTTCTCCAATTGGGTGGTAAGGTACTCACCATGTCTGACTCTGACGGTTACATCTACGATCCCGATGGTATCGACCGCGAGAAGTTGGATTACATCATGGAGTTGAAGAATCTCTACCGTGGACGTATCCGCGAATATGCAGAGAAATACAATGTGAAATATGTTGCAGGTGCCAAACCTTGGGGCGAAAAGGCCGACATTGCTCTGCCCTCAGCTACTCAGAATGAGTTGAACGGCGAACATGCACAGATGTTGGTGAACAACGGTGTCATTGCCGTAAGCGAAGGTGCCAACATGCCCTCTACTCCTGAAGCCATCAAGATTTTCCAGGAAGCCAAGATTCTCTACGCACCGGGTAAGGCTGCCAATGCCGGTGGTGTGTCAGTATCAGGTTTGGAAATGAGCCAGAACTCAGAGCGCCTCTCATGGAGCAGCGAAGAGGTGGACAACAAACTCCACTACATCATGGAGAACATCCACGAGAACTGCGTGAAGTACGGTACCGAAGAAGACGGCTATGTAAACTACGTGAAGGGTGCCAACATCGCCGGATTCATGAAGGTAGCCAAGGCCATGATGGCTCAAGGTATTGTGTAATTGAGCAACAAGCGACGAGCTACAAGCGACGAGTGACAAGTTTTTGTCGCATGGAACTTGTAGCCGACAACTGAATAAAGACTCCTTTTTTTTACACCATAGTGATTTAATTGTGAACCTGCGCTTCTCTGTGAAAGAGAGGCGCAGGTGTTTTTTTAGGACATAAAAAGCTACGAGTGACGAGCCTGTGCCGCATGGACAACTTGTAGCTCGTCACTCGTAGCTTGTTCACTAATTGTTTTTGCTATTACTTCTGCAACTCCAAGCCAATCATAAGGCCATCGTATTGCGAAGCCAAGTCGGCTAATGTCTGCAGACTGGTGTTGCCCGACATGGCTGCCAACTTCTGTGCTATGGCCAACAGTTTGTCGGCTTCGTAGAGGAGGCTTATCTTGTTGCCTGTTTTCACGATGTTAGGGGTCATGGTGCCCAATCCTGCCAAGTAAGTCATGGTCAACTTCTTGTTTGCGGCATCCAATGCATATTGTCCGTTCATGGGCAAGGCTGAAATCTGTGCCGAATAGGTATTGTCGTTGTTGAAGGTGAAGCTGCATGCGCCAGGCACTACTCCGAATTTCGAGAAGGTCTCGTTCAGTTTGGTTTCAATCTGTGCTGCAGCCACTTCGCCACCGGCCTTCATCAGGAAGTTCTCGCTCTCGAACACGCAATCTACACTCTGGAAGTTCCATGTTCCTACCAAATCAGCTTCGGTCAAGGTATTTGATGCACCCAGCACAGCTCCCAACACGTTGCCAATGAGCGAGGCCAAGCCACCTGACTCACCAGCAGTGGTGGTGGCAGATGTAGTAGAGGTGGTGGATGTGGTAGTGGTGGATGCTGTTGTTGAGCCTTGAGCAGCATTTCCTCCAAGCATACCACCCATCAATGAACTGCCGGCTGCACCGCAACCCGACAATAATGCTGTAGCAGCCAATGCTGCCATCGTAAGTTTCACTTTCTTCATATATACTCTATCTTCTAATGTTTATTTAATTTGGGTGCAAATGTACAAAACAATCTTGTAATATGTATCATTTTGGGTGTGATTTCTCCATCATGGCGAGGAAGAAATATTTGTCGTGATGGTAACAATTCAGCGAAACAAATTATTTAGAACACAGAGGCACAGAGACACAGAGTTTTCCCCTTTTTCGGTGACAAATATATCTTCTCTGTGTCTTTGTGCCTCTGTGTTCTTCCAAATAAATAAAGGATTGCATTATCGCAGAATAGTTACTCGTGATGAGTTTTGCCTAAAAATTATCTATATTTATTAAAAAAGGTATAAAGGTGCGTGGTTGCGAGTGTTTATGTCTAACTTTGCACGACGAAAACATTGGGCATGTGCCGGATGTTATAACTATTCAAGAATATCTAACAAGAGACAAATGTCAACCTCACAATCCAAGTTCCAGGGCCTCAATGACGAAGAGGTCATCCGCAGTCGCGAACAGCATGGCGAGAACATGCTGACTCCTCCTGAAAAGGAATCAATATGGAAACTTTATTTAGAGAAATTCAAGGACCCTGTCATCAAGGTGTTGCTCTTTGCCGCCGTGTTGTCATTGGGTATCTCGGTGATTGAAAATGAGTATGCCGAGACGATAGGAATCATCTTTGCCATCCTTCTTGCTACGGGCATTGGCTTCTACTTCGAGTATGATGCCGGCAAGAAGTTTGACCTGCTGAATGCCGTTGGTGAAGAGACGCAGGTGAAGGTCATCCGCGGCGGGAAGGTACACTCGATACCGCGTCGCGAGGTGGTGGTAGATGACATTGTGATTATAGAGAATGGTGAGGAGATTCCGGCCGATGGAGTGCTGCTTGAGGCCACCTCGCTACAAATCAACGAGTCGAGTCTGACCGGTGAGCTGATGGTGGAGAAGACGACCAATCCCGACGACTTTGATACGGATGCCACCTACGCCAGTAATCTGGTGATGCGCGGCAATACGGTGACCGACGGTCATGGGGTGATGCGAGTCGTCCGTGTAGGTGATGCTACGGAGATTGGCAAGGTGGCCCGCCAGTCCACTGAAGCCAGCGAGGAGGAGACGCCCCTGAACAAGCAATTGACGCGCCTGGCCAGTCTTATCGGCAAGGTGGGATTCACCATCGCGGGTGTCACCTTTGTGGTGTTCGTGGCGCGCGACCTCTACTCATGGTTCACCCTCCACGGCAGTATACAGGACTGGCACCAAGGCATGGAGGTGGTGCAGATAGTGCTGAAATACTTCATGATGGCCGTCACCCTTATTGTGGTGTCAGTGCCCGAAGGCTTGCCCATGAGTGTCACCCTAAGTTTGGCCCTG
This sequence comes from Bacteroidaceae bacterium, assembly GCA_017517605.1. Taxonomy (GTDB): domain Bacteria; phylum Bacteroidota; class Bacteroidia; order Bacteroidales; family Bacteroidaceae; genus Phocaeicola_A. The sequence continues at coordinate 48,993 of JAFWYQ010000019.1, forward strand.
AACATGCGCCGTATGCTGGCAACCAACAACCTGGTGCGCAAGATGCACGCTTGTGAAACGATGGGTGCCGTCACCGTCATCTGCACCGACAAGACGGGTACACTCACACAAAACAAGATGCAGGTGTATGAGACACAATTTCCCGCATTGGCCACACACGAGGAGCTGATAACCAACTCAATGGCCGTGAACAGCACCGCCTTCATCGAGCGCAAGGGGGAAGAGGAACTTATCCCCATCGGCAACCCCACGGAGGGCGCCCTGCTCTTGTGGTTGCACAAGCAAGGACACGACTATGAGTTGTTGCGCGAAGAGTCAAAAGTCATCAGCCAGCTCCCCTTCTCCACCGAACGGAAATATATGGCCACACTGGCCGAGAAAGAGGGAAAACGCACATTATATATAAAAGGTGCACCCGAAATTATTCTCAGACACTCAAAAACTTTTTTGTCCACGGAGGAAAAAATTTGTCCCATCGAATCATACCGCGCCACTGCAGAAGAGCAACTGATGAAGTACCAGAACATGGCCATGCGTACCTTGGGATTTGCCATAGCTGAGGTGGATGAAAAGGCTGGCTCTGATTGCGAAGAACTGGTGGCAAACTCGGCTATCACCTTCTTGGGCATAGCAGCCATCTCTGACCCCATCCGTCCCGATGTGCCCGCAGCTGTAGGCAAATGCCAGAGTGCCGGCATCGACATCAAGATTGTGACGGGTGACACACCGGGCACCGCCACAGAGATTGCCCGTCAGATAGGCCTTTGGAAGCCTGAAGACACCGACCGTAACCGCATTACTGGAGTAGAGTTTGCGGCCCTTAGCGATGAAGAGGCGCTCGATCGCGTGATGGACCTCAAGATTATGTCGCGTGCACGTCCTACCGACAAACAACGCCTGGTGCAATTGCTACAACAACGTGGAGCCGTAGTGGCCGTTACGGGCGATGGCACGAACGATGCGCCTGCATTGAACCATGCCCAAGTGGGCCTTTCAATGGGTACCGGCACGTCCGTTGCCAAGGAGGCCAGCGACATCACATTGCTCGACGACTCGTTCAACAGCATCGGCACGGCCGTCATGTGGGGACGTTCGCTTTACAAGAATATCCAGCGTTTCATCGCCTTCCAGCTTACCATCAACGTGGTGGCACTGGCCATCGTATTGTTGGGTGCCGTGATGGGTACGGCCATTCCGCTGACCGTCACCCAAATGCTTTGGATCAACCTCATTATGGACACGTTTGCCGCTATGGCCTTGGCCTCCATCCCACCCAGTGAGAGTGTGATGAAGCAGAAGCCACGCAAGAGCACCGACTTCATCATCACCCCTGCCATGTATCGCAACATCGGCGGTATGGGATTGTTGTTCGTGGGTGTGCTTGTAGGTCTCTATCTCTACATGAACGCCAATGCCTTGCTCGACTTGAAGGGACTCACCGTCGTCTTCACCATCTTTGTGATGATGCAATTCTGGAATCTCTTCAACGCCCGCGTACTGGGTACCGATGATTCGGCATTCAAGGGCTTCAGCAAGTCGTACACCCTGTGGATTGTGGCCACCATCATTTTGGGCGGACAATTTATCATCGTCCAATGGGGAGGCAACGTCTTCCGCACCACTCCGCTCGATTGGCAGACGTGGATGGGCATCATCGCCTCTACTTCCGTCATCTTGTGGGTAGGAGAAATTGTCCGATTGATAAAACGCATAACATCCACATGGATGCCGACACCATACGCGAAATCATCCGCAACGACCTCTACGAAGCCTATCCCGTGATTGACGGCACTTTGGAGAATGTGTGCGGCATCGTCACCTTGAAGTCATTGATTGTGGCTCTTGACAATCCGCAATTCACCTTCGCGGATGTCATCAACACCCCGCTCTATTTGCCTGAGAATATGACCGTGTACAAGGCATTGGAGCTACTGAAAGAACATAAAATCGGACGTGCTTTGGTGTGCGACGAATATGGAAGTACCCAAGGTATAGTGACAACAAAAGACATTCTGGAAGGATTGGTGGGCGAAGTGGGCGACACGGCAGAAGACGAAGCCCCTTACATTGTCGAAAGAAAGGATGACCAAGGATGGCTGATAGACGGACAATGCCCCCTTTACGAGTTTCTCACCTATTTTGATTGTGAAGAGCTGAGTGCAGATGCTCCCAATTGCAACACGTTGGCCGGCCTTCTGCTTGATTTGCTCGGTCACATCCCCGAGGTTGGCGAACGCATCAGATGGCACCATTTCCGTCTTGAGGTCATGGATATGGATGGTGCCCGCATCGACAAAGTGCTGGCAACACTGATACCTGAAACTGATGATTAGTTGAGACGGTACTCTTACCAAAACTTATTATTCTCCTCGCTATACTCAAAGCCAACGGTGGCAAGTGTAGCGAGGAGATTTTCTTTATCAATGTCCATGTCTTCACAAAGGGCATCGAGCGAGGGATATTGGTCTCGCAACTTCATGTTGATGAAGCTGAAAAGCATCATAGGATCTTGAGGAATCATACGACAATGTGCTAATTTGCTAATATGCTAAAATGACAATGTACTATTTTGTAAAAGTGACAATGCACTAATGTGACAATCTTCCGATGTGTACGCAATTAAAGAGTAATCAGACGCGAGCCGTCCTCCTGCTCCTCGATGGTGACTCGGACGGCCTCTTCGGGCAACACGTCTTCAATCAGCTCTGGCCATTCAATAAAGCAGAGGGCACCACTATAGAAATAGTCCTCATATCCCATGTCGTACACCTCTTCAAGGCGCTTGATGCGATAGAAGTCGAAATGGTAGATAAGTTCGCCCGACTCGTCGGCACGGTATTCGTTGACAATGGCAAAGGTGGGCGAATTGATGACGTCGGTCACGCCCAACTCTTCGCACACGGCCTTCACGAATGTGGTTTTTCCTGCTCCCATCTTGCCATAGAATGCAAAGACGGTGTTGTCCTCCATAGCAGCCACAAACTGGCGGGCTGCTTCACGGATATTCTCTAATGATGTAATCTTTATTTCCATAATTATAAGGTTGAGGGTTGAGGGGTTAAGGATTAGGGACCAACTCCCTAGCCCTTCACTTCATCTTTTCTTCGGTTGCAGAGTTATCAGGGGGATGAGCATCTCTTCCATGGAAATGCCTCCATGCTGGAAGGTATCCTTGTAGTACGACACATAGTGGTTGTAGTTGTTCGGATAGGCAAAGAAGTCGCTCCCTGTAGCAAATATATAGGTGGTGCTGATGTTGGGTGAAGGCAATTGCACTTTCGCCGGTTCTTTGACTTCAAACACCTCCTTGGCATTGTAGCTCAAGTTCTTTCCTAGCTTATAACGCAAGTTGGTGTTCACGTTTCGGTCGCCCAACACTTTTACGGGTTTGTCCACCCGGATGCTTCCGTGGTCGGTGGTGATGATGACGGTGTAGTCGCTATCGGCCAACAATTTCAGCAATTCGCGCACGGGCGAGTGGCGGAACCACGAGAGGGTGATGCTACGGTAAGCCGCTTCGTCCTTGGCCAGCTCGCGCACCGTCTTGCTCTCAGTGCGGGCATGGCTGAGCATGTCTATGAAGTTCAGCACCACCACGTTCAGGTCGTAGTGTTGGAATTGCTTGAACTGGCTGACAAGTTTCTCGGCTCCTTGTGAATCGTTGATTTTGTGATACGAGAATGTGTTCTTTCGTCTGTACCTGTCCAATTGGGTTTGCACAAGCGGAGCTTCATTGAGATTCTTTCCCTCCTCTTCATCCTCATCCACCCACAGGTCGGGAAACATCTGTGCAATCTTGTTAGGCATCAATCCGCTGAAGATGGCGTTGCGTGCATATTGCGTAGCCGTGGGCAGGATGCTCATGTAGAGTTCTTCCTCCACGGAAAATGCCTGTCCCAACTCCACGTTCAACTGGCGCCATTGGTCATAGCGGAAGTTGTCCAACACCAGCAACACCACTTTTTCCCCTTTATCCAACAGGGGGAACACCTTGCGTTTGAAGATGTCGGGGCTCATCAGGGGACGGTTGTCAGAGGAGTTTGTCCAATCCTGATAGTTCTTCTTGACAAACTTGGCAAATCCTCCGTTAGCCTCATTCTTTTGCATTTTCAGCATCTCCGTCATGTTGCTGTCGGCTTCAGACAATTGGAGTTCCCACGACACCAGTTGGCGATAGACCTCTGTCCAGTCTTCAAATGAGCGTGCATCGTTTATCTGCATCCCCAACCGTCCGAAGTTCTGCTGATAATTGGAGTCGGTCTTTTCCGACAAGATGTCGCGCTGATGTATGTTCTTCTTCAGCGTCATCAATATCTGGTTTGGATTGACCGGTTTGATGAGGAAATCTGCAATTTTCCCACCAATGGCCTGATCCATGATGTTCTCCTCTTCACTTTTGGTCACCATCACCACGGGCACCGATGGTGTCAGGTCCTTTATGCGCGACAAGGTTTCCAAGCCACTGAGGCCAGGCATGTTCTCGTCCAACATAATCAGGTCAAACGTGTGCTTACGGCACAAGTCCAATGCGTCCTGTCCGTTGGTGACCGTCATCACCTCGTACCCCTTGTTTTCCAAGAAAAGTATATGCGGACGGAGCAAATCCATCTCATCATCGGCCCAAAGTAACAATCCGTTCTTCATCAGTTTCTTTTTTATGGTGGGTTCTTAAAAATGTCGCTTTACTCTTCCACTTCTTCCCATTCTTCTTCCAACTTTTCGGCTTCGTCGGCATTCAACATTCGGGGAGCGTCGAACTGATAACCATCCATCTCAGGCATAGGCAATCCGCCCAAATGCTCTTCGTAGAATTGCTGGTAGTCATCAAAACTATAGTAGTTGCGCAAAAGTTCATAGTTCGGTTTGGAAATCAGCAGCACACGCAATCCCTCCAGGCGCTTGGCAAGGCGTTCATCAGCATACAGGCGCTTCATGTACTGGTAGCACTCTGCATAGTTCATGAACTCGCCCACCTGCATCATGCCAACACCATCCTGCTTGACGAATTGTATATCGAAGTTGCGCACCATGAAGTTGGAGAAGTTATAGCGGGCAATTTCAAACAGCAACTGGTTCTCGTTCACCCTACCGTCCTCATACGCCAAGATGAACAGGTAAGGGTCAGTCTGCTCGGCGGTAAAGGGCGGTATGGAGTCCACCGAAAGGGAATCACCACTCATCCCACCCATACGACGTGCCCAGATGGAGCCAACAGAGAAGCTGCCCGACTGCAACAGACGGCCATCCTGCACACCCTTCAGTATCAACCCCGCCATCTCGGTAATCTCATTCTCGGGGTACTTCTCTACAATGGTCTTCAGATTATCCAGAAATCCCTGCTGGTCACCACTCTCGAGTTGCCCCATGCCGTGCAGGAACATGAACTTCGGGCGATGCACACCTAAAGGATACTTCGCGGATGCATATTCGGCATTGGAGGCCACCGTCTTGAAGTCGCCCCGCAGGTAAGCATCGTAGGTGACCACATACAACGAATCCTCCAGATGCTTGCCATACACGGCATTCAGGGCATAGTCAGGGTCAGAGAGCAACACTGTGTAATCTCCCATCGGGAAGCGGCTCTTCAAGCTATCCAGATAGACTGTAGCCTTGTCCTGCCTCTTCCATCGCGAATACATCAGGTAGAGGTTGTAGTACACCTCCTCCATCTGCTGATAATCAGGAAACTCCTTCAGCAATCGGTCAAAGGACTGCTCGGCCAAGGCAAAATCCTCCAGCTTGTCCTTATAAATCAATCCGCAATTGTACAATCCCTCCGACAGGATGGCGTTACTCTCCGCCATAGCCTCCTCAGTAAGAGGAATCTGCTGGATGTAGAATTGGGGATTCTTGTTGTCCGTCACCAGCGAGTCGGGTGCCTGCACTAAAGCCGTCGAGTCGCTCGTTATCGAGTCGCCCAATGCAGCCAGGCTATCCTCTGCGGCATAGTCAATGGTGGCAAACTCCTGTGTGTTCACAACCGTCTTGTTGCGTCGTCGCCAATTGTCCTCCAGCTTACGTCTTCCCCACTTGCGTTGGAAGTCGCCCTTGCCCTGCGTTACCAACTGTTGGTTATAGAAGTACCACGACTGGTCACCACCCGCACCAACGGTAGGTGTACGGGCAGGGGTATTGCGGTTGGCCACATTGGCCAATGCCTCTTCGCGGGCCGCCATGCGCTCGGCCAGCTCCGCCTCTTCCTTGGCCTTCTTCTCTTCCTCCTTCACCCGTTCAATGATTTGTTCAATCACCACCATACGCTCCTCCTCGCTCATCGCAGCCAGTCGTTGCAGGCTATCCTGTAGCTCTACGGCCTCAGCATGTCCCACCAGCTCGTCAAGCACTTCCGAGCGTCGGCTCACCACCTTGTATTCATCCGTCTCCTTATCCTCCAGCAAGCCTATCACTTCGGCATAGCAACGTTGTGCATCGGCATAGTCGGCCCTCTCCCAATAGAGGTCGCCCAAGCGCAGGAGCAGGATACCTTTCTCCACTCCTGAGCGGGTACTCTTTTCCGCACCTTCCTCGTAATTCTTGATGGCTGTAAGGGTGTCTTTCTTGGCCATATACAGATTACCTATGGCATAATACACCTGGTCGAGATACTCCGTATTCTTGGGGCTACGTGCCATGCTCTTCAATCGTTTGATGGTGCGTTCGCTCTCTTTGTCCGAGGCCACCTCTGTCTGTTTGATGCGGGCATTGAACTCCAATTCGTATGGCGGATTGGCCTTTATCACCTTTGAATAGGCATTGTAGGCCATGGCGTTGTTTCCTGTATGCTGATACACTTGTCCGAGGAGGAAGTAGTGTCGGGCGCGTTGTTTGCCCGCCTTCTCTTTCTTTATCGCCTGCTCCAGGTAGGGCAATGCCTCGCTGAACCGTCCTTGGCGAAGCAGGAAGTTGGTGTATGTGGCACTCCGTTCGCCCTCCAGTTTCCGGGGCATACTGTCGCGTGCGGCCTTGTCAAGCACATCCTCGGCATCGTAGTACCACTCCAGTTCGGTGTAGCAACGTGCCATCCACAAGCGTGCCTCGGCCACCTTGTCGGGCTCCTCAGCATACAATCGGGTGATGTAGGAGAAGGTGGAGGCCGCCTCCAAGAACTCACCCTTTTGGAATTGTGCCCTTGCCATCAGGAACCATGCATGGTGGATGAAGGGGTTATACTCCTTCTTGGCGTACCAGCGTATCATCTTCTCGGTTTTCTTCTCGCCGGCTTTCCGTTTGGGTTTCTTCTTGATGGAGTGTTGTTTGATGGCTTTTTGTGACTTTTCGATAGCGCGGTCAAAATTTCCACTACCGCTACCTACCGTCTTTTTGTTTCCGATAAGGAAGTAAGGGAGCACCTCCATATAGTTGTCCTTGTTGGCACGCTCCTGCTCCAACATACCCTCCTTGTAGGCCTCGTCGCCGTTGTAGAATGTGTTATATTTGGCCGTGAAAGCGTGCCAACGACGAGTGTTGGCCGTGTTCTTCTTCGTCGAACATCCCACCACCATCATTGCCATCAGCAAACCAACTATTATGTATATGCTCTTATGTCTCATTCAAGTTTAGCAAGTCTATTTTTTTGAGGAGAATTATCCGTAGGAGATTCTCTTTTAGGAGTGCTGGCGAATGCACACTCAGATTTTTCGCTTTGCTCAAAATGACAAAATACAGGACGGAGAAACAACGCAAGCAGCACATTTGGCTCTAACTCCCAAGCCCGAAGGGCTGATAACTCCCTTTAACTCCTTTAACTCCTCAGAAGTAAACTTATATACATAACTCCGAAAACGTCATTTTATTGTCTGTCAGAGCGAATAAAAGGCATCAGTGCATCCTCCGTTCGCCCACAATCAGGAACACTTCATCCTTCAACTCGTCGGGCAATTCCACCGCTCTCAGCTGCAAGCTGCGCACCCATCCGGCCACCTCCACCTCCTGCATGGTGTAGAGCACGTCGCGGAATTGCTCCACCTGCTCAGGTGTATAGCCATCAGCGGGCACCCCCCGATAGTTGTCCAGTTCTTCATCGTCGAAGTACTCAATCTGCTTGCTTACGGCAGCCAGCAGACTCTCCTTTTCACACGTCTGATGCTGGCCACAGCACTCCATGTCCTCTATCTGCTTGATGTCGGGAAACTCCTCCAGCTCGCCCCGCTCAATCTTCTTGCGTATCGAGCGGTTGCGCAAGGCCCCCAACCCCAAGGCTATGGCCACCAGCACGAACAGACTAATTATTAAAATGAGTATCATACACTTTATGTTTTTTTAGGAGTTAAAGGAGTTATCGCTTCGCTAGGAGTTATCACTTCGCCTCGCTCGTTAGGAGTTAAAGCCAATAGTTTTTCAAGTGACAAGCTACAAGCTACGAGTAACGAGTTTTGTACAGCAAGGTACTTGTAGCTCGTAGCTGATAACTCGTATCTTTTACATTTGGCTAGCAGGCCAAAGCCTGCGATAACTTCTTTAACTCCTTTAACTCCTCAAAAGATTCCTCCTTCTATCTCCCATTAACCCCTTATTCCAAATCCAACCATCTCCAAATCCCTCCAATATCCCGGGTACGACTTGCTCACCACCTGCGGATTGTTGATGCGCAAGCCCCCCAACACCATGCAAGCCGGAGCCAAAGCCATGGCCATGCGATGGTCCTCATACGTGTCAATGGCCGCGTCCGCCTCGGGTTGGCATCGCTCGCCCGTCCACTCCAGCACCCGGTCATCCTCCTCGCGGAGCACATATCCCAGTTTCCCGAGTTCACAGATGAGGGCAGCCATGCGGTCAGTCTCCTTTATCTTCAGGCTCTGCAAGCCCGTAAAGCGGAAAGGCACTCCCAGCATCGTACACGTCACCACCAGCGTCTGTGCCAGGTCGGGCTGGTTCACAAAGTCATACTCCATGCGCTCCACCAACCGGCCATTCTTGCACAATGTCACACTGTCGGCCTCTTCGTCATACTCCGTGGCCACGCCCAATTGCTCAAACAAGCGGGCCACCGCACTGTCCCCCTGGTAACTGTGCGCATACAGGCAGGGCAACGTCACCCGCGCCTCTGCATCCGTCGTCAGAGCCACCATTTCGTACCAGTACGATGCCGCACTCCAGTCACTCTCCACCTTGAAAGGTATCGGAGCATAAGGCTTCGGACTCACCCTTATCTCCTCATCGCCCACCCATTCGGCTTTGGCGCCAAAGTCGCGCATCAGTTGCAACGTCAGGTTGATGTAAGGGCGCGAAATCACCTCCCCCTGCAGATGCAGCTTCAGCCCGTCCGCCATCATCGGCCCAATCATCAGCAAGGCCGAGATGTATTGCGAGCTCACGTTCCCCTGCAGAGTCACCTCCCCCTTTTCCAAAGGAAGGCCCGTCACCCGCAGAGGCGGATACCCCTCATTCTCCACATATTCCACCCGGGCACCCAACTGGCGCAGCGCATCCACCAGTATCCTTATCGGGCGCTGGCGCATGCGCTCCGTGCCCGTCATCGTCTTCACGCTCCCCTTTCGGGAAGCAAAGTAAGCCGTCAGAAACCGCATGGCCGTACCAGCAGCCATAATGTCCACCACCGGTGAGTCCTGCGTCAGCGCACGCACCATCACCCGCGTGTCGTCACAATCCGACACATTTTCGGGCATTTCACCCGCTCCGCTCAGCGCATTGATGATGAGCACCCGGTTGCTGATGCTCTTCGACGAAGGCAATTTTATCGTATTCCTCACCTCCTTGGGAGGCGTCAAAGTAATCTGCATACCTTTATATATATTATTTCATTGCAAAAATAGATATAATTCCCCTAATCCCCCCATCCAATCCCCAAAAAGAAGCAAAAAAGAGAGAAAATTCACGTTTTTCTTAAAAAAATCCCCCAAAACGTTTGTCTATTCCAAAATAAGCCGTACCTTTGCAGCGCTTTTAGAGAAAAGTCCAATCGGGATGTAGCTCAGTCCGGTTAGAGTACGCGTCTGGGGGGCGTGTGGTCGCTGGTTCGAATCCAGTCATCCCGACCAAGGAGTCTGAAAACGCTGATTTTCAGGCTCTTTTCTTTTTCAAAGTGTCTATTTCTTACTTTTCAAACTGTCTGGATTTTGTCTGCTCAATTTGGAATAAACGTCAAAAAGTACAAATTTAAAGAGTTAAGACAAGATGGCAAGAAAGAAAGAAATTTTGGTGTTACCGACACTGAATGATTGTGGGGTAGACCTCACAAAGGAATGGTATGTGGAGTATGCAATGAGAAACCCGCATACCGATGAGATGAAACGCTTCCGCCACTACAAGGGGTTTAAGAAGCTGAAAACTGCTGAGGAGAGACGCGCCTTGGCCGAGGAGATTATTGCGGATATAAAGGAACGGATTCGGAGCGGGGACATCCCCTTCATGGAGAAGAAACGTTCATATCAGGATGAACTTATTTATGCCGCTGCCGCCAAACGCTGGGGAGCGGAACGTGAAGGGGTAATCACTCTACGGACTCACTTATCTGAATTTTTGGAGGCTAAAAGGGTTGAGGTCATCCCCCACTCTTTTCAGACTTACCAAAGTAAGCTGAGGATTTTCAATGAATGGTGCGAAAGGAATGATTTGGCCCGGAAACACATCAGTTTCATCACTCGTGAACATATCTGCGACTTTCTCCGCCAAATGGTGGAAACGACACACATCAGCCGTCACACCGTCAACAAGTACAAGCAGATTTTGCATAGTTTCTTTGCCTATATAATAAAGGTAAAGCAGATTGTACTGGAGAATCCGGTAAACAATATCCCTCGAATGGGCGAAGTAAAAGACGAAGCTCCACGTCCCATACCTGTCAGGGAGCGGAAAGTGCTGCTGACTTATATGAGGAAGCATGACCCGCAACTGATGTTGGTATGCCTGATGGAGTACTACTGTGCTATCCGCCCAAATGAATTGCGGCAATTGCGCATCCGCGACATTGACTTGGAGAAACAATCCATCTGTGTTCCGAAGGACATCAGTAAGAACCGCCTGACGGAGAGTGTGAACATCCCGCGACAATTGCAGAAAATTCTTCTGGATATGGAACTGGAGCAGTATGATAAGGAGGATTTTTTGTTTTCATTGGGCGGTAATCCAGGACCGACAATGCTTGGAAAGAATGCCATGCGATTCCGTTTTGATGCCATCCGCAACAAGTTGGGCATTTCAGCTATCTATAAACTGTACAGTTTCAAGCATACAGGCGGTGTCGAACTGGTGAATGCGGGTGTCGATACGTGGGAACTGCAACGCCATTTCCGGCACAAGTCCATCGACACAACGGAGCGATATATCCGCAGGAACTTTGCCGTTCAGTCGAAGAAACTAAAGGATGAGTTTCCGGACATTTGACGGAACGAAGAGTGAAGAACGAAGAGTGAAGAATCCGATAGTCTGTACTATATGATTATTCACTCTTCGTTTTTTTATTCGCTCACTTCGTAGAAGTATCCTGTCACCAACGGTTGCATTCCTTTGGAATCAATCTGCCTTTCTATTTTTTCGCACACGAACCGTTTGCCCCGTATGACGAAGAGCGGCTTCGGATCTACGCTGCCAGGATGCAGGAATCGGATGCAGCGCTTGGCCGTCTTGTCAATCTGGAGGAGACCGCTGTGACAGAGGGAATAGATGTTTGTTCCATCCGTTGGAACCAGTCCGAAGTCAAAACTCAAGGTATTGACCCGGACATTCCCCATCACTCCGCAAAAGGTTTTGCCAAACCAATACTTGCACTTTATACCCGAATCAGACAGACCGTAATGCTCTGTATCATCGTTATAGGCAACCTCAATAAAATCGGGAACCTCACTCTCTTCATTCTCCAGTGAATCATCTTCGATGTATTCCTGCAAAGAGAATCCACCTGTAGAATTACCTCGTTGAGCACGATTTTCTATGGCTACTCCAGTCACTGTAAGGACAGGAATTGAAATGGTTTCTTCCTTCACAAGTTCCTCGCGCCTGTCATAGGATTTCCAGTGTCGGACTGCAAGTGTGCCTGTAGTTGTACGAGCTGGGACAAACTTCAATTCAACATCAAGACCGGATGTCCGGTCATCTTCTGTGTCGCCTTGTGCTGGTCGTGGCCGTGCTTGGTCAACCATGCGGCTGTAATAAGTTGCTCCGTTGTCATCAGTCCAATGGACAAAGCGTCGCCCGTTATGTTCATAGATAATCCGGTCAGTTGCGGAGTCTTCCGTATCTATTCCATCCGAATCTATCTGCACAATGGTGGCTTTGCGCATGGCAGAAGCAGGCAAGCTCAGTTCTGCCGCCAGTCCATTGTCGGTATATCCGGTTCTGCCAATCGACACATCTGCTTTTACCTCATTGTCAACCTCTACTTCAAAATCATCCACAATGTTGTTGATATGCTTTACATTGTGCATGAAAAAGAAACGTTTGGAAATCAGGGAGGCCATCTTCTTTACATCATCGACAATCAACACCATGCCCAAGAAAGCCTCCAGTTGTCGGAAGAATTCGTTCACCGTCCAGTGCGGCAAATGTTTGCTTATAGTTGTACTGTTGCCCGGCATACATACAAAAATCTGCTGTAGAGGTGTACCAATCATGTCGTTTCGTTCAAGCGTGTAGCCCATCTTGGTAATGATGGCATCTATCAACCAGCACAAATAAGGCTGCGGACTGACTGCAATTATATCCGTTTCTCTGCGTCCCTCTCCTGTAGTTGCTCCGCTTGCGCCCAGAATGGGATAAGTCAGATTATTTTGGCCTGTATCCACATAGTACATCTGATTGTTCATTGTGCCCCCAAGAGTTTCATTGAAAAGGGGAAAATATACAAAATTCCTTTCCGGATACGCTCCGTACAGAGCAGCCTGATACGCTTCAATCGCCGTGTCATCAATCGTATCACGACCATACGTCGGAGCACTTTCTGTTGCTACAATTCCCATTTCATTGATATACATCCCTTCCCCTTTGCCGAAGAAGTTGAATTCGCTGTTGCCTGCCAGCAATTGCACTTTCACACTCCGTCGGGTGATGGAGGTGATGAGTGCCGAACCTTTCAGGATGACTTTGCCACTGGCGGTGAGCAGTGCCTGTAGCGTGATGGAGCGACGGCGTGCATCGATGCGGTTGATGTGGCCGAAGATGGCAAGGTTCTGCGGACATCCCTGCAAGGGCAGTTCTATGTCGAGCGTGTACTGGCTGGCGGCAGTCAGATAGACATTCTCGTGGTTCACCTTGATGTTTAGGTTTTGGGGCAGGACTGCGGGCAGTCCGTTCAAGTGTAGTTCGGTCATAATGGAGCTGTTTATCGGTGTGCATTGCGGTTCAATTTGTCATACTGCCTTTGCTTGCGGTCAAGTCCGTCCTGTCCGTCGAGGGTGACGCGGCAGTCCAGTCCGTCA
>JAFWYQ010000020.1 GCA_017517605.1 Bacteroidaceae bacterium
CAGGTCATAGATGCGGATTTTGCCTTCTGCATCGGACACGTAGGTTTCGCTATGCAGCACCTTTTCGCCCAGTTGCAGTGTAAAGGTGGCCGTCTCCTCGCTGGTGGAGAAGGCGAAATTCTCCAGTGCAGAGGAAAAGATATAGTCACTGACATCTGATAAAACTGTAATCATGATTCGATTATTCTTTAATTATATGGCAAAGATAATCGCCCGAAAGGGCGGAACAAAAGACACAAAAGAGGCTCCGGCCACCCGACTTTGGGGAGTCAGGAGCCTCTTAATCAATCAAAAATAAAGGGCAGATAAAAGGGCGGAACAAAACATCCTATGTTTACCTACATGACTATGGACGCGCCCTCGGTGACTAAGGATGTTTTGTAGGCTTACTTTCCGTACGACATCATCCACTTCGGGAGTCCGTCTTCATCGAGTTTCACCTTGTACCCGATGGAAACCATTTCCTCTGCAATGTCGTTCAGAGTGATGTCCACCATGGTAGAGAGGTCATCCTGGATTTGCTGTGAGGTCTTCAGCACCAGATTCTCACCCTCCGCACCAGTGGCAGGGATGAACGATTGCAAGTATCCAGCCAACACGACGGAACTGGCAGGCAGGGGGCGTTTGTTATTCTTCATCGCAACCTCCTTTCTCCAGTAATCTGGTGATTATGCCCGAATAATAGCGGAAAGTCTTCAGCAGAAGTATCGTCTTCGTGCAACGTGCTTCATTATCATACAGCCCTTCATCATCGAGCAAATGGTCTTCCAAATCCTTGCTAAATCCTGTGAACTCTTCATAGTGCGACCCTCTCTGAAGCTCTTCAAGAGCGTTCAGTGTCTTCTCGGTAAACATCACCTGTGCGCTCATAATGCACCCCCTTTCTTCGCTTTGAAGATGCGCTCTTGGCCGTCGAACTCGGCAAAAACTTTTTCGATGGAGATACGCGCCACGGCTGTGCTGTCGGGGTGGGAGCCTTCGGTAAGGATGTGCAGGTGAAGCCTTGTCGTCTTGGACGGGTTGGCATACTTCTTCACAACCAAAGGCTTGCAACGCTTGTACTCGGCATTGTTGGCATCCAGAACTTCTTGCAGTTCATCAAGGAATGCCGTCAAGGCCTCTTCATTGGCAAGTAGGGTGCTTCCCCATTCCTTCACCCATTGGTTGAACGAATGTCCGAGCTGATTCACGTTCAAGCTCGTGAACGGATCACTGATGAAGTACTTCATGCGCGGCCTCCTTTCTTCGCCAGCTTGTAAGCTGCAACGCTCCAGGCGAAGAGAGCTGCGGCTGCAACGACGTTCATGCAGCACAAGCCAAGCATGGCAGGCACTCCGACGTGCGCATAGTGAAGCATTGTCTGGTTGGATACTCGCTCTTTCATGATGGCAGAGCAGATACGGTTGTCACTCTTCAGCCACTCCTGAGCGGCTGAAACGATGGTTGCCATTGCGGGCAATCCGATGACTTTCTGATTCGTTTTCATATACGAAGAGATGTTTGGCTATAGGCAAGTTTACTTGTGAATACAAGAACGGCTGCCACTTCCCGCGTCGCCAAACATCTCTTCGTATAAGCCCTTGAGCTAACAAAAAGTGGGAAAGACAGCCGTAGCCTGCTACGCAATTACGTACATCTACATTTCGTATATGAATACCTATATAGGTATCGATGAGCATAAAAAAAGCCCAATTTCGCATTGAGCATCTGACCTGTGCTCGTAGGCTTCCATACGGAAGAGATATTTGGCACTGCAAAAATAGAAAAAGGTTTGGAACCCACCAAACCTTTTTTAAAAAAAATATCTACCACATCGCATTTGCGTATATAAATGGAATGTCATCATCCGTAATTTTTGTAATTTCTGCCAATGAAACAGTTTTATCGTAGAATAACTTTGAATATTGCTTTTCTACATATCCAATCAAGATGCCTGAAGGTGTTATTACCCGCATGGCATAATCATCGTATGAGTTGTCTGGTTCCCATTCCAAAAAGAGAAAATCTCCAACCCTCAACATTGTTGCGGCATAAATTTCTTCTGATTCTCGATAAGCCGTACCTTTTACCGCAAAATTGACTCTATTCTTATAAGCATTGCAGAGTTTCTCCTTATTAGCTGTGGTCGTATGCAACTTTGCCCTATATTCTTCAGCTTCTCTCCTTGCTTCATTTTTAGCCTCTTTTTTCAAGATTTCAGCCTTTCGATGAGCATTGGCGATGATGGCTTCAGCTTCAGCCTTGGCATCTGAAACAGGTTTATTTACTTTGAGTTTTTCATTCTCTTCTCGAAGGGTTTTGATTTCCTTTTCAAGATTGATATTTCTCGAAGAAGTGTCATTCAGCCTCTTTGTTAGCTTGTTCACATCTTTTATTGCCGAACAGTTTATAGAAAATAGTACTATCACCAAGATAAGCAGAAAAGCTATGACAGTCAGATATAATTCAATCATTGTATCAAAGGGCGACTCCCTTCTCAAGGTGCGCCCAATGGCTTGACAGCCACAACCCGATTGACTACGGATTACACCTTGAAAAGGGAGTCATTTATTTGTCATGTTCTTGGGCAATGCAAAGATAGTACATCAATGTCAAATGAGCAAGAATTTTTCCGAAATATTGGGGAAGAAACAAAAAAAGCCCCACCGATGAGGGTGGAGCCAGGGTCTTAATTAATAAATCCGTTTTTCACAAAAGTGAAAACGACGAGAGTTCTTTTGCAAAGGAGAAGAGAGAGGTTTGGATTCTCTCCTTTTGGGCATTTCGTGGTTTGGTCTGACCGTGCATATACGACCAGAGCTGCTTCTGATGAATCCCCGTAATGCGTTCAAGTCCTGCCAATGTGAAGAATCGGCTGAAATGCGTCAGCAAAGATTCCACATCATACCGCCATTCGATTTCATAAGGTCCTTTAATGATTTCAGGCCACAAGTCATAAGGCTGCGTCCGTTTGATTTGTTCGATGGACGTTTCCACATCCTTCTTACACTCTTCCAGTGTATCACCAGCAGCAAAGATACCGTCACAATTCTCAGAATAAGCTCCGAAGCTGTCCGCACTTGAACAGATGGTAATAATCAACTTTTCCATAATTCATATTGTGTTAACAAATCCTTTTCATTTTTGTTTAGAAAGGGTGGGGCTCAACGCCCCTCCCAATCATAGTCCTAATTGTCTGGCTATCTTTCTTCGAAGAGGTTCCGGCATTTCTTTCGCCCCATGATAGGGAACCGGTACCGATAGCACTCCGTCTTTCAAATAGAAGTAATGACTTCCTTCAGCATGGCTGTATATCCAACCAGCCTTTTTGATTTTTAAATGAAATTCTTTGTACTTCATCTTCACAGATAAATTAATTAAGACGCTGCAAAGATAGAAATATTTCTATTAACCACAAAATAATAATAGATTTTTTTCTATTGTTTGTAGCAAAAAACATTCTTTTCCCCCTCCGTGGTTGAAGGAACGGTAAGAAATCATTCTGCTTTCGGGTCCCACCGCGAATCCGCAACAACGTGTAGGATTCGCGGTGGGCGCGTGCATCCTCACCCAAAAGCACAAAAAAAACCACCTTGATTGCTCAAAGTGGTTTCTTCGGTTGGTGTCAGAACTGACTATTTAATCAGTTCCTCTTCCAATGCGGCCACACGCTCTTTGATTTTCTGCGTGGTGAACTCAACGAAATCTTTCAGAATGGAGGTATTGGAAATGGAGAACATCGTTTCGCGTGCATACTGTCCGTGAAAGAATGTGATTTTTCCTACATTGCAATCGAATCCCTCTTCTTTCCCAATCTCATCGGTGAACGCTGCCAAGTCATCCAGCGTACGCAAGAAAATGGAACGCTGCTTGTTCAACGTCTGTTTGTGCTCCAATTCCTTCAACTTGGTTTGCAGCTCTTGAGTCTTGCGGTCAATCTCCTTTTGCAGTTCATCTGCTTCCTTGATGGCTGCATCCTCTGGCGTCTCCACCTTCTTTGGCTCGGGTGCTGCTGTAGCGGGTGCGATAGCTGCTGCCTGGTTCTTCACTTCGTTTCCGTTCACTGTCTGATTCTTAATCTCTTTTTTCATAATCTTTTAATTTAAAATTGGTTTATAAATATTTAGTTTGCTATAGCTTCAACTTGCATTTGGCTGAAGAGATAGGCAACAGGGAAATAATCATCCTTTGCATCCTCTTCATTTTGTCCTGCCGATTTGGCTGCCTCCTTGCTCTGCTTGCTCGGTTTGGGTGTCGCCCATAGGAGGATGGCCTTTTCACCTTTGCGCACATGATAACCTGCTTCTTTCCATTCGTTGAATGTCCGCAAGTCACTATGTCCACTACCTGCGTAGAACTTCCGCAAAAGGTCGTTGACCGTGTGTTCCCCTGGGTTGGTTAGAGTTTCTTTGGCCAACTGCTTCAATTGGTTAGACAAGTCTTTCAGTGCCTCTCTCCGCTTGCGTGCCGCTTCGCGTTTCTCTGCAAAATCTTTCTCTTTCATACGCTTATAAATTTACTTGTTCAATAGATAATCTCGTTCTCTCTGCATTGCTCCACACTTCAAAGTATTTCCCACTATAGAGGTCTTTGCACAGTATGTCGATAATTCCTTCACCGTCCACATGGATAATTTCTGCCAAACCTCTGAATCTCTTCTGAATTGTCTGAATTGCGCTGTCGATTGTCACTGTCTTCATAATCTTGAATTTTATTGTGGAACCTTGAGCTTCCGGGTGTGAGCCTTTCAGCTCTGGGTCCCTGTTCGGAGTTTTTTTTAATCTCATTGCGTCGCCTGTCGCTACGCGGTATGTTTCGCCTTTTTGTACTGCCCAACAAGGTATCCGGGCAAACCCAAGCACAAGTTTTCTGCAACCGTATCGGCTTGGAAATACTACCTGGTACAGGATGGAGATTTCTTGCAGAACTCCGCACGAACTTGGGCAGTGCCGAACGGATGAATACCTTTGCAGTAAAAAAGCGAATACATACCGTGGCAGAAGGAAGCAAGGAAAAAAAATGCTCCGAATCAGGAACAGACACAGAGCTTCAGATAAACAGAAAAACATTCCCCATGGGAATACCGCTTTCCCCAAGAAGTGCAGGAGAGAGACTGATGGAGTTTATGGTACCGACGTCAGCACGTCCTGTGCCGACCCCGATACCGTGAACGGAAGCAGGGTTTCTACGGCTCTTATCTCTACATGGTGAAGGAGTGCCCGACGTTACACCCTACGTAGAGCAGCAGAGTAAGATGTAATGTCGGGCTTTCCTTCACCCGCAACCCCATTCCGGCCATAGGCGGAATACCGCTTCCTCGAAGAAGTGCCGATGGAGATAGGAACACGTATTCCACCGACCGACGAATGGAGTCAGGCATCATCCGGACGGATGTAATGCCCGGCGTATGCGTCTGGGAAGTGGAACACGCGGGACGGTAGCCATAAGGCTCTTCTTTTTTACGGCCGGAAGAGTGCCTGATGTTGTACAGCACAATGATAATCGGAGAGAGACCGCAGAGAAGCGAAGGATGAGCATAGATTACCAAAGTGCGAAACAATGGCAGGCTCTCTGGAGGCCCCGATGGAAAATCCAAGAAAGACTTCCGAGTGTCTTTCTACCCTGTCAGGCTCCACCGCATTTTCGGGAACGGAGTGCCGGAAATGCGGTGGATTCCAGCCCTCACAAACAGCACATAATAAGCCGATTAGCCTGTCGGATTCGGTAAAATAAGGCTGTTTTGTTGGAAAATTCCAGTCCTAAAAAAGTCGGTTGACTGATTTTCAATCTGTTAACCAGTAAAAAGGCCGCATTTTTTGCGGAATTGGCTCTGCCTATCCACCACCGCGCCTATCCCCGAAACCGAATCCGCTCCTTTAAAATTTTCGGAATATGTGTAACCTTTTTACTTTTTCGCACGGTAAGCGCCTGACATGCACAAAAAAAATCCGCCCGAGCATCAGGCGGATTCGATTGCAGGGAGGCCACCGAATTCGGTTCATCCCATGGATGAGGTCACAAAGAGCGTCACACTGTATCGGGGGAATCTCTCGCATCCGATGCACAGTGTGTCGAAAGCATCGCTGCCGTCGGTGCGCCCCTCGAGCTTGTCTTCAGTGGTCTCGGCCAGCTTCTCACCACGCTTGTCCTTCTTTCCGTTATAGACTCCGGCCGTCTGGATGGAGATGAGCAGATCTTCGTTGTTCGTCTCGTTGAACACCGGCATCAGCGTCTCGAGACCGTTGAACATGCGGTTGATGAGCAGGTGCTTCTCGTGGTGCTGCATGGCACGACCGATAAAGACTTCTTCCACCGTCCATCCGTGTTTCTCCAACGTATCGACGATGACCCACCGGAAGTCGTGGTCGTTGACGGCGTAGTTACCGTTCAGTGCTGTGTTGTCGTAGTAGAACACCACCGATTTTTTCTTGTGGTGGCGGTAGTATTCACAGAAATCATCGACAAGGGCTTCCAGCTTGCGTTCATACTTCACATAAAACGATTTGAGAACTCTCAGAAGGTCACCCTCAGGTTGTCCGCACACCATCCAGTTGATGTTACGGTTGAAGTCGAAGGCTATGCAGATAGGCTCCTTCGGATTCACATCGGCATCCATCAGTGAGGATGGAGTTTTCAGGCGGTCGAACTGATACTCCAGACTGTCCAGATAGCTGAAGTTACAGGCATGATACTTGTGCATGGGTCTCATGGAAGAGTAGAACCCATCGCGTGCAATGCCGATGCGCTTGCACAGGATAGAGGTCTGGAAGGTCAGTGGCGGAAGGTCGCGTTTCATGTCGGCCACCCATTTTTCGCCCAGCAGTTGCAAATTATAAATGGAAGAATACTCTTTGTAGAAGAGAGCGACGGAACGCAGGCGACACAGGTCACGCTCCAGTGTACGCAAGTGACTGACCAAATAATCCGGCACAGCTTTACCCATCATCTGCAAGTCGCGCACCTTGGCCTTCTGCCGCCATATCTCGTGCACGATACCTTGGATGACCTCTATCAGTTCAGGGTCACATTTCCGTTCGAAGTCGAGGAACCACGAGCCTTTTTTGGTGACAGGCATATCAGAGGTTATCATCATACCATGGTGGTAATAGTGTCCCCCGAAGTGTTGTTTGTTACCTCGGTTGGCCGGAAAGGTCTCGTCCTTCAGCTGCTCAAAGTCGATGAACTTGGCTTCGTCGATTATCAGCCCGTCATAGCTGTGCGAATTGGACGTACCCGAACGGTCTTGCGAGATGATAAGGGCAATGCTGCCGTTGTAGAACGACAGCACATTCTCCCAGTTCTCGGGTGTAAAGATAGGTTTTCCCCATCCCCACGATTCCGGTGGCCGACGGCCGACTATCCAATGCACACCACGACGGAATCCCCAGTTCTCCCAGTGGATGAGCAAGGACGGCAGCGTGTTTGTCAACACACGTTTGGCATTCGGTCCAACGATGCCGATGCTGCATCCCGGCATCCGTTGCATCAGTTTCAAGAGCTGCGCAGCCTGCATGGGACCTTTACCGATACCTCGACCACCTACAACCACCGTATCTTTGGCTCCGGTGTACATCACCTCCTGTTGTGGGTCATTGAAGTACTGCTTCATCCTCACCTCCTATCTTCTTTGGAATTTTAAATATATCATCCTCATTGAAATCAGCAGGTTCATAGTCCACATCTTCAATCTCATCATGCCAATATTTTTGGAGAGTCGTTTTTATTTTTTCGCGCACGTTTGGTATGGGCTTCAATCCGATGACCGTAGGATCATCCGTCGGAGTGAACGGCTGCACCACAATCTGGTCGTAGCCTTTGTCCACCTGGTCATCCTTGTCGAGCTGATTGTACTTGCCATAGTAATTGGATGCACTTGCCATGGCGCGTGCGTCCTTTATGCGGCGTGCCATGTCGAATGTCTCCTCTATCATGACGGAGAACCTGTAGCGGTGGTAGTCCTTTGTGGTCTTTGTCAGATTTCCCAACAACTGTTTGATG
>JAFWYQ010000021.1 GCA_017517605.1 Bacteroidaceae bacterium
GAACTTTTCAAAAAAGTCATAGAGTGAGTGCAGCCAAAATTGACTATTTTCCAGCAACGCTTAAGCGTTATTCGAAAAACGCTAAAGCGATAATGAAAAAAGAGTTAACCTTTACTGAAATTACGCTTAAGCGATAATCAACTACCGCTTAAGCGTAATTGTGGGAGTGTATGCTTTCATGAAACTCTTTCTTGTATTTTTTTTGAATTAGGGATGGATCTTTTGATCCTCAATTTTCTGCATAAATATACAAGAATGGTTATTTATACTCCTCCTCATTGAATATTTATACAAAAACTGAGGTGCGGATATACATTTCTGCACTGACAAAATGTAAGAAGAAGAGCCTATATATTTGCTTTACACCGTCCTTCTGTATTTAAAAATGTTGAGGTTATAGCGTATATGCATTGTGATGCGATGAACGAATAAGCAGAGACACAAAGACACAGAGAAGATATATTTGTCACTGAAAAAGGGAAAAACTCTGTGTTTCTGTGCCTCTGTGTTCCAAATAAATTGCTTCTCGCGAAGGAGTTTTAGTTTCCATCGAAACGTGATTTTACTTCCGCAAGTGATTTATTTATAAAAATTCTTTTCAAAAGCAGAAAACTCGTCCTTGTCCAATACGCAACGTTTCCACCAGGCGCGGAGGAAGCCGGTGCCGTAGCCGGTGAGCTGGATGAACGAGGCGGGTACGGAGAGCAGGCCTATCCAGAGGCTTCGGTTGCGGAGGGTGGAGTCGGCGCAGATGATGAGCGAGAAGAGGAGCAGGGGAGTGAGGGCACCATAAATCAGCAGGAGGCTGACAAAGAACAATCCCATGCTTGGTGATGAAGTACCCTCGATGAAGAGTAAGGTGCTTGCCAAGCATACCAATCCGATGAGGAGCAATAGGAGGAGGAATCCTACTCCCAAGGTGAAGATGGCCGGAAGCATGTGGACGAGCTTCAGCGACTCGGGGTATTTCTTATAGAGGTTGATGCGGGCAATGCCTGAGTTGTGCACTTGCTTGAAGAATTTCTTCAAGTCAGTACGGCGTTTGTGCCACACCCATGCTTCGGGGAAGAGGCGGCAACGATACCCTCCCTTGAAGATGCGGATGCTGAAGTCGATGTCCTCGCCGAAGCGCATCTTGGAGAATCCTTCCAAGGCTTGGTATACATCGCGACGGATGCCCATGTTGAAACTACGGGGGTAGAATTTGTCCATCTTCTTTTTGGAGCCTCCGCGGATGCCTCCCGTGGTGAAGAACGAGGTCATGGCGTAGTTGATGGCCTTTTGTACGGGGGTAAAGGATGCGTGTGCGCGGTCGGGGCCTCCGAAGGCATCGGCCGGTTCGCGTGTCAGTTCGTCTTCCACGGCTTGCAGATAGCCGGGAGGGATGATGCAATCGGAGTCGAGCACGATGACGTATTCGCCCGTGCTGTGCTCCACACCGTAGTTGCGCGTTTGTCCGGGGCCTGAGTTGGGCTTGTCGAAATAGCGCACAAGCAGGCGGTCGGCGTACTTCTCTACAATGTGCCGGCAGGGGATGGATGAGCCGTCTTCCACGACAACTACTTCAAAGTCGGTGAATGTCTGGTGGATAAGGCTTTCCAAAAGTTCGTCCACTTCATCGGGACGGTTATAGACGGGGATGACGAATGAATAACGCATATAAGTGAAGAGTGAAGAACGAAGAATGAAGAATGAAGAACGAAGAATGAAGAGTGAAGAACGAAGAACGAAGAGTGAAGAATCCAATAGTTGTTTATTCTATAGGATTCTTCACTCTTCACTTTTCATTCTTCACTCTTTATTAAGCCTCCTTCTTGCGGTTGAGGTAAGAGCCGTCGCGAGTGTCGATTTCGATGAACTCACCTTCGTTGATGAAGAGGGGTACGCGTACTTCGGCACCAGTCTCTACGGTAGCGGGCTTGGTGGCGTTGGTAGCGGTGTCGCCCTTGAGACCCGGCTCAGTGTAAGTTACCTGAAGAACTACCTTTACGGGGAGTTCGGCATAAAGAACGGTGTCGGTTGAAGCATCAGAAACCACTTCCACTTCCATACCTTCCTTCAAGAAGTTTACGCCAGTGATGAGGTCCTTGGCAATGGGAGCCTGGTCGAAAGTTTCGTTGTTCATGAAGATGTAGTCTTCGCCTTCCTTGTAGAGGAACTGGTAGGGACGGCGCTCAACGCGCACGTCTTCCAACTTTTCGCCGATGTTGAAACGACGCTCAAGTACGTATCCGTTAACAACGTCTTTCAACTTGGTACGCATGAAAGTGTTTCCCTTACCGGGCTTTACATGAAGGAACTCGATGCAGAAATACAATTTGCCATCCATGCGGATGCAGGTTCCGTTCTTAATGTCTTGTGCATTAATCATAATTTTTTTCTCCTTTTTATTTATGTATTACAATTGAATATTTCTGAGGTGCGAAGCGTGGCTTTTTGGGGGTAAGCCAATGCTTGTTCAGGCAAAAAACTTAGTTTTGCGGGTGCAAAATTACAAGAAATCGGCAAAATAAGCAAAAGTATGAGCTAAAAAAGTCGGTTTGCTTGGCTGTTTCAAAAAAAATATCTATTTTTGCACCCCGAAACTGCAAAGAATAATAACATAAAGCAAAAATACTGAAATGAAAAGAACATTCCAACCCTCTAACAGAAAGAGAAAGAACAAACACGGTTTCCGTGAGAGAATGGCTACCGCTAATGGTCGCCGAGTATTGGCTTCACGTCGCGCAAAAGGTCGCAAGAAGTTGACCGTTTCTGACGAGTACAACGGTACTACCAAGAAGTAATCTTGCGGAGATAGTACGAAAGATTAATAAGAAGAAGTAAAGGTTTTCTGTACAGATGCCTTTACTTCTTTTATTTTTTATGTATATTTGCAGGCAAAATGACATAGGGAGATTACCCTTGCCCACCTTAGTGGCCGTTTAAGGATACTTTAGTAGCCGTCTGAGGTTACCTTGGAGGCCGATTAAGGCAGGCTTGAATACCGATTAAGGTTAGAAACATTTAAGAAGCAATGAGTATAAAAGATTTCTTTTCGCTGAAGAAGAATTTCTTCTTTTGGGGCAATCTGTTGGCAATGGCTTTGGTGATTGTAGGCTTGGTGTGGGGCGTGTTCAAGTGGCTCGACCATTATACCGACCACAATGTGGCCGTGACCGTGCCAGAGGTGAAAGGGTTGGCATTGGCTGATGCCGAAGCCCTGTTGCGTAAGCATAAGTTGACCCCCGTAGTGTCCGACTCCACGTACAACACTTCGCAACCGGGTGGTATCATTTTGGATATGATTCCCACAGAAGGCGCTATTGTGAAAGAGGGCCGTTCGGTATATCTGACCGTGAATACCAACCGCCCGCCCATGCGCATGATTCCTGATTTGATTGACAACAGTTCGCTTCGCGAAGCTGAGGCCAAATTGCTTGCCATGGGATTCCATTTGGAAAAGAATGACACCATCGAAGGCGAGCAGGATTGGATTTATGGCATCAAGTACAAGGGAGCATCGTTGCAGAATGGCGATGAAGTGCCCCTGGGAGCTACGCTGGTGTTGGAAGTCGGCGGTGGCGACTATATGTTTATGGAAGAGATGATGGGCGACAGCCTGTCGGGTTTGCGCAATGTCCGTAGCGAAGAGGCTACGGTGGTGGACGACTCGTGGTTTGAGTGATCCTATATATATAATAAGGTATATATGATTGACGAGGTAGAGGACATATTGCCCGATGATTTGGACGACATAGAGTCGGTCGTAGGGAAGGAGAGCGGTGAGTTGCACGAGCACTTCCGTGTGGTGGTTGACAAAGGACAAACCCCCATGCGCGTGGACAAGTTCTTGGGCGAACGCATCGTGAACTCTTCGCGCAACCGCATCCAACGGGCAGCCGACATGGGGTATGTGATGGCCAATGGCAAACCCGTGAAGAGCAGCTACAAGGTGAAGCCTTGCGAGGTAATCACCGTGATGATGGATCGTCCGCGATACGACAACGACATCATCCCTGAAGAGATTCCCCTCGATGTGGTGTATGAGGATGAAGACCTGATGGTCATCAACAAACCTGCCGGATTGGTGGTGCATCCAGGATGCGGAAACTATCACGGTACACTCGTGAACGCCATTGCCTGGCACTTGAGAGACAATCCCAAGTATGACCCCAACGACCCGCAAGTGGGACTTGTGCACCGCATCGACAAGGACACCTCGGGTCTCCTTGTAGTGGCAAAGACTCCCGATGCCAAGACACACCTCGGCCTCCAGTTCTACAACAAGACTACGAAGCGACAATATAATGCCCTCGTCTGGGGAAATTTTGACTCAGACACGGGACGGATTGAGGGAAACATTGCCCGCCATCCCAAAGACCGTATGCAGATGGCCGTATTCAGTGACCCAGAGATTGGCAAACATGCAGTGACACATTACAAGGTGCTCGAACGCTTCGGATATGTCACCCTTGTGGAGTGCCGTCTTGAAACAGGACGTACCCACCAGATACGTGTACACATGAAGCACATCGGACACATCCTCTTCAACGACGAGCGATACGGAGGAAACGAGATTCTGAAGGGCACACACTTTGCCAAGTACAAGCAGTTCGTGAACAATTGCTTCGACATTTGTCCACGTCAAGCCCTTCATGCCCGCACACTTGGATTCGTTCATCCTCGCACGGGTGAAGAGATGTTCTTCACCACCGAATTGCCCGAGGATATGACCCAACTCCTCGAACGGTGGAGGACGTATGTGAATAATAGAGAAATAGAATAAACAAGATAATGAAAAGAGTAATAGCAATCGTTGCCGGGGGCGACACCTCGGAGTACCAAGTCTCCTTGCGGAGTGCGCAAGGCATCTATTCGTTTATCGACAAGGAGAAGTATACCTTATATATAGTAGTGATGCACGGCAATGACTGGCACGTGCAATTGCCCGATGGAGGCGAGACACCCATTGACAGGAATGATTTCAGTTTCGTGCTCGACGGACAGAAGGTGAAGTTTGACTTTGCCTATATCACCATCCACGGCACTCCCGGCGAGGATGGCCGTTTGCAGGGATATTTCGACATGCTGGGCATTCCTTACTCCTGTTGTGGCGTGTTTGCCGCATCGCTCACCTATAACAAGTTTGCCTGCAACCAATATCTGAAGGGCTTCGGTGTGCGCGTGGCCGAATCGCTGATGCTCCGCAAGGGGCAAGCCATTGCGGATGCCGATGTGGTGGAGAAGATAGGTATTCCCTGCTTCGTAAAGCCCAGCTTGGGAGGGAGCAGCTTCGGAGTGACCAAGGTGAAGAAGGCAGAAGACATCCAGCCGGCTATTGCCAAGGCGTTTGACGAGGCGGACGAGGTGGTGATTGAGGCTTTCCTCGACGGAACAGAAATCTCGTGTGGCTGTTATAAGGTGAAAGGCAAGAATGTGGTGCTCCCCATCACCGAAGTGGTGAGCCACAACGAGTACTTCGACTACGATGCCAAGTACAACGGACAGGTGGAGGAAATCACTCCTGCCCGCATCCCCGACGAAGTGCGCAACCGTGTGTGGGCACTGACATCGGCCGTATATGACATCATCGGTGCACAAGGCATTATCCGCATCGACTACTTCATCACCGAGGGCACGAAGATTAACCTTCTGGAGGTGAATACAACACCCGGCATGACCGCCACCAGCTTTATCCCCCAACAGGTGCGTGCCGCCGGATTGGACATTAAGGATGTGATGACTGAGATTATTGAAGATAAATTAACGTAGGAGATAAAGGAGTTAGAGTAGTTATCGGCTCTGGCGAGCCTGGGAGTTACCGCAAGCAGAACTTGCTGGCCAAATGTATGGATTGACAATCGGCTTTAACTCCTTTAACTCCTAATGAGCAAAGCGAATGATAACTTCTTTAACTCCCTAAATGAATTGAATATGAAAATTCCCGCTGAATTTGACGAAATACGGCCTTACTCTCCCGAAGAGCTTCCTGCCGTGTATGAAGAGCTGATTGCCGACGAGACTTTCCGCAACGTGATGGCCAAGGTGATGCCCGGCATCCCCTTTGAGGCAATAGCCATGCAGATGCGCCAGTGCAAAACCAATCTGGAGTTTCAGAAGACCTTCTGCTACCCCTTCCTGCACAACTTGGTGAGCAAGTGTAGTGACGGAATGAGCATCGACTGCTCGGCCATCGAGGGCGATGCACATCCCCATACATTCATTACCAACCACCGCGACATTGTGCTCGACTCGGCCCTGCTCTCCGTTCTGTTAGTGGACAACGGGCAGAACACCGTGGAGATTGCCATCGGTGACAACCTGCTCATCTTCCCGTGGATAAAGAAATTGGTGCGCATCAACAAGTCGTTCATCGTGCAACGCGCCCTCACCATGCGCCAGATGCTGGAGTCGTCGGCCCGCATGTCGCGCTACATGCACTTTGCCATCGACGAGAAGAAGGAGAACATCTGGATTGCCCAACGCGAGGGACGTGCCAAGGACTCTGACGACCGCACGCAGGACAGTGTGCTGAAGATGATGGCTATGGGGGGCGAAGGCTCCATCGTCGAGCGTCTGAAGGGACTGTACATTGCACCCGCCGCCATCTCGTACGAGTACGACCCCTGTGACTACCTGAAGGCCAAGGAGTACCAGCAGAAGCGCGACATACCCGACTTCAAGAAGAGCCGCGAGGACGACCTCCTGAACATGCAGACAGGTATCTTCGGACGCAAGGGACGCATTCACTTCCACCTCACACCCTGCATCAACGGCAAGTTGGACACCCTCGACCCCGCCATGCCCAAGACTGAAATCTTCGCCGCCATCAGCCTGATGATTGACGAGCAGATACATGCCGCCTACCGCTTCTACCCGGGCAACTATGTGGCCTACGACCAGTTGACGGGCGAGAACCGCTTTGCCGATAAATATACGGCCGAAGAGAAAGCTATCTTTGAGCAATACATTGCCGGACAGTTGGCCAAGATTGACCTTCCGGACAAGGACGAAGCATTCTTGCGCGACAAGATGCTGGCCATGTATGCCAACCCTGTGAAGAACTTCCTGAAAGCCACCTTAGGCGAGTAACTGCTGATTATGAAGAGGATGATTCGCATCGGACACCTGTTCCCCCTACTGATAAGCCTGCTGTGCCTCACGGCAGGCTTCGCTTCGTGCACCAGCGAGGACGAGGGCTACACCTATCCCCCGTTGCTGAGCGAGTTTGCTGATGTGTGCACCGACGAGGCAGGCCTCTTCACCCACCTGTTGACGGACGGCGGCGAGCGGCTCAGCATTGTCAACTCCGCCGAAATCAAGGCCGACAGCGTCACGCCCGACACCATTTACCGCACCATCTCGCGCTACGAGCGGGTGGAGGATGGTATCAAACTCTACTCCATGCAAGCCATCCCCGCCTCGCCCGCAGTGAAGGCCGAAGCCTTTGCCGACGGAGTGAAGGCCGACCCCGTGGAGATGCAAAGCCTCTGGCGAGGAGGAAGTTACCTCAATATGATACTGCTCGTTAAGTCGCAAAACAAGAGGCACTCCTTCCGTTTTGTCCAAGACAGCCTCACCACCTCGCCCACAGGCACGCGCATCCTCCGCCTCCGCCTCTCGCACGATGCAGGCGACGACCTGCAGGCCTACACCCAAAAGGCCTACCTCTCCCTGCCACTCTCTCCCTATTCCTCCCTGCTGCTCCCCGGCGACTCCATCCTTCTCAGCATCCCCACTACCCGTGGTTGGGAGCAATGGGCACGCAGGTATTGATTCCCCCTTCCCCTTCCCACATTCCTCCTTTAGCGATGCAGAGTCCGGCACTTCAGCATCGCTATTTTTATAGTTGTACATCTTTAAAATCATAGTTGTACGACTTTGTATATTAAACTTGTACAACTTTGATTTCATAGTTGGTCAACTTTGCATTATATAGTTGGTCAACTCTGAAATGGCGCTTGGCGAAGTGCTGTGTAATCCAATGGGACACAGAGGGTTGGACAAGAGGAAGTGCTCTTGCCTGCAAAAGGGGAAGAATGTGGTGGGATAGGGTCAGCGGTTCTGCTCGATGAGGGCGAAGATGTCGTCCGCTTCGTCGGGGTGGAACCAGTGGATGGCTTCGTCGCGCTTGAACCATGTCATTTGTTTGCGCGAGTAGATGCGTGAGTTCTGCTTGATTTTCTCGATGGCGAAGTCGAGTGTCCATTCGCCGTCGAGGTACATGAAGAGTTCCTTGTAGCCCACGGTGTTCAGCGAGTTCAGGTGGCGGTAGGGGAGGACGCGCTTCACTTCGTCGAGCAGTCCCTCCTCCATCATCATCTCCACGCGGCGGTTGATGCGTTCGTACAGCTCCTCGCGCTCGCGGTGCAGCCCGATTTTGACGATGCGGAAGGGGCGTTCCTTGAATGCTTGTTTGCGGTAAAATGTATATGTCCGCCCTGTCATATACCATATTTCCAAGGCATGAAGGATGCGCTTAGGGTTCTTCATATCTACCGTGCGGTAGTACTCGGGGTCGATAACACGCAGTTCGGCACAGAGAGTCTCAATGCCCTCAGCCTCATAGCGTTCCATCAGGAAAGTACGAGTCTCATTATCTACTGTAGGTATGTCGTCAATGCCGTTGCACACAGTATCCACATACATCATCGAGCCTCCCGTGAGCAGGGCATAATCATTTGTCTGGAACAATCGGGTGAGGCAAGCCATCGCTTCCTCTTCGTAGCGTGCCGCGCTGTAGTAGTCGGTCAGCGCCAAGTGTCCCACCAGATGGTGCTTCACGCGCTGCAACTGGTCGGGCGTAGGGGCGGCGGTACCAATCTTGAGGTCGGCATACATCTGTCGCGAGTCGGCGGACACAATGTCGCACCCGAGCCGTTCGGCAATGCTGAGGCTCAGTTCCGTCTTTCCCACACCCGTGGGACCTATCAGTACGAAGAGGGTTTTCAATGTGCTAATTTGCTAATGTGCTAATTTGCCAATGTGCTGATGTGCCAATGTGCTGATGTGTCAATGTGCCAAAGTTCTGATATGCCAATGTGCCAATGTGTAAAATCCCGATAAGATATAGATAGGTATTTACACATTGGCACATTAGCACATTGCTTACATTAGCACATTATTCATAAGGGATATTCTCGTCCAGCGAAGCGGCATCGCCCATGCTGAAGCCGTCGGGGTCGAACTCGTCCATGTCGAAGTCCTCGTCGCCATAGAAGTTCTCGCCGAGGTCGAGGCTGGTGTCCTTGGCCATCAGTTCGTCGAAGTCGATGGTTTGCTGGGGGGCGTCGCCTTGCTTCTTGGAGCAGATGGCATGGTCGATGTCCTGTCCGTAGAGGATTTCCGACAATTCGATGAAGAACACGCGGTCGGCCAACGGGTCGAATACATAAAGCAGGTGCTGCTTCTCGTCTTCAACAAGCTCGCTCAACGGAGTCTCGCGCATGATGTAGCTGTCCTCTTCGGAACTGCTTCCCATGTCTTCGAGGGTAATCTCCTGCTCCTTGGCCCATCCTTCGTCGCAGATGAAGAACGAGGTCATTTGGTCGTCAGTATATCCGCATGACTTCAGTATCATTTCGTGCAACTCGTAGAAAGTGGCTTCGGAGTCAATCTTAATTTCTCTGCGGAAGTCTTCGATTTCGTCAGAGATAATGGTGAATCTGTATACCATAGTACATTAATAATATAGTACGTTATCGAATGATTCCGCGTGAGGAACTTTCAATAAATGAAACGATGTACTCGATTTCGGGACTCATAGGAATATCCGTCTTGATTTTTGCCAAGGCATCGCTCACGTTCATGCCGCTATTGTAGATAAGGCGGTAGGCGTTGTGGATATTCTCAATCAGTTCGTTGCTGAATCCGCGGCGACGGAGTCCGACGAGGTTGATACCGCAATATTCTACCGGTTCGCGGGCCGCGATGATGTAGGGAGGGATGTCCT
Organism: Bacteroidaceae bacterium; assembly: GCA_017517605.1. Lineage (GTDB taxonomy): Bacteria > Bacteroidota > Bacteroidia > Bacteroidales > Bacteroidaceae > Phocaeicola_A. The sequence goes on from JAFWYQ010000021.1 coordinate 9,935, forward strand.
TGCTGAAGCGTGTGCCGCCCTGAATCATTCCGTATCCACCTACACGGCAGAACTGGTGCATCAGCACGTTGGCGCTGATGATGGAGTTGTCGTCGATGACAATCTCACCGGCCATCTTTGTTCCGTTTCCGATGATGCAGTTGCTTCCCACGCAAGCATCGTGTGCCACGTGCACACCCTCCATCAGCAGGTTGTTGCTTCCTACTACGGTCTTGTTCTTGGCTGCAGTTCCTCGGTTAATGGTCACGTTCTCGCGGAGGGTATTGTTGTCGCCAATCTCAGCGGTGGTCTCTTCACCACGGAACTTCAAGTCCTGTGGGATGGCACCGATAACGGCTCCGGGGAAAATGCGGTTCCCGTTTCCGATGCGTGAACCATAGAGGATATTCACGTTGGCCATGATGACATTGTTGTCACCGATAACTACATTCTTGTCAATGAAGCAGAAGGGGCCAATCTCTACGTTGTTACCTATCTTTGCTTCGGGGTCGATATAAGCTAATGGGCTAATCATACTTTTTTAATTATGAATTATAAATTATGAATCAGGGAATCTGGATGTGTGTGTGGTGTCATTCATGATTCAGGATTCCTAATTCATAATTCAGATTACTTGTTCTTTACTATCTGTGCCATGAACTCGGCTTCGCAAACAACCTTCTCGCCTACGAATACGTATCCCTTCATGGTTGAGATGCCGCGGCGCAGGGGAGCGGTCATTTCCACGCGGAAGATAAGTGTGTCGCCGGGCACTACCTTTTGGCGGAACTTCACACCGTCAATCTTCATGAAGTAGGTGCTCCAACGGTCGGGTTCCTCAACGGAGTTCAGCACGAGCAAGCCTCCGCACTGTGCCATGGCTTCTACCTGCAACACACCGGGCATAACCGGCTCTTGTGGGAAGTGTCCCTGGAAGAAGGGCTCGTTGGATGTTACATTCTTTACACCCACGATGTAGTTGGCACCGATTTCAATCACCTTGTCTACCAATTGGAATGGATAGCGGTGGGGGAGCAACTCGCGGATGCGGTTGACATCCATAATCGGCTCCTCGTTGGGATTGTATATTGGAGCTTGTACCTCGTGCAATCTGATTTCCTTGCGGATAAGGCGGGCAAACTTGTTGTTTACCGTGTGGCCCGGACGGGTAGCAATGATGCGTCCCTTGATGGGCTTTCCGATGAGGGCAAGGTCGCCGATGATGTCGAGCAGCTTGTGACGGGCGGGCTCGTTGCAATGTACCAGGGGAATGTGGTTGATATATCCCAACTTGGTAGCATCCATGTGGGGGACACCCATGATGTCGGCCAACTTGTCGAAACGTTCCTGATCCATCTGACGCTCGTAGATGACGATGGCATTGTCCAAGTCGCCACCCTTTACGAGGCCGGCATTGAGCAGAGGCTCTATTTCGCGGACGAAGACGAATGTGCGGCTTGATGCGATTTCCGAAGCAAAGTTCTCCATGTTGTCCAGAGTGGCAAACTGGTTGAACAGTACTTGCGAATCGTATGAAATCAATGCATTCACGCTGAAGTTCTCGTCGGGGAGAATCATGATGGAAGAGCCTGTCTCCTCGTCGCGGTATTCAATCTTCGACTTGATGATGTAATAGTCTTTTACCGCAGTTTGTTCTTCAATACCTACACGCTGGATGTTCTCGACATAGAATTTTGCGCTACCGTCCAGAATGGGGAACTCAGGGCCGTTTACTTGGATAAGGCAGTTGTCGATGCCGGCTGCATAGAGGGCGGCCATGGCATGTTCGATGGTGCTTACCTTGATGTCGCCTTTGCAAAGAACAGTACCACGGGTGGTGTTGCCCACATTCTCGGCCACCGCATCAATGATGGGTTGTCCTTCGAGGTCGATACGTTGGATTTTGTATCCGTAATTATCAGGGGCAGGGTTAAAGGTTACGGTAAGGTTTAATCCTGTGTGCAGGCCTTTTCCACAAAGAGAAAAACTTCCTTTAAGAGTCTTTTGTTTAAGCATATAGTTATTTATTCAATTGTTTCTTCAATTCTTCAATTTCTTTCTGTAAAGCATTCAATGTTGCATACATTTCCGGCAATTTCTTGTTGATGACGGATGCACGGGCAAAGAGTCGGGCATCGATGGCCGGCGAACCCATAACAGTCTGGTTGCCCTTCATGTTTCCGGGGATACCTGTTTGTGCACCTACGTTCAGTCGGTCGCCAATCTTGGAGTGTCCTGCAACGCCTACCTGGCCGCCGAACATGCACCATTCGCCCACCTTGGTACTTCCGGCAATGCCGCATTGCGAGGCCATCACGGTGTTGGCTCCTATCTCTACATTGTGTGCCACTTGGATAAGGTTGTCGAGCTTCACACCCTTGCGGATGACGGTTGCACCCATCGTGGCGCGGTCAACACAGGTGTTTGCTCCAATCTCCACGTTGTCTTCCAGAATGACGATACCGATTTGAGGAATCTTTTCATACCCGTCGGCGGCAGGAGCATGGCCGAATCCGTCGGCACCGATGACGCTTCCTGCATGGAGGATGACGTTGTTGCCTATGCGGCATTCGTGATAGACGGTGGCATTGGGGTAAATGATGCAGTTGCTGCCCACCTTGGCGTGGTCGCCGATGACGGCGTTGGCATGAATCTGTGTGTTGTTGCCGATGACAACGCCTTCGCCGATGACGGCATAAGGGGCGATATATACATTCTCGCCAATCTGTGCCGAAGCGGCAATCGAGGCCAAGGGGTCGATGCCTGTCTTCTTGGGCTTGCTCATTTCGTAGAGGGTGAGCAGCTTGGCCACGCTCTCATATGCATTGTCGACTTTGATGAGGGTGGCTTTGACCTCCTTCTCGGGCTCGAAGTCCTTATTCACTAACACAATGCTTGATTGGGTTTCATAAATGTAGGGGGCATATTTGGGGTTGGCAAGGAAGGAGATGGCTCCTGGCATTCCCTCTTCAATCTTTGCAAAAGTCTGTACTGTCGCATTTTCGTCGCCTACGACAACGCCGTGAATGTATTCGGCAATTTGTTTGGCTGAAAACTCCATTTTGAATGTTCCTTAATTCTTAAATTAACGTTTTGTTTGTTTAGGGGGAAACTTGCATTGTGGCATGGGTTTCCTTAATAGGTCGCAAATTAAACAATTTTTTTTCACATGACCGTGCAAATGGTCGATTATTTGTTGCTCGGGGGCTATTTTTTCTTGTTTTACAAATATATTATATGCCGGCAGGGGCGGAAATCTTGCCATTAAGGCATCACGGTATAGCGTCCCCTTTCATGTAGATGGGGTTGCGCGAGGTGTTCACATTGCGAAGTTTCCCTTCCTCCACCAGCCGGTGGATGTGGCGGTGTGCGGTGCTGTCGCGCAGGAGGCAGAGGCGTTGGAACTCGCGTCGGGTGATGACGGGTTGTGTGGCGAAGTGCTCGGCCAGCTTGGCATCTATTTCCTCGTCGGTCAGCGGCATGGAGTGGAGGCGGATGGTGGAGCGCTCCACCTTGGTGCGGCGCAGTTTCTTCTTCAGCTCCTCGTCGGCACGGAAGTTGACGGCCTTGAACATCACGGGTGCGCGTTTCATCTCCTCCTGGTTGTGTATCTCCCTGTCGCACTGCAGGCTCACGCTCAGGTAGCCGATGCCTTCGAGGTGGATTTTCTGCCCGTCGGCCAAGTGGTTGGCCAGCTTGTCGGCCAGCGAAGTCAGCACGGCCTTCACGTCGGCCCTTGTGAGCGAGCTTTCGTACTGTATCTCTTGTGCCAACTTTTCAGTGGTCACTTTGTGGAAGCTCACCGTGCGCGGGTGGTAGCTCTTCTTGCCGTCCTTCTTCGGATTCGGCGTTTCGTAAAATTCATAACTGATAGCCATCGTAGTATGTTTTGGAGGGAACAGAGGCTTCCCTTGGGTTAATCTGCGACAAATATACGACAATTATCCCGAAAGTCGGCGACTTTTATCCCCATAGTCGGTAACTTTTAACCAAATAGTCGGCGACTTTATATATTTTTCACATTTGTGATAAGGTTGTTTCACAGATGTAATAAGGTTGTTTCACAACTGTCATAAAGTCCTATCACAGCTGTAAAAAGGCTACAAAGTCGCCGACTTTGCCGTATAAAGTCCGCCACTAAGCGGTACAAAGTCGGTGACTATGCCGTATAGATTCCGTAGAAAAGGGGCGTAAAGATGTGGGAAAGGGAGGAGACATCCGCCTAAAATCGTGGCGAACAGATGTAATATTTCTTGACTTTCTTGGAGAGGGTGGAGATGTTCAGCATGTCCGAAGCGTAGGCAATGTCGCGGATGGTTCCGTCCTTGAACATGATGTCGATGCTGTCATCCTCCTGACTATACATATCCTTCCCGATAGCACTGGTATGGAGGAAGTATTCGGCCTCTTTCAGTGTGATAGACAGTTGGTTGCTAATGTTTTGCAGAATCTCGGCCTTTCGCTCCTTCGTGATGGATTTGTCCGACACTTCCACCTTGAACAAGTGGCGGTTGATGATTCCCCTGCTCAGAGTCGAAAGGATGATGTCCTCGTGTTCGCACCATATTTTCAAAGAAGTCCAGATGTCGTTGTCGTCCAGTTTTATATAATTTTCTATACAATTCGGGTCTTCTTTGAAAAGGTCGGCATGGATGTTGTTGTAAAGGAAAAAGCGCAAGGCGGGCGATGCAAACAGCTCAACCCCTTTGCTTGCCAATTCCTTGGCGCGCGAGAGGGCGCTGACGAGCATCTTTTCAGCGGCAACGGAGGTCTTGTGCAGATACACCTGCCAATACATCAGGCGGCGGGCCATCAGGAAGTTCTCGATGGAGTAGATGCCCTTGGAGTCGACCACCAGGTGGTCGTCCTTCACGTTCAGCATCTTGATGATGCGTGCCGAGCCGATGTTTCCCTCCGTCACTCCCGTATAGAAACTGTCCCTGCGCAAGTAGTCCAGCCTGTCCATATCCAACTGACTGCTAATCAGTTGGTGGAGGAACTTCTTTGGATATTCGTCCTTGAATATCTGTATGGCAAGGGTCAACTGCCCCTTCAGTTCTTGATTCATCCGCTCCATCAGCATCAGCGAGATTTCTTCGTGGTTGATGCCTTTCACCAACGTATGCTCCAGCACGTGCGAGAAAGGGCCGTGTCCGATGTCGTGCATCAGGATGGCCGCCTGCACGGCCTCCGCTTCACTGTCAAAGATGAAGTTCCCCTTCTGGCGCAACGTGTTGATAGCTTCGCTCATCAGATAAAACGCTCCCAATGAGTGTTGGAAGCGGGTGTGTTGTGCGCCTGGATAGACGAAGGACGAAAGCCCCAATTGCTTGATGCGTGTCAGGCGTTGCATGGCGGGGTGCGTCACGATGTCGTATAGCAATCCTTTGGGGATGTTGATGAATCCGAATACAGGGTCGTTGATTATCTTGCGGTCTTGCATAGTTTCTTGAATTAGGCACGGATTACGCGGTATGGCTATTCAGCGAAACGTTTTATTCAGAACACAGAGACACGGAGGCACAGAGTTATTCTCTTGGTAAAGCAAACATTCTCTGTGTCTTTGTGTCTCTGTGTTCTTTAAAAAATATAGATTTGCATTAATACTGAATAGTTCCTGTTTAATTCGTTCCTAAAAACAGATGTTTTTACAATATACTTTTCAGTTGCTCGGCCATCTGCTCCTGCACTTTCTTAGCCTCTTCGCCAGCCACTTCGGCGAAGCGTTCGGTCTTGTCGGCATAGATGATGGCACGGCTTGAGTTTACGATGAGGCCGCAATCCTTGGTCATACCGTACTTGCAAACCTCTTCGAGGCTACCGCCTTGTGCACCTACACCTGGTACGAGCAAGAAGTGGTTGGGCACAATCTTGCGGATGTCCTCAAACATGCGTCCTTGTGTGGCACCTACCACGTACATCATGTTCTCATCGTTGGCCCACTCCTGACTCTTGCGGAGCACCTTTTCAAACAGGCGTTCACCCTCGGTGTCGGTAGTCAATTGGAAATCGTGCGAACCCTTGTTGCTGGTCAGTGCCAACAGGATGACCCACTTGCCTTCGTATGTCAGGAAGGGTGTCACGCTATCCTCGCCCATATAGGGAGCTACGGTCACCGAGTCGATGTCCATCTCCTCGAAGAATGTGCGGGCATACATCTGTGATGTGTTGCCAAAGTCACCACGTTTGGCATCGGCGATGATGAACTGTTCGGGGTAGTTCTTCTTGATGTACTCCA
>JAFWYQ010000022.1 GCA_017517605.1 Bacteroidaceae bacterium
TTGCAGAGGGTGCAACGGTAAGTGTGAAGCAAGGCGATATAACTCTTAAAGATTACACTTTTACCACAGAGAAGAACCCTAACGGCACAGAGCACAATAAGAGCTATGCGTTGGATGCTAGACCTGTCATAGACGGTACTTTGGGTGGCAAGGCTGAAGCTACCGAAGATGACATCACTGCCTTGGTGGAGCAACTCAAAGAGTATGTGGGTAACGGAATTACCACGATTATCGTACCAGGCAGCAAATCGGCTATAATAACTGTGGGCAACATCACTGAGACTGCTATCGGAGAAGCAATTTATCGTTTGTCGGGCAATGGTAATTACGATGAGAACAATCCTTATAACGGCAAGATTGATTTGGTTCTTCCCGATGTAACGGAGATTGTTGCTATGGAGTTTTATGCTGCATTTGCCCTTAACAGCATCACTCTTCCCAAAGTAACGACTATAGGGGATATGGCTTTTCAAGGTTGCGATCATTTGACTAAGCTGACATTTGGCTCCGTGCTTACGACGATTGATGAGCACGATGGACTGATGTTTTGGGTCGGAGAAAAGGTAGATGGCTGTGACCTTTTTCTCAACTGCGGACAAATGAATAGCCAATATGTTCCGGATCTGGCTACGAACACTTGGACGATCTTGCACACAAACGAATTCAAGAGCATTACTTTGACCCACACCGGCGAGTGCGATGAATGTAAAGCAAATCAATAACCTATAGGGCAGGAAGAAGATATCAATAGACTCTCCGTAAACTATTAACTCCGTTCGCGAACCGAACAAACACGGTAGGCGAACGGAGTTAATAGTGTTCAGAGGCAGACGTTGTAAGTGAAGAGGGAAGAGGGAAGAATGAAGAGGAACTGACTCTGGTGACGGGTTGATCCACGTCAGCAGTTTCTTGCTGGCATTTCCACTTTCTCCGTGTCGTATCCTCTGTATTGTCATTCGGGAAGATACGTATCTTGGCGCGCAAAGAACCGTATCTTGAGGCCTGAAGAACCGCATCTTCAAAGGGTTTCAAACGGATGACACGAGAGAAACAATTTTAAGTTCTAACTTTTAATTCGGAACGTCGTAAAAACTCATCACTCGTAGCTTGTAACTTGTAGCTGATTCCCCCTTACACCCTCTCTTACAAAAGCATCGAAAGGGTATAGAGATACACCACTACGGCAGGGATGGCCAACATTGCGCTATCGAAGCGGTCGAGGATGCCTCCATGTCCGGGGAGGATGTTGCCGGAGTCCTTGATGCCGAGCTGGCGCTTGAGAAGCGACTCTACAAGGTCGCCCCACGTGCCGAAGACAACGACCACCAGTGCCATACCCATCCATTGCCAAAGGGTCACGATGGGGAAGAAATACCACAAGGCCCAAGCGGCCAACAGGGCCAACACACCGCCTCCGATGGAGCCTTCCCACGACTTCTTGGGTGAGATGCGCTCGAACAGACGGTGCTTGCCGATGAGCGAACCTACCAGATAGGCACCCGAGTCGCTTGCCCATAGGAAAATGAATACCGACAAGGGCAACACGGGAGTAACGGCTACGGTGAACACACCTCCCTGCATCACTTGCACGGGATAGAAATAGAGCACGCTCAGCAATGCAAAGGGCAATGCCACGTAAAGCTGGCTCATCATCGTATAGGCCCAATTGTTCATCGGATTGGGACGGCGCAGATACAGTTCGGCCACCAACAGGTAGATGAGAATCAGCAGATAGGGGACAAAGACTTCACCTCCGAACATATTCTCACTGAAGCCTGTGACGGCAAGGAAGAGATAGACTCCGCCCAACCCACAGATGGGACGATTGACAACGGCCCGTCCGCTCTGGTTGATGAGTGTACCAAACTCCCACACGGCCAATCCCGTAATGAGGGCAAACAGAAGGGTGTATGTAGCTGCACTATAGAGAAGGCCTCCGACCAACACGGCTACGAACAAGACACCAGTCAAGGTGCGTTTAATGAAATTCTTCCAATTCATATTCTATAATTATGAATGCTGAATTATGAATTATGAATTTACCATGTGGTCTTCATCATAATTCATAATTCATAATTTATATTTCGAGAGTTGTCTCTTCCACACGCTCCGCCTTTTCATCCGGAGCCTCTTCGGCTGCCATGATTTCTTCAGAACGAGACGTCCAAGGGCGTTTGCCAAAGATTTGCTCCACATCCTCAGCAAAGATGACTTCGCGCGTCATCAGGAGGTCGGCCAATGCGGCATGACCCTCGCGATGCTCATCGAGGAGCTGCTTGGCGCGGGCATACTGCTCGTTGACCATCAGTTTCACCTCTTCATCGATGAGTTGGGCAGTGCTTTCGCTATAGGGACGTTGGAAAGAGTATTCATTATTATTATAATAGCAGAGGTTGGGCAGGCGGTCGCTCATACCGGCGTAGGCAATCATGCCGTATGCCTGCTTGGTGACACGCTCGAGGTCGTTCATGGCACCGGTAGAGATACGTCCGACGAAGAGTTCCTCGGCCGCACGTCCGCCCAAGGTGGCACACATCTCGTCGAGCATCTGCTCCTTGGTGGTTATCTGACGTTCCTCGGGCAGATACCATGCCGCACCGAGGGCACGTCCGCGAGGCACAATGGTCACCTTGATGAGGGGGTTGGCATATTCGAGGAACCACGAGAGAGTGGCGTGTCCCGCCTCGTGAAGGGCGATGGTGCGCTTCTCGTCGTTGGTCATCACTTTGGTCTTCTTCTCCAATCCGCCAATGATGCGGTCGATGGCATCGTGGAAGTCCTGCTTGCCCACCGTCTTCTTGTCGTGACGGGCGGCAATGAGGGCCGCTTCGTTGCACACGTTGGCAATGTCGGCTCCACTGAAACCTGGTGTCTGGCGGGCCAGGAGGTCAACGTCCACCGTTTCGTCCACCTTCACGGGGCGGAGGTGTACGGCAAACACCTCTTTGCGCTCGTTCAAGTCGGGCAAATCGACGTGTATCTGACGGTCGAACCGGCCGGCACGAAGCAGGGCCTTGTCGAGGATGTCGGCACGGTTTGTTGCGGCCAGGATGATGACACCGCTATTGGTGCCGAAGCCGTCCATCTCGGTAAGCAACTGGTTGAGGGTGCTCTCGCGCTCGTCGTTTCCGCCTCCCATGGTAGCACCGTGGCTACGGGCACGTCCGACGGCATCAATCTCGTCGATGAAGATGATGCACGGTGCCTTCTCCTTGGCCTGACGGAAGAGGTCGCGCACACGACTGGCTCCCACGCCCACAAACATCTCCACAAAGTCGGAGCCCGACAAGGAGAAGAAGGGCACATCGGCCTCACCGGCAACAGCCTTGGCCAAGAGTGTCTTACCCGTACCCGGAGGGCCTACGAGCAGAGCGCCCTTGGGAATTTTTCCTCCCAACTCGGTAAACTTGCCCGGGTTCTTCAAGAACTCCACTATCTCGGCCACCTCTTGCTTGGCCTCCTTCTGTCCGGCCACGTCCTTGAAGGTGATGCGGTCGGGTTGGTCCTTATCCACCAGCTTGGCTTTCGACTTGCCCACACTGAACACACCACCCGGGCCCATCATGCCACCACCGCCACTCATGCGACGCATGATGAATACCCAAAGGACCACCAGCAGGATGATGGGCAAAAGACTACCGATGAGTGCTCCCCAATAGTCCTCATGCTTGTCGTATTCGATAGAGCCATCGAAATGTCCGGCCGTCTTCTCCTTTTCCAAGAACTGTTCGAGGCTCTCCTCCGAACCGTATTGCACGGTCACGTAAGGATGGGGTCCCATCTTGGCGGCATCGGGGCCATACACCTCTTTCACAAAGGAGGGTTTGATGTACATGTTCAGCGTGCGGTCGTCGTACACCACCAGCCGGCTGGCGTACCCCTCGCTGATGTATTGCTTGAACTGGGGGTCGTAAGTAACCTCCTTCACCATACCGCTACCATCCTTGCCATTCCACCACAGGAATATCAAGGCTGCACCGATAATCATATAGAGCCAGTTCAACTTGAACTTCGGCATGGGCGGCATCTTCGGGTCGCCCTTTCCTCCCCCTTTGGGTTGGCGGGGAGAGATGTTATTCTGATTGTTTTCGTTCATAGTCTTTTTTTTATAATTTGCCAATGTGCTAATATGACAATTATTAGCCTTCGCCTTTTTTCCCTCAATACACCATATTGCATTCGCACATTGACCAATTACCACATTGACACATTAGCATATTAGCACATTGACACATTAGCACATTGCCACATTACCACATTATCTTCAATCCAAATCCGGTATTCTCTCCAATTTGGCATCCGCCCACAGGTTCTCGAGGTTGTAGAACTCGCGCACATCGGGCAAGAACACGTGCACAATCACGTCCGAGTAATCCATGGCCACCCATTGGGCATTGGTCTGTCCGTCGATGGCCGAGGGCTTCGAACCTTCATGCTCGCGCACATAATCCCACACCTCGTCCACAATGGAGCTGACGTGTGAGGGCGAATTGCCCTGACAGATGACAAAATACTTACATATCGTATCGTGAATCGCCGTCAGATCGGCCACCACGATGCCTTTTCCTTTCTTTTCCTGAATGCCTTCTACAATTTTCTGAACCAAGTTCTTTGTTTCGTTCATGCTTCTTTTTTATAATTGATTTTTCGTTTTACTATTCTGTTATTACAATTACAGTTTCAAAAAGGTTGCAAAGATACATTCTTTTCTTCGCAAGAGCGAACTTTCGCGCGCGATTCCTATTAATTTTGCTATTTTTAAGAGAAAAAGGTTAAAACGTATATTCAGCGAAACAAATTATTTAGAACACAGAGGCACAGAAACACAGAGTTTTTCCCTTTTTCAATGACAAATATATCTTCTCTGTGTCTTTGTGCCTCTGTGTTCTAAATAATAAATTTTAGTGCATCACTGGGAATTTACGATTTACGATTTATTTACTATTTGGGGAATTTAGCTATTTATCCGACGAATAAATTACAAAATCATTCAATCGTACATAAATAGTAAATCGTAATTCGTCATATAGTACGTTAGAGATTCTTTGAACCTTGAACTTTGAACCTTAAACTTTGCTCCCATGCCCCACCCTCTACTATAAAAATGACAGCATTTCCTTAAAAAAAGTAGCATTTTTCTTTTGTAGTATCAAAATTATCCCTACCTTTGCGCCGTTTTTAATCAATAAACGAAGAAAAAGATATGAAGCAACTGCTGAACATTAACTTGCTAAACATTATTATTATTCTACTGGGAATCCTGGTGGGAAGTGAATGTTTTGCGGTATATTGAAGCGTTGCAAGAATGCGATAAGATATAAGAAAGCCTTTCTCACTTCCCCGTGTGAAAGGCTTTTTTTCTTACCCTACAGAGAAAAAAGTTTTTTCAAACCTAAGAAAAATAAAGTATAGACAAATGAGCGACAGATTATTCATTTTCGACACCACGCTAAGAGACGGCGAACAGGTGCCCGGATGCCAGCTGAACACCGTAGAGAAGATTCAGGTGGCCAAGCAATTGGAACTGTTGGGTGTGGATGTCATCGAAGCGGGCTTCCCCGTAAGCAGCCCTGGCGACTTCAACTCTGTGATTGAAATCTCAAAAGCCGTGACATGGCCCACCATCTGTGCCTTGACACGCGCCGTGGAGCGCGACATCGACGTAGCCGCCGAAGCGCTGAAATATGCCAAGCACAAGCGCATCCACACGGGTATCGGCACGAGCGACGCACACATCAAGTACAAGTTCAACTCAAACCGAAAAGAGATTATCGAACGCGCCGTAGCCGCCGTGAAGTACGCCCGCCGTTATGTGGACGACGTGGAGTTTTATGCTGAAGATGCAGGAAGAACGGAGAATGAATACCTTGCCCGTGTCATCGAAGCCGTCATCAAAGCAGGTGCTACGGTGGTGAATATCCCTGATACCACCGGATATTGCTTACCCGACGAATATGGCGCGAAGATAAAATACCTGATGGAGCATGTGGATAGCATTGACCGCGCCATCATCTCTACCCATTGCCACAACGACCTCGGTATGGCTACGGCCAACACCATGGAGGGAATCCTCAACGGAGCACGCCAAGTGGAGGTGACCATCAACGGCATCGGCGAGCGTGCAGGAAACACCTCGCTCGAAGAGATTGCCATGATTATCAAATGCCACAAGGACATCGACATCGAGACGAACATCAACACACAGAAAATCTACCCCACCAGCCGCCTTGTAAGTTCGCTGATGAACATGCCCGTGCAACCGAACAAAGCCATTGTGGGACGCAATGCCTTTGCCCACTCAAGCGGTATCCACCAGGACGGTGTGTTGAAGAACGTACAGACTTATGAAATCATCAATCCCAAAGATGTGGGTATCGACGACAACAACATCGTACTGACCGCCCGCTCGGGACGCGCTGCACTGAAGAACCGTCTGCATGCCCTCGGCATCGACCTTGAACAAGAGCAATTGGACAAGGTGTATGACGAATTCCTCAAGCTGGCCGACAAGAAGAAGGACATCAACGACGATGACATCATGCTCCTGGCCGGTGCTGACCGCACAAAGAACCACCGCATCAAGCTGGAGTATCTGCAAGTGACGAGCGGCGTAGGCGTGCAATCCGTAGCGAGCCTCGGCATCAGCATCTGTGGAGAGAAGTTCGAAGCCTGTGCAAGCGGAAACGGCCCCGTGGATGCGGCCATCAAGGCACTGAAGAAGATTATCGACCGCCACATGGTGTTGAAGGAATTCACCATCCAAGCCATCAGCAAGGGAAGCGACGACATGGGAAAGGTGCACATGCAGGTGGAGTACGACGGCCACATCTACTACGGCTTCGGAGCCAACACGGACATCATCGCCGCCTCGGTGGAAGCATATATTGATTGTATAAATAAGTTTAAGTAAAGAGTATGAATACTTTATTTGAAAAGATATGGGATAGCCATATCGTACAAAATATTTCAGACGGCCCTACACAACTATACATCGACAGGCTATATTGCCACGAAGTGACAAGCCCGCAGGCATTTGCCGGCATGAGGGAAAGAGGATTGAAGTGTTTCCGTCCGGGACAGATATTCTGTATGCCCGACCACAACACCCCCACGCATGATCAGGACAAACCCATCGAAGATCCTGTAAGCAAGACTCAGGTGGATACATTGGCGAAGAATGCCGCAGATTTCGGATTGACCCACTTCGGCATGATGGACAAGCGCAACGGCATCATCCACGTGGTAGGCCCCGAACGAGGATTGAGCCTGCCGGGGATGACCATCGTGTGTGGCGACTCACATACTTCGACACACGGAGCCTTAGGAGCAGTAGCCTTCGGTATCGGCACTTCGGAAGTGGAGATGGTGATGGCTTCGCAATGCATTCTTCAACAAAAGCCGAAGTCGATGCGCATCAACATAGAAGGCACACTCGGCAAAGGAGTGACAGCCAAAGACATGGCCCTCTACCTGATGTCCAAACTGACCACCAGCGGAGCCACAGGATACTTCATCGAATATGCTGGCGAAGCGGTGCGCAACCTCACCATGGAGGGACGGCTCACCCTCTGCAACCTCTCCATCGAGATGGGAGCACGTGGTGGATTCATTGCTCCCGACGAAGTGACCTTTGCTTATATAAAAGGTAGAGAATACACTCCGAAGGGTGAAGGTTGGGACAAAGCCTTAGCTTATTGGAAGACGCTGAAGAGCGACGACGATGCCGTGTTTGACAAGGAATTGACCTTCCGCGCCGAAAAGATAGAGCCAATGATTACCTACGGCACCAACCCTGGCATGGGTATGGGCGTCAGCGAGAGTATCCCTTCCCTCGAAAGCATGGACGAAGCAGGGCGCGCCTCGTTCAAGAAGTCGCTTGAATACATGGGCTTCGAAGCGGGTGAAAAACTCTTGGAAAAGAAGATTGATTACGTTTTCTTAGGCGCTTGCACCAACGGACGTATCGAAGACTTCCGCGCATTTGCCTCTATCGTAAAGGGACGGAAGAAAGCCGACAATGTGGTGGCATGGCTCGTGCCCGGCTCGTGGATGGTGGATGCACAAATCCGCGAAGAGGGCTTGGACAAAGTGCTGGAAGAAGCAGGTTTCGCCATCCGTCAACCGGGATGTTCGGCTTGCCTGGCCATGAACGACGACAAAGTGCCCGCAGGCAAATACGCCGTATCGACCAGCAACCGCAATTTCGAAGGCCGCCAAGGCCCCGGCTCTCGCACCATATTGGCTTCACCCTTGACGGCCGCCGCCTGTGCGGTAACGGGGGTGATAACTGACCCGAGGGAATTAGAGACCTCATTGGCCCTATAAACCAATTAGTCATATTAGGTCTATTGGACTAATTAGCCCTATTAGGCCCATAAAAACAAAAGACAATGAAACAGAAATTCAACATCATACAAAGCACCTGCATTCCCTTGCCTTTGGAGAATGTGGATACAGACCAAATCATCCCTGCCCGCTTCCTGAAAGCGACTACACGCGATGAGAAATTCTTTGGTGACAACCTCTTCCGCGACTGGCGCTACAATGCCGACGGTTCGCTCAACAAGGATTTTGTACTGAACAATCCCCTCTACAAGGGCGAAATACTGGTAGCAGGAAAGAACTTCGGGAGCGGAAGCAGCCGCGAACATGCCGCTTGGGCGATTGCCGGATATGGTTTTCGCGTGGTCATCAGCTGTTTCTTTGCAGACATACACAAGAACAACGAGTTGAACAATTTTGTCCTACCCGTAGTAGTGAGCGAAGAATTCCTTTCCGAACTGTTTGCCTCCATCAATGAAAACCCAAACACCGAAGTTAAAGTGGATTTGCCCAACCAGACGGTAACGAACTTGTCCACCGGTCGAAGCGAGCACTTCGACATCAACGGATACAAGAAGCATTGCCTGATGAACGGATTGGACGACATTGACTTCTTAGTGGGGAATAAGGAGAAGATAGCTGCATACGAAATGGCACACAGACAAAACGGATGAAACCGATGAACACGGAATTATTATTAGAAGAGGAAACGGACGAAATATTGTCAGCTTTCTACGAAGTATATCATGAATTGGGTTATGGCTTCTTAGAAAGAGTATATCAGAATGCCCTCTATCAAGAATTGAGACGCAGAGGGTTTGATTGCAAAGCACAGCAACAGATTAAGGTATATTTTAAAGGGAAAGAGGTTGGAGAATACTTTGCAGACATTGTTGTCAACAATTGTATCATATTGGAATTAAAAGCATGCGAACAACTTTGTCCCGAACACGAAGCGCAATTGCTGAATTATTTGAAAGCTACTCCGATTGAAGTGGGCCTTTTACTCAATTTCGGTAGACATCCTCAGTTCCGCAGGAAAATATTCACGAATGACCGAAAAAATAATCTGTGTTCATCCGTTCAATCCGTTTCATCCGCGTGCAATAATAATGAAGGATATGAATAAAAGAATCGAAATCATGGACACCACCCTGCGCGACGGGGAACAGACGAGCGGTGTGAGCTTTGTCCCACACGAGAAGCTGATGATTGCCCGCCTGTTGCTGGAGGAACTGAAAGTTGACCGTGTGGAGATCGGCTCGGCACGAGTGTCTGATGGTGAATTTGAAGCCGTCAAGATGATTTGTGAATGGGCGGCCAAGCGCAACATGATTGACCGTGTGGAGGTACTGGGATTCGTCGATGGTGGCGAGTCGCTCCGTTGGATTCAACAAGCTGGAGGACGGGTGGTAAACCTGCTGACAAAGGGTTCATTGACACATTGCACCCAGCAATTGCACAAGACTCTCGAGGAACACGTGGCCGACATCATCCGCACCGTGAAAATGGCAGATGAGATGGACATCAGCGTGAACATCTACCTCGAAGACTGGAGCAACGGCATGAAGAACTCGCCCGACTATGTTTTCCAAATGGTGGACGCACTCAAGGATTTGCCTATCCACCGCTTCATGTTGCCCGACACACTGGGGGTTCTCAATCCCCTGCAAGTCATTGAATATATGCGGAAGATGAAGAAGCACTACCCCACTCTGCGCTTCGACTTCCATGCACACAACGACTACGACCTGGCCATCAGTAACGTACTGGCCGCTGTATTCAGCGGTTGCGAAGGCATACACACCTCGGTGAACGGCCTTGGCGAACGGTGCGGCAATGCCCCTATCTCCAGCGTGCAGGCCATTTTGAAGGACCACTTCGAAGCCGTAACGAACATCGATGAAAGCCGTCTGAACGAGGTGAGCCGCATCGTGGAGTCGTACTCGGGCATCAGCATACCGGCCAATAAGCCCATCATCGGCGAAAACGTCTTCACCCAAGTGGCGGGCGTACATGCCGACGGGGACAACAAGAACAACCTGTATTGCAACGACCTTCTGCCCGAGCGCTTCGGACGCAAACGTGAATATGCCCTTGGCAAGGCAAGCGGAAAGGCCAACATCCGCAAGAACCTCGAAGCTCTCGGCCTCGAACTTACGGAGGAGGCGATGAAGAAGGTGACGGAGCGCATCATCGAATTGGGTGACAAGAAGGAGTTGGTGACACAGGAGGACTTACCTTATATTATAAGCGACGTGTTGAAGCACGACATCCGCGAAGACCGCGTGAAGCTGAAGAGCTACTTCGTGAACCTGGCCTACGGACTCAAGCCCATGGCCACCGTGAAGATAGAAATCAACGGCGAGGAATACGAGCAGAACTCCAGCGGTGACGGACAATACGACGCCTTCGTCCGCGCCCTGCGCAAGATATATAAGGAGACGCTGGGACGTACCTTCCCGATGCTGACCAACTACGCCGTCACCATCCCGCCGGGAGGTCGCACAGATGCTTTTGTACAGACGGTCATCACATGGGAACACGAGGGCAAGACCCTCCGCACCCGTGGCCTCGATGCCGACCAGACGGAGGCTGCCATCAAGGCCACCATCAAGATGCTGAACTTGATAGAAAGCCCATCCCCTTCACCCCTCCACAAGAGCGAGGAATAGACAGTCGGCCTACAGACAAGGATGAGTCGGCCAACTTGTTAAACAAAGTCGGCCAACTCATAAAGCAAATAGGCAACTCAACCGAAAGCCTTTAAGAAAAAGCAAAAAACAATGTATAACCATTAACAAACATGACCCGAACATTCCACTCCCCTCCCTTGGGAGGGGCAAGGGGGAGGGTCTTCTTCATAGCTTATGAACCTGAAAATAGCAGTGTTGGCCGGTGACGGTATCGGCCCCGAAATATCCGCCGTAGGAGTGGATGTAATGACCGCCGTGTGTGAAAAGTTCGGACACCAAGTGTCCTACGAGTATGCCATCTGTGGCGCCGATGCCATCGACAAGGTGGGCGACCCCTTCCCCGAAGAAACCTATCAGGTATGCAAGCGTGCCGATGCCGTGCTCTTTTCCGCCGTGGGCGACCCGAAGTTCGACAATGACCCGACGGCTAAAGTGCGCCCCGAACAGGGCCTCTTGGCTATGCGCAAGAAATTGGGGCTCTTTGCCAACATACGCCCCGTACAGACATTCAAATGCCTCATCCACAAGTCGCCCCTACGTGCAGAATTGGTAGAGAATGCCGATTTTATCTGCATCCGCGAGTTGACAGGAGGCATGTATTTCGGAGAGAAATACCAGGACAACGACAAGGCTTACGACACCAACTACTATACCCGTCCAGAGATTGAACGAATTTTGAAGGTCGGATTTGAATACGCTATAAAGCGCAAGAAGCATCTCACCGTGGTGGACAAGGCCAACGTACTGGCATCAAGCCGTCTGTGGAGACAAATCGCACAGGAGATGGCTCCGCAATATCCCGAAGTAACGACCGATTATATGTATGTGGACAATGCCGCCATGCGCATGATTCAAGAACCGACATTCTTCGACGTGATGGTGACGGAAAACACCTTCGGCGACATTCTCACCGACGAAGGCTCGGTCATCAGCGGTTCGATGGGCTTGCTTCCCTCAGCTTCAACGGGAGAAAGTACCCCCGTCTTTGAACCCATCCACGGAAGTTGGCCGCAAGCCAAGGGCCTGAACATCGCCAATCCATTGGCACAGGTACTCTCCGTAGCCATGCTCTTCGAGTATTTCGACCTCAAGGAAGAGGGTGCCCTTGTCCGCCGTGCAGTAGATGCATCATTGGACGCCAACGTGCGCACTCCCGAAATACAAGTGGAAGGCGGAGGCAAGTTCGGCACCAAGGAAGTGGGCGCTTGGATTGTGGATTTTATTCAGAAAATGAAGTAAAAACACCCGAGTTTGCGTTCTTTTTACGAAAACTTTTACATTTTTCCTTGTTTTGTTTGCATATTCAAAAAAAATAAAAGATATTTGCACCGCTAATCTAATTGCAATCATCAAAAAAACTGAATAATATGAGTGACCAGGAAAACAAAAACAAAGAAGTAAAGGTTGAAAAGAAGAAACCTTACAACATCCGTGACAAGAAGCAGAAAGAAGCTGCTTACCGTTCCTTAATCCGTGCTGAATTGGCAGACGAGTTGTATGACAAGATTCTCAACATCGTTGTCGTACAGAAGAAGTACAAGGATCCCGACTACTCGGCCAAAGAACTGGCCAAGGAGTTGAACACCAACACCCGCTACCTTTCAGCCGTTATCAACTCACGCTTTGGCATGAACTACTCCTGCCTCTTGAATGAGTATCGCGTGAAGGATGCCGCACACTATTTGGCAGACAAGCGCTACGAAGACAAGAACGTGGAGGAAATCAGTGCCATGGTAGGTTTTGCCAACCGCCAGTCATTCTATGCCGCCTTCTACAAGAACATGGGTGAAACTCCCAACAGCTACAGAAAAAGAAATCAAGGGAAGAGCGACAAGAAGGAAAAGAAAGAGAAAGGAAAAGTTGGCCGACCCAGAAAAGTTGGTCGTCCCAGAAAAGAGAAGAAGTAAGGGACTTCATATCTTCTAACGCTGATAACGCGGATGACGCAGATTATTCTTTATGCCCCCACACACATAGGGGCATAGGTAGAATCCGTGTCACCCGCGTCGTCTGTGTCTAAAGGATTCACCCCTTGCCCATCAACAACAGACATATAACTAACAACTATTATTATAATGAAGAACAAATTCATCCAATTGACAATGATTGCAACAATGCTTACCGCATGCAATGCCCCCAAAGGGAATGAAGTTGCTGACGACTTCAACTACAACGACGAGCAATTTGCCGACTTGCAAATGATCCGCTACAAAGTGCAGGGCTTCGAAGACCTGACACTGAAACAGAAAGAGTTGGTTTACTACCTCTCGGAAGCCGCACTCGAAGGACGCGACATCCTTTTTGACCAAAACGGCAAGTACAACCTCACCATCCGCAAGATGTTGGAAACCGTCTATACAGATTTCAAGGGCGACAAGACCGACGAGAACTTCAAGGGTATGGAAACCTACCTGAAGCGCGTTTGGTTCTCCAACGGTATCCACCACCACTATGGATGCGAGAAGTTCGTCCCGGCCTTTACCCCCGAGTTCTTCCGCGCAGCGCTGAAGACCGTTGATGCCGCCAAGCTCCCCTTGGCCGATGGCCAGACGGTTGACCAGTTGTGCGACGAAATCTTCCCCGTCATCTTCGACCCCACCATCATGCCCAAGCGTGTGAACCAAGCCGATGGCGAAGACCTCCTGCTTACCTCCGCCTGCAACTACTATGCCGATGTGACTCAGAAGGAAGCCGAAGACTTCTATGCCAAGATGAAGGACCCCAACGATGCACAACCCGTGATGTTCGGTATGAACAGCCGCCTTGTGAAAGAGAATGGCAAGGTGCAGGAGAAGGTATGGAAAGTGGGCGGCCTCTACACCGAAGCCATCGAAAAGATTGTCTATTGGCTCGAAAAGGCTAAAGGTGTAGCAGAAAACGACCAACAGAAGGCCGTAATCGAAAAACTCATCCAATTCTATCACGACGGTGACTTGAAGACCTTCGACGCCTACGCTATCGAGTGGGTGAAGGACCTCGATTCACGCATCGACTTCGTGAACTGTTTCACCGAAAGCTACGGTGATCCCCTTGGCATGAAGGCCAGTTGGGAGTCTATCGTCAACTTCAAGGATTTGGAGGCTACCAAGCGCACCGAAACCATCAGTAGCAATGCCCAATGGTTCGAAGACCATTCGCCCGTAGATAGCCGATTCAAGAAGGAGACCGTAAAGGGTGTAACCGCCAAGGTTATCACCGCAGCCATCATTGGTGGCGACCTCTATCCCGCAACCGCCATCGGTATCAACCTCCCCAACTCCAACTGGATTCGTAGCGCACACGGCTCCAAGTCGGTAACTATCGGCAACTTCACCGAGGCTTATAGCAAGGCTGCCCATGGCAACGGCTTCGCACAGGAATTCGTTGTAAGCCCTGCTGAAATCAAGTTGATGGAGACTTATGGTGACCTCACCGACAACCTCCACACCGACCTCCACGAGTGCCTTGGCCACGGCTCTGGCAAGTTGCTCCCTGGTGTTGACCCCGACACGTTGAAGGCTTACGGCTCTACCATCGAGGAGGCTCGTGCCGACCTCTTCGGCCTCTACTACCTGGCCGATGACAAGTTGGTTGAACTCGGTCTTACCCCCGACAAGGAGGCCTACAAGGCTCAATACTACAGCTACATGATGAACGGCCTTATGACTCAACTTGTCCGCATCGACTTGGGCAATGTCATCGAGGAGGCCCACATGCGTAACCGTGCCCTCATTGCCCGTTGGGTGATGGAGAAGGGTGCTGCCGACAAGGTGGTTGAGTTCGTGAAGAAGGATGGCAAGACCTACGTACAGGTGAACGACTACAAGAAGCTGCGCGACCTCTTCGGCCAACTGCTTGCCGAAATCCAGCGCATCAAGTCAGAGGGTGACTTCGAAGCAGCACGCGACATCGTAGAAAATTATGCCGTGCAGATTGACCCTGTGCTTCATGCCGAAATCCTCGAACGTTACAAGAAACTCAACCTTGCCCCCTACAAGGGATTCATCAACCCCGTCTATACGGCCGTTACCGATGCTGAAGGCAACATCACCGACGTGACCATCGACTACACCGAAGGCTACGCCGAGCAGATGCTCCGCTATAGCAACGAGTATGCCAATTTGCCGTATCGGAATTAAATGACAAGTGACAAGTGATGAGCTACAAGCTACGAGTAATAAGTTTAGTATCATATTAAACCATAACTCGTAACTTGTAGCTCGTAGCTTAAAACTAAGAATATGACTACCCAAGAAACCATCCGAGAAATCAAGGCGCAATTCCGTCTCTTCATGAACGGAGTGGCTTCGCACAGTATGCGCGAAAAGGGCTTGGATTACAAGCTCAATTTCGGCATCGAACTGCCCCGTCTGAAAGAAATTTCTCTCAGGTACGAAAAAAATCATTCCCTCGCAGGGGAGTTGTGGAAGGAGAACATTCGCGAATGCAAGATACTGGCCACCCTGCTCCAACCCGTCGAAACATTCCTGCCCGAGATTGCCGACATCTGGGTGGAGGACATCCGCCAGCCGGAGATGGCCGAGTTGCTCTGCATGAACCTCTTCCAACACCTGCCTTACGCCTCCACCAAAGCCTTCCAATGGATGGCCGACGAGCGCGAGTACTTCCAGGTATGCGGTTTCCTCACCCTTGCCCGCCTCTTCATGAAGGGAAGTCACCTGAACGAGCGCGCCGAAAACGAGTTTCTCGACCAAGCCATCGCCACCCTCTCCGACGAAAAGGAGAGCCATCGCCCAGCACAAGCCGCCCTCACCGCCTTGCGTATGTACGTCCGTTTAGGGAAGAGCCAAGCCCAAGCGGCGCTTAAGGCTACCTTAACCTTGGGGAAAGATGACAACAAGTATGGCCTTAGCATCCGCCAACAACTGGAGGACGAAATCATCGAATAAAATCATTGAATAACACCCCAAAACGTATTTTTCTCACCAAAAACCTTTCTTATTCCATTAAAAAGGCTTAACTTTGTTCGCGTTAGTTCACAAGATGGAAAAAGAAGACATAAAAGACATTGTTAGACAGACACTTACCGAGTATCTGAATCAAAACGGTCATCGTAAGACGTCCGAACGCTTTGCTATACTCGATGCCATCTACTCCATCAAGGGACATTTCAGCATGGAGGAACTTCATGCACAACTTCTCGACAAGGAGCATTTCCGCGTGAGCCGGGCCACCCTCTACAACACCATCGACCTGTTGCTTGATGCCAAACTCGTCATCAAACACCAGTTCGGTAACTCCTCCCAATACGAACGTTGCTACAACATGGAAACCCACCACCACCTTATCTGCACCGAGTGCGGACAGGTGACCGAGTTGCCCAACAACGACCTGCAACGCATCATTGCCAGCTCGCCCATGAAACGCTTCCAAATGTCGCACTATTCCTTATATATATATGGCACGTGCCGCAAGTGCATCAATGCCAAGAAACGTAAGCAACTGAAAAATAAAAAATAATACGAACATACATTTTATATTGAAGAAAACATGAAAGTAGATGTTTTGTTAGGCCTCCAATGGGGCGACGAAGGTAAAGGTAAGGTAGTTGACGTGCTTACACCCAACTACGACGTAGTAGCCCGTTTCCAGGGAGGACCCAACGCCGGACACACACTCGAGTTTGAAGGACAGAAATATGTGCTTCGCTCCATCCCCTCAGGCATTTTCCAAGGCGACAAGGTGAACATCATCGGTAACGGTGTAGTGCTCGACCCCGCCCTGTTCAAAGGCGAAGCCGAAGCACTCGAAGCATCAGGACACCCCTTGAAGGAGCGCCTGCACATTTCCAAGAAAGCCCACCTCATCCTGCCCACACACCGTGTGTTGGATGCAGCTTACGAAGCAGCCAAGGGCGATGCCAAGGTAGGCACCACTGGTAAGGGTATCGGCCCCACTTACACCGACAAGATCAGCCGTACCGGTGTGCGCGTGGGCGACATCCTCTCTCCCAACTTTGCAGAAATCTATGGCAAGGCCAAGGCTCGCCACGAAGCAATCCTCAAGAGCCTCAACTATACTTACGACATCACCGAGATGGAAGAGGCATTCCTCGCCGGAGTTGCCTACCTGCGCGAATTCCACCTGGTGGATAGCGAGCACGAAATCAACAACCTCTTGAAGGAGGGCAAGAGCGTACTTTGCGAAGGTGCACAAGGAACCCTGCTCGATGTCGATTTCGGTTCATACCCCTTTGTCACTTCATCCAACACCATCTGCGCCGGAGCCTGCACAGGTCTTGGCATCGGCCCCAACAAGATTGGCAACGTGTTCGGTATCATGAAGGCATACTGCACCCGCGTAGGTAGCGGCCCCTTCCCCACCGAATTGTTCGACGAGACAGGCAAGACCATCCGCGACCTCGGTCACGAGTATGGTGCCGTAACCGGACGCGAACGCCGTTGTGGATGGATTGACCTCGTAGCCCTCAAATACGCCATCATGGTGAACGGTGTCACCCAGCTGATTATGATGAAGAGCGACGTGCTCGACCAGTTCGAGACCATCAAGGCTTGCGTGGCCTACAAGGTGAACGGTGAGGAAATCGACTACTTCCCCTACGACATCACCGAAGGCGTAGAGCCCATCTACGTGGAGTTGCCCGGATGGAAGACCGACATGACCCGCATGACCGACGAAGCCGAGTTCCCCGAAGAGTTCAACGCCTACGTATCCTTCCTAGAAGAGGAATTGGAGACTCCCATCAAGATAATCTCCATCGGTCCCGACCGCGCACAGACAATTGTACGCTATACGGAAGAGTAAGAAGCCCCTCCCCCTACCCGTCTCCCTATATGGAGGGGAGTAGATAGTGGAGCAAATCTTCCTCAAATCTGACAGAACGTCAGATTTGTTACTTACGAATAATAACGAATGTTATAATATGACAAAAAAGCGGCGGATGATGCACTTCATCCGCCGCTTTTCATTACTTTTGGCACAGCAATTGTTCATCATTCAACAAATCAATAGCAATTAACTAACAAATAAAAATAGAAAAAACTATGTCAACCTATTGGATTCTTTTCATTGCGATAGCCCTTGCAAGCTATCTCGTACAGGCAAACCTGAACAACAAGTTCAAGAAATACTCACGCATCCCCTTGGGCAACGGCATGACCGGACGCGAGGTGGCCGAAAAGATGCTCCGCGACAACGGCATTTACGATGTGAAAGTCATCAGCACTCCCGGCCAACTGACCGACCACTACAACCCCACGAACAAGACCGTCAACCTCAGCGAGGGAGTCTATCTGAGCGATAGTGTAGCTGCAGCCGCCGTAGCCGCCCACGAGTGCGGCCACGCCGTGCAACATGCCAGAGCCTATTCCCCTTTGAAGATGCGTTCGGCCCTTGTGCCCGTAGTATCTGCCGCATCGCACTGGGTATCGTGGATTCTGCTTGCCGGCATCCTGCTGATCCAAACATTCCCCCAAATCCTTTTGGCCGGTATCATTCTCTTTGCCAGCACCACGCTGTTCAGCTTCATCACCCTCCCCGTGGAGATTGACGCCAGCCGTCGCGCCCTTGCATGGCTCAACCGTGCAGGCATCACCACCTCGCGCAACCAGACACAGGCACGCGATGCTCTCAAGTCTGCCGCCTACACCTACGTGATTGCAGCCCTCAGCTCACTAGCCACCCTCGTCTATTACGTCATGATTTATATGGGACGACGAGACTAAAAAAGAAGTTTAAAATTTAAGGTTTAAAGGTAAAGGTTTAACCTTAGCACTATCAGTCAAGACAGAGAATCCCTCAAGTGTCAATCACATACACTTGAGGGATTTTTTGTACCCTGTCTATATCAAGTACAATCAAAGTTTCACCGGACACCAATAAACAGATTTCTTCTCTCCTAAAATTCCACTGAAATTTAGGAGAATTTCCGTTCGTGCGCAACTGCGCACCAGAAGATGCGTAGGAGAAATTCGGTAGAAATTCAGGAGTGAATCTTCGGAACTTTAGGAGTGCTATTGTAAGAGGACTAACATTGTACAACGGATTATAGGTGTTTTACATAAAAGAAACTATTGGTGTCCGTTATTGAAAATCAGTATGCATTTTCATAACTCACTACAGGCATTTCGCATACCCCATTATTATAGAATGTCACCAAGGCTTCCCCCTTTTCGTCCAACAACAAACGTGGATTCCAATAGAGTGTGCGGCGGTAATCCACCTCACCGGGAATGATTTCACGGTTATATTGTGGATGGTAGTACTCCTCCACATAGGAATAACCATCGATATAAGTGCGGCGATGACCCGGAATTTCTCTCCTACGGTCATAAGCAAAGAGTATTATTGTCTGGCATTTTTTATCATAAGATGACAATCTTAAAGCAGTTTCACCAATCCAATGGATGAGTCTATGCGCATTAGGGCTTTCATAAACCTGAATATAGTCAACAGCCTTTAACCTTGTCTCACTCACATAATCCCCTGTCATGTAAGTTTTCAAAAGTTCTCGTCCCTCTTCTTCCGCTTTATTTCGTTCTTCCGCATTATCATAAGCACGAAAACCCCATAGAGGCGGCCAAATAAAATCGCCCCAAGTTCCTGACAGATACCCTTCGGCAGTCAGATTCCCATCGAATTCTTGCCCAAGGTCGTGTGCCTTTTCCCGCTCACTCTTCAAATCGTACAAGGTAAATGGCAATAAATCTCTGCGGTTCCGATGGACAGTAGCCTCCTGCAACACATTGGCACCAGCGAAGGAAAAGGTTTCCTCCTGCTTACGAGGTTGAGGGAGCGACAGGATTTCCAGCTCTGATGAATGGATACCACGAGGCGAGGGGGAGAAATGGCGGTGAATCAGGATTCGGGAGGCCTCTGCTCCGTTCTTCTTGTCCCTGACACTTATTGCCAGACTCTTTTTCCCTACGAAAGGCTTCAGACTGAAGGCAAAAGTCCCCTGTTCATCGGTGAGCATATTGCCCCACTGCAACTGCTTTTTCCCGTCAGAAACACTGATACCCACCTCCCTGCCGGGCAGTACCACAGCCTTTTTCCGCTTATGCTTGACTTGTCCGACTATCGTAAGTCCCTGTTCCAAAGGTTGGGAGACATTGAACGGCTCGACTCCCGCCAACTGCCGCCACGCATAACGGCGCCACCCCTGTGTCATCATCAACAGGTCAAGAGCGGCATGATGCACGGAGTCATCCGCCTCGAAGTAGTAATCGGGACGGTGGATATAGCCTTTCAAGTCGCTTGTCAGCAGCAGATAGGTCTGCAGATTATCCCTGTAGGGTGTGCCAATCTCAGCACCACCATCGCGGACAGAGAGGGACCCTCCCCATCCCTCCCTGTGAGGGTGGGTATTGATAGTAAGGTTGATTTTCTCAAAGGGTTTGTACTGTTCTTTGTCAAACCGATATATCACGGAGGGATTCCCAACTACAGCTGTGTCATGCACAAAAAAGAGCCGTTCGGCAAAGATGCATCCCTCGGAATCAAAGAGTGTCGCCTGATTGACACCGGCAGGGAGTTCCTTCTTCGACAGGGTCAGAACGGTTGTCGGACACTCCGTAAGGGTACTGATGCGTTGGAAATGATAGAACTGTCCCCGGCAGGTAATGCTCAGTCCCAAGGGGGTATTGCCCAACGATTCCGTGGCTGCAGCCACTATCCGTATCGAATCGCCCTCGTCGGCATACACCCTCATGGCAATCCCTTGGTGTTCCACATCGGGCAAGTCGAATGAATGTTTGCCTTTAGAGGTTTCCACCACCAAGCGGTAATCCACCCCCTGTTGCGGAAGGAAAGAGAATCTACCCATCCCTTCGTGCACCACATCGGCCGCAAGCAACGGTTTGCCGTCAGCCAACAGGGTGCAACGTGGAACAAGTTCCCGCCCCTTACCATCAGTCACCTTGAAAGCGACCCGATTGGGAAGACCACATACAAGATGCCCGCCTTCGGGGTAGAAATCCACCGACAATGCTCTCTTTTCCTCCATTTTCGGACGGTTGTTGTGATGGATTCTCTTACGGGATTCCATAGTCAGACGGGTGTAATCCCCTTCGTGTTCGGGTTTGTCAAAAACGGGGAATACGCGCGAGAAACAGATGTCCGTCCCCCAATTGAGCATGGCCCGTGTGTATGCCCTCACCTCGTAATAACCTGCAGGGAGAGGGCGCACATAGTTGCGGGTACGCGGATTGATGGGATAGTACGACCGTCGGTTGGTACCCTTCTCATTGTTGAACCGCGGGTCAAACTCATCACAAAGGGGTATCCGCCCGTGAGCGTGACCACCCTCCACAGGCAGGCGTTGGGTGCTCACCACCTCTCCAGCCTCGTTGAGCATTTCCACATAGAGCACCTTGCTCAAGCATGTATCCGGCTTCAAGGTGGCGGCCGAGGTCACATAGGCCGCAAACCAGATGGTGTCGCCTTGGAAATAGGCCGTGTTGTCGCAATGCAGATAGACCTTCTCCTGCGGATAGAGGTGACTGAAACCGCGGATATGGGACACCCAACGGGACAGGCTGTCAACCTCGCCAGCACGGACATGGGAGACAAGCAGAAGGAGGCTACCGAAAATCAGGAACACACGTTTCATCACTATTGTCATTTAGTTCCAAATCCTACAATCGATTTGGGTTATACGTTTCTTCGTTGCAAAGGAAAAGAAAAAGCCTCAAGTTACCAAAGAAAAAATCTAAAAACGCAACTTTTAGATTTTTTCTTTGGCCGAACTATGCAAATACGTTACATTTGCGGCGAAGAAACGTTTAACTATGATATATAATAAGGTATGAAAAAGAAAAGTATTCTGTTGATGGCAGGGTTGATGATGGTTGCCGCAAGTCTGGTTTCGTGTACAACACGGCAGCAGTATGTAATCGAAGGGACACTGACAGGAGTGGAAGAGGGAACTGAGATTCAGCTATTCAAGAATGATGAAAAAGTATTGACACCCATTGCCTCTACACAATTGGAGAACGGACAATTCCGTTTTGAAATGGAAGTAAAACCAGATACTTCCATATTTGTACAATTGGTAGTGGGATGGAACTACGGAAGCCTGCCGCGCTTATGGGTTGCACAAGGCACACACACCACCATCAAGGGAGAGGGATGGGACTATACAGATTGGGATATCCAAGGAGGAGCGCCCGAACAAATGACAGAAAATCACATTGTGGAAGCGACAAGAAGTTTCAGGAAATCGGCCAATGAATCAAATAACAAGTTCATCACCCGTGGTTGGGAAAAGTTGGATAAAGAAAAATTGCAAAGCAGAATTCATTTCACCCAAAGAGGTGTAGCATTCAGTATAGAAGACGTGCCTTTGCGAAATGCCATATTGGATGCATTGAAAGAACTTCCTGTTGACCAATCATGGATTGTCAATTATCATGAAGCAAGTCGTAGTATCAACGAAGATGTCAGAAAGAAAGGTCAACTCCTTTATACCCGCCTTAACGATGAACAAAGAAATACTCCCTTGTATGGCGAGTTGTTGAGATACTGCCTTTTCCCTTCCAATCTGGTGAATGTGGGTGACGAACTTGCAGATGCCACCCTCTATGATATAGAAGGGAACATTCATCATTTGAAGGATTTCCACGGAAAATACCTATTGCTCGACTTTTGGTATTCGGGTTGTCAACCATGCTTGAAGGCTATTCCCGAACTGAAACGTATCGAAGCAGAATCCAACGGACAGATTATTACCGTCAGTATCAGCAGTGATGATGTCGAAACATGGAAGAATGCTTCTTTAAAACTTGGAATCACAGGAAACAACTTCAATGACCACCGCAAGAACTTGGGAATTATCGACCATTACATAAACCGAGACGAAGGTTATCCCCAATTCTATTTGGCTTCACCCGATGGTATTATCATAGCTGCCAAAAGCGGATATCGCGAAGGTTCGTTGACAGGATTCGTAAAAGATGCCATCGAAAAGCATGAAAATCAGAACAAGAAATAACATAATCTATACAATGATGAAAAAGAAAAACATGTTGATGGCGGTGCTGATGATGACCGCTGCAAGTCTGGTTTCGTGCACAAGTTCTACACACGAACAGACACTGGAAGGGTATCTTGAAAAGGTGTTGGCCAATACCGAGAAAATTAAGGTGGCTGAGTATGAAAACATAGAAAAAAACAAAGGTCCGTATGATAAGAAATGGGCGCACATCTGGAAAGTCGAAATGGTGGAGCATGACAATCCTAAAGATACGACAATCGGTTCATCTGAAATACAAAGAATAAAATCTGAAGGGAGAACCCTCATTTACGATGGGATACTCAGTGTCACCATCAATGAAAACGAGAAGACCGTAGATGTAAAGGATTTCCAAGACAAGCGAAGCAAGTCTTTCCCGCATCGCCCGCATTGGCCTCCCTTTTTCAACTATGTAAAAAGCCTCATGCGCTATATGCTCACCACTACCGACAGCATCCAATTGGTTAGGGAAGAAACGGAAGAGGATTACATCTACAAACTCAGCATCTACGAAGATCAACAAGTGGAGTTCTTCGGACGCGATTATAAAGTTCCCAAATCTCCCTTATTTCTGAGTGAAGAAGACGCTTACTCCTTCTACACCCTTTGGATTCGCAAAACTGATGACATGCCTTATCGCTATGTGAGGGAGATGAGTCACAATGTACAAGATATAACTTGCAATTTAATCTCATGGAGTGACCAACCTGCCCAAAAGCCTATCGTAGCAACCGACTATATTCCCGACAAAGGATACGAAGTGCACTATGCAGGCAAAAGCGAGCAGAAAAAGAAAGACGCTTCTGTTGACGAATTGCTGGTGGGAAAGGCCGCTCCCGAATGGACGTTGAAGGATATGGACGGAAAGGAAATCTGCCTGAAGAGTTTGCGAGGAAAGCCCACCATCGTCAACCTGACGGGAATAGGATGCGGACCTTGCGCCCTCTCCTACTCTGAACTGGTGGAGATGAGCAAACAGTTCAACGTAGTCTCCATCGAAGCATGGGGCAACAATGTGCAACGCCTGATTGACTATGCCGAGCACCACAAAATCACATACCCCTTCCTTGTCGGCAACGACGAAGTGCTGAATGCCTACGTGGGTGGCGACCGTGGTGTACCCGTATTCTTCTACCTCGACAGCAACCACATTGTCCGCAAAGTACAACACGGCTATGCAACAGGAATAATTGCCCAAAACATAAAGGATTTGGGATGGGAGTAGAACGTTTAACTATGATAATATATAATAAGGCATTAAAAAAATAGTCTCAATATATCATTAAACAAACAATTATTACTACTTTTGCATATTATATGATATATTGAGGTATGACAAAGAATACAATGGGGACCAAGTTGCCCCGAAAATTGGAACAGAAAATGCAGATTGTAGGTGAACAAATAAAGTTGGCCCGTCTGCGAAGGAATCTGAGCGTGGCACAGGTGGCAGAACGTGCCACTTGCTCGCCATTGACAGTGGGCCGCATAGAAAAGGGAGTCCCAACAGTGGCCATTGGCATCTATCTGCGTGTTCTGTATGCCTTGCAACTCGATGATGACATCCTTTGGTTGGCCAAAGAGGATACTTTAGGCAAATCATTGCAAGATTTAGGTTTGAAACATCGGGAACGTGCATCCAAAAAAGAATAAGTGATGGATAAGTTATACGTATATGCCGACTTTGATTGGCTAAAAGAAACAGAACTGATAGGCGAACTTGGCTACGAATCATTGCGTGGCTCGGACAGCTATGCTTTCAAGTTTGATAACGGATGGTTGCAAAGGCACAGCGACATATTGCTCAGCGAAGACGTAAACAATTACCCTGGCCAACAATTTACCCAACCAGGGAAAGACATTTTCGGATGTTTCTCAGATGCTTTGCCCGACAGATGGGGACGTACATTACTGAATAGAAGAGAGCAGATTGCTGCCAGTGAAGAGAAACGCCCGATACGCCGACTTTCGTCATTTGACTATCTGATGGGGATTGATGACCGTTCCCGTATGGGGGGATTCCGTTTCAAAACGAATATGAATGGCGACTTCATCAACACGGAAACAACACTCCGCATACCACCATTGACAGACATACGCGAACTG
The DNA here is from genome assembly GCA_017517605.1 of Bacteroidaceae bacterium. Classification (GTDB taxonomy): domain Bacteria; phylum Bacteroidota; class Bacteroidia; order Bacteroidales; family Bacteroidaceae; genus Phocaeicola_A. Next base: position 25,096 of record JAFWYQ010000022.1, read on the forward strand.
GTAGCTGCCAGCAAGGAAATTGAGAAGAGTGAAGAAAACAATCAACTTCCTGACAAGAAGTGGATAACCCAACTGCTGCATCCAGGAACCTCTTTGGGTGGAGCAAGACCCAAAGCCTGCGTAACAGATGACAAGGGGAAACTCCATGTAGCCAAATTCCCCTCCCGAAATGACGACTATGACGTGGGTCATTGGGAACATCTTTGCCATCTCTTGGCCAAAGAGGCCGACATACACGCTGCCCAAACGAAGATTATACAGAGTGGAGAGAAGCATCACACGTTGCTTTCCCTTCGTTTTGACCGTACAGAGGAGAACAGAAGAATTCACTTTGCCTCAGCAATGACACTCTTGGGACTTTCCGATGGAGACAATGCCAACACAGGACATGGCTATCTGGACATCGTAGATTTCATCTTACAAGGATGTACTCGCGTGGAAGATAATCTTCAAGAACTATACCGTCGTGTGGCATTTAACATCTGTACTGGAAACACTGACGACCATTTCCGCAACCACGGTTTTTTGCTGACAGCCAAAGGATGGACATTATCACCAGCCTACGACATGAACCCAACAACAAACGGATACCAAAGTTTGCTTATCAACTCCTCCACCAACCAAGCCAATCTGGAAATACTGCTCGATTCGTGCGAGGAATATATGCTGACACCAGCAATCGCAAAAGGCATTATCACAAAAGTCACTGATACAGTAAAAGGTTGGCGCACTGTAGCAACCCAAATAGGACTATCCAAACAGGAAATTGAACGAATGAGCGAATGTTTTAAATACGAAATATAGTCAAGATAAAGAAACGTTTAACTATGATATATAATAAGGTATGAAAAAGAAAAGTATTCTGTTGATGGCAGGGTTGATGATAGCTGCCGCAAGTCCGGTTTCGTGTACAAGCTCTACACACGAACAAGATTTTATGATTGAAGGCCGACTGACCAACGTGCCGGATTCCACACGAATAGTTGTCTTTGAGAATATGGGGAATCGCGGTTTGAATATTGCACAAGATACCATTATAAACGGAAAGTTCAGACTGGCAGGCAAAACAAATGAAGAGGGATTGCGCTTTGCACGTATTTATTGTTACAGCCCAAAGGATGAATTCACATGTATATCGTGGGACATCCTCTGCCTTATCCCAGGAAGCAAGATAACAATTGACGGCACAACCACCGACCATTCCGAATGGAAAATCAAAAGCAATGTGCCTGCGCAAAAGACGATGAACCTCTTCCGCGAACAGACACAGGAGGAATACAGCCTTATGAATCAACTCTGTATCGAGCACTACCCCCTACAGGAAGCCTTCTTTGACGAGAAGAGGCTGGAACAGCCCATGGAGATACAGAAGCAAATGCAGGCCGAATTGGAAGGGATTCGTGCCCGCCAAGAATCTGTGGATAATATCCTATGCCGCAAGCAACTGAACCTGATGGCCAAACTACCGATTGACGAAGTGTGGTTGCACCAAATGATACACATCACTAGGAGCAAGGATCCGCAAGTGCAGAAAGTGGCCAAACAACTCTGCCAACAGCTGGATGCCTCGCACAAAATGACCGAAGACGGTGAATACATCATGAATCATTTCTTCCCAAGTCTGCAAGTAAAGGTGGGAGACATGGTACCAGACATTGAGTTGAAAGATACCTTGGGACACACACACCGTCTGAAAGAGCTACAAGGAAGATATGTGTTGCTCGACTTTTGGAAAAACGGTTGCCAACCATGCATGATGAGCATCCCCGAAATGGGAGAGATTGCCGAACAGATGAAGGACTCCGTGGCCGTGGTCAGCATCAGCCCCGACGACTTGGCCACTTGGAAAGAAACTACCATCAAACACGGCATCAAATGGCATAACTGGAACGACATGAAGGGAGTCAACGGCATCTTCGCACACTACCAAATCAAGGGATACCCCACCTATTTCCTCGTCGCCCCCAACGGCAAACTGATTGCCAAACAGGTTGGCTACAGCAAAGGTTCCCTCTTCAAATTCGTAAAGGAACACACAAGTTCGGTAGAAAAAATGTAGTTTTTATCCAAAAGTTCGGTAGGGAAAATGTATCTTTATAGCGTAACCAATTCAATGTCAATAATTATGCACAAAATAGTTCTATCAACAATACTATTAGCTTGTATAAGTTTGATTCCATGCCAGGCACAAGAAAACAATGATACCCGCCCTACATCCTATGTAGTAGAAGGTAGATTGGCAGGCACAGCCGCTGATGGAATGAAGATACACCTCTATGAAACGGAAGCAAGACGGAATGTGAATACTGCCGTTGTCACAGGAGACAAGTTCCGTTTTACAGGAGTTGCGGACAGTGCCATTGAATGCCGCGTTATCATTCGCGAATACCAAATGGAGGGTTACATGGGAGAGTTTATTTTGGAGAACGGTCATATCCGCATGGATTTAGGGAAATCGCGCCATGCACCTACAGGAACACAGCTTAATGATGTATTCCGAAAAATCTATGCTTTGGAGGACAGTCTCAAAAAGACCAATGCTCCCGAGAAAGCCTACAAGACCTACTCCAAACAGGTATTCAAAGGACACGAGAACGACGCTATCGGATACTCTCTGTTAGGAAGTCTATTCTTCACTTATGCCGGAACCAACCAAGAAAAGTTGACCTTGCTCCAAAGCTTAGGTCCTAACCTGAAACGGACAGGAAACTACCAGTTCCGACTGAGCTATTGCCAGCCCAGCGAACTCATCGGACAACGCTTTAAGGAGGTGAAAGGTACAGATGTTCATGGTGACTCCATTGCCTTGTCTGACTTCATTGGAAAGGGAAACTATGTACTCATTGATATGTGGGCCAGTTGGTGCAAGCCGTGCAAAGGGGAAGTACCCTACCTGAAACAACTACACGGCCAGTTTAAAGATAAAGGTCTGACCATCGTTGGAATCTTCACATGGGACAAAGCCGAAAACCTCGACAAAGCCATGAAAGAGAACAGCATGACATGGCCGCAACTCATCGACCTTGACAAAACGGCTATGACCCAATATCAAGCAGCAGGTATTCCCACAATGGTATTGCTTTCACCTGACGGAACTATCCTCGAAATAGATTCCAAATTCCGAGGCGAAAACATGGTACAGATAGTAAGAGGGTATATAGAAAAAGAGTCAGTCCCTACACTTCCATAGTCCATGCCTTGATTTTTATACCGCAAGTCTGCTTTGCTTGTCCCTCCGCTTTCGGAAAGCGGAAGGACGGTAGTTGAAAGAATTGCTTGATTAAGACTCCCTTTTTTAGACAGAAGAACAAAAGATACATAAGATACTGCTTACCCTTGTTTTCTTTTGTACTTATGTTCTTCTGTCTAAAAAAGAAAAGACTTTGAACCTTAAACCTTTTACTCAACCTTCCCTAATCAGAATTCAAATCCTCTATTTTGAAAAATCTCTTTGATTTGGCAAACCTTTTCGCCTGTATCTTTACATTGCGACCTATTGACCAACATATATGTACTGACCTCTTCTTGCTGATAATGCTCGAAAGTTTCCCTACCGAAAAGTTGCAAAGCTAATGTTCTGTAAATACGGAAACGCTGATTGTTCTCCTCACCTTCCACTTTGTCACTTTCGAGATCATTACTCTCCGCTCCACTCACAACAAATGAATAGGATGGAAATTTTGCATGCAAATCTGTGATTGCCGACGCACAAGACATAAATGTGCGAACAGCCCCCGTGTAGCCGTGAGCCTTGATAATACGATTGTATTTATTATCCAATTTCCTGTCGCGTGCAGCATAGAACTTGACAGCAAACACATCTTCATAAGATTCTGCATGAACGATATACTTTAAACGCTGATATCTTGGTGTCCGCTCGGAATAGAACTTGTAGATATATGCAAAATCAAAAGCATCACCTTTGCCTGGTGATGCTTTTTGTATAAAATATAATGGATAAGGCTTTAACTTGTCAAGCATTATGGAATCAATTTATAGGTACAAGACATAAAGCAGTAGGACTCTCTTACTATTTCTGTTTTTCCCAACTCTGTACGACTTTCACGCTTGGCTACAGCCTCTCTACGCGAAACCCACCCCAAGCGGTCCCCCTTGCTGCGCACATGTCTATTCTCACACATTTTGGCGCATTTTGCTTTATCTACGACACTTCCCATCTTGTTAGCTTAGTTTGTTTTTCGCTGCAAAGGTAGTGCATTTCTTTCATACCGACACATGTTTGGTGTTTAAATTTGCAAAAGTATGTTGTAGAACATATTTATTGACCGATTGCTCCCCCTAGTATTCACAACTGCGGGTGTCATAATCACAAAAATTACTTTAAAGATTTTATGCTATTAACAATCGGAAGGGATGAAAGATTCAAAGAATAGTTTGATTAAGACTCCCTTTTTTATTCCGTCACGGTAGATTTGTAATCCTCCATACTTGAGGAGGGATTATGGTCTTATGTCAAAAGGAAATAAATACAACTTGTTGCATTCATGCAACATACAGAAAACCCACAAAAAAATCTAAAAACGCAACTTTTAGATTTTTTTCTTTGGCCGAACTATGCAAATAGTCTACATTTGTGGCGAAGAAATGTTTAACTATGATATATAATAAGGTATGAGAAAGAAAAGTATGTTGTTGGCGGTGCTGATGATGGCCGCTACGAATCTGATGCCATGCAAAGCACAAATGGAGGAACTTCCCGAAATGGGGCAGTTCGTCTTTAAGGGAAAGATTGACAATGTCAATCCCGAGAAACCTGGGACATTGAGTCTTGCTGTCTGCGACATTTGGGGAAACGAGCTGTATGACATTCCCTTACAAGCAAACGGAACATTCACAAAAGCAATTCCAATCCGTAACATTCAGGAAGTTTACCTCTACATTGGCGACACCTTTACTTTATATGTCTGCGACGGAGATACCATCACACTGTCAATGGACAATAACCGTTGGAGGGAGACACTGAACATCAGCGGACATACGCCCGAGCGTGACCGCGAACTGAAACTGTCGGTTGAACTCTATTGGAAAATGAGGGAAAGAAACCTTAACCTTAATAGCGAACTGAGGAAACCCTTGCGAGACTACAAGCAATCTTCCACCGACTCTACTCTGATGAAACAGGTAGTGGAATACATCAGTGACTATTCACACATCGTGGAAAAGTGGGAACAGACCCACGGACATCTTCCCCATAAGGAGGCATTTCTAATCAGTGCATTCTTCGGCCAACTCTATTTCTTAGCAGGAAACGCTGATGCGTTAAGGACTCTTCAATACGGATGGAACTTAGAAAGTGCCCTCAAGGGAGTGTCTATGAAAGGCAACATTATTCAGACATTGCGTCCCCAATGGTTGATACACACGAATTACCGAAGATTCATTGCCAACTATTGTGAAAGTGTGCAGACACAGTCCGTTATCTCATTCAACGGCAATGCATCAAGCAACAACGAAAGTTTCATCCTACGTGCCAAAGTGGGTGAAATGGTCATTCCCAACAGCGTAATTCGCGAATATGCTTTGATTGATAATCTGAAGACACAGATACGCGCATTAGGATACGAAAACCTCCAGCCATACATCGCCTACCTCGACAGCACAGTCACAACCCCGTGGATTCGAGAACAGATGCAAACCATCAAACAAGAAAATTCCGTATGGAGCAATGGCAAACCGGCACCGGAGTTTGACTTTGTTGATGAAGACGGCAAGCACTACACACTGGCAGACTTCAAAGGACGGTTCATCTACCTCGACATTTGGGGCGTAAGTTGCGGACCTTGCTATCAGGAATTCAAGAACATCCCTGCCCTGCACGAAAAGTACAACGAGTACAAGGGACGTATCGCCTATGTCTATCTATGTGGCTATTACAGCAACAAGGAGAATTGGTTACGCACAGCGCAAAAGCATGGTCTGACAGAATATAATTTGGCGCTGCCCGAAGGTTACAAAGGAATCTACAATATCGGTGTATTCCCTACATATATCCTCATCGACACCGAAGGAAAGATTGTAGAATACAACACTGCCCGTCCTTCGCAACTATTACAAGAAAAAGGGAATATATTGGACAAAAGTCTGAAAATAAGTCATTAAACGAAGAAACGTTTGTAACGTGGAGGTTTTGAGGAGAGCATTTGTAACGCGTATAGAGTTATCCACTCAATCGCATCGCAGATGCTCTATACTCACTACTTCCGCATTCGGAAATACGGAGGGACGGGTCGTGGATTATTTTTATACTTAAGGACAAAACAAGTCAACCCTAATTAAAAATATTGTGTAACTGAGTCAACCTACTATATCAATAAGACGAAAAGTAGTCAACTAAAATGCTTCTTCCCTAATTTTGTTGAATCCTTATTTTTGAGCAGATATACTACAACTGAAAAGTAAGATATACTGCAAGTGCCAACAGAGATATACTGCAAGTGCTAATGGAGATATACTACAAAAACATTACCTTTTCAACTAAAA
>JAFWYQ010000023.1 GCA_017517605.1 Bacteroidaceae bacterium
CTTTATTGATACGCTTTGAGCGTTAAGAAACAATAAAAATGTTAAATCTTCACCTTTTAGAATGCACCGTTAAAGGTTATGACCATATTTCTGACTTATTATTCGCAAAATATTGAGTAATAACTGGTTGTAAATACTATGGTTGTAAAACATGATACACGCTATCCCACTCCGCAACATTTGCGTAGCATATCTTTCTTGGGTAATGTAGATTATAAAGGAGAGATGGAAAAGATTACAGAAGGTTCGGAGCATATTGTAAAAGTGTTACTTGACAATACTGATCCGCGTCCCATCTGGATACAAGCTTGGGGTGGCCCTAACACCATAGCACGTGCTTTGAAGAGCATCGAAGAGAAACATCCCGACCGAATGCCCGAAGTGGCAAAGAAACTACGATTCTTCTTTATTTGGGAACAAGACGATTCGTACCAAAATTACATTCTTCCTGTTTGGGGGAAATATAACATACTCACCATCATCAGTGATCAGTTCGAAGCCATAGCCTATCGGTGGGAAAAGGCACAACCGGATCACGTACGTCCCTACTTTGAAGCCCCTTGGATGAAAGAAAACATCTTGAACGGACATGGTCCACTCTGCTCACTATACAAAGCACATGGTAACGGTAAATTCCGCTCTGAAGGTGACTCTCCAGCCTTCATGCACCAGATACAAGTGGGATTGCGGGGATTGGAGCATCCTGATTGGGGTACTTGGGGTGGACGATATATAAAGGTACGCGCGAACACGTGGATGGATAGTGTACCCATCGAAGGATACCAGCATCCTGCCAAATGGCACGACAAGACTGGTTGGGGCATCAATGCCTTGCGTAACAAAATTAAGTCCACACCAGAACAACGCCACGTCTATTTCAAACCCATTTGGCAATGGGCCGAAGCTTTTCAAAATGATTTTGCAGCACGAGCAGACTGGTGTGTAATGCCATATGACCAAGCCAACCATGCACCCATAGTGAAGGTGAAAGGAAAACTAAACATTACGGCCAAGCCTGGCAAACGCATCAAATTGGATGCGTCCAAAAGTTCAGACCCTGATGGTGACCAACTAAATTTCCGTTGGTGGCAATATGCTGAAGCAGGTAGCTATAAAGGTAATGTCGCACTTAATGGAAGCGACCAAGCACATGCCTCTTTTATTATCCCTGCAGATGCCAAGTCTGGCGACACCCTACACTTCATTTGTGACGTGACAGACAATGGAACTCCTGCCCTCACTCGTTATCAACGTGTGGTAGTGACGGTGAAATAATAAAGTGTAATAACAGAAAACATAACATTCAATATGAAAAGACAAAACAATCTTTTAGCAACTGGCCTTATCGCCCTGTTACTGACAGATGTGTCCTGTACAACAACAACCGCCAATGAACCGCAATTGGCTTTTCCTACGGCTGAGGGATATGGCAAATATACCCGTGGCGGACGTGGAGGGGCCGTGTATGAAGTGACAAACCTGAACGACCATGGGCCGGGCAGTTTGCGCGAAGCCATCGAAGCGGAAGGGCCGCGCACCGTTGTCTTCCGCGTATCGGGCACCATTGACCTCGAACGTCCGCTTACCATCCGCCATCCTTATATCACCATAGCCGGACAGACGGCACCGGGCGATGGCATCTGTTTGAAGCGCCATCCGCTGAACATCGGGGCCGATGAGGTCATCATCCGCTACATCCGTGTTCGTTTGGGAGATGAAACAGGGCACGACACCGATGCCATCAGTGGACGTGGACACAAGAACATCATCCTCGACCATGTGTCGGCCAGTTGGAGCATAGACGAGACACTCTCCATCTACATGTGCGAAAATGTGACCATCCAATGGTGCATGATTACGGAAAGCCTCTTCGGCTCGAACCACATCAAGGGCACTCACGGATTCGGAGGCATTTGGGGTAATAATTATTCGACTTATCACCACAACCTCATAGCCCATCACTCAAGCCGCAATCCGCGCTTTGCTTCGGGAAGTGGATTCAATGACTATCGCAACAATGTACTCTACAACTGGGGATACAATTGTTGCTATGGTGGTGAGAAGTTGGTGAAGAATCAGTCTGATGGAAGTTTTGACATCAACATGGTGGGCAACTACTATAAGCCTGGGCCTGCCACACAAGGTGGAAAGGTGAGCTATCGTATTGCCAATCCGAGCAACCGGGGTAAGGAGGATTACGGAAGTTGGTACATCGAAGGCAATGTGGTGGAAGGCTATCCCGAAATATCGGCCGATAACTGGGCAGGTGGTGTGCAAACCAGTGAAGAGATGTTGGCCAAAGTACGTCGTCACGAGCCATGGCCGGCCATGCCTATCCGTGAAGAGAGTCCGGCGGATGCTTTCGAGGCCGTGCTCAGCCATGCCGGTGCCAGCCTTCCTGTGCGCGATGCCGTGGATAGCCGTATTATTGATGAAGTGCGTGGAGGATATGCCACCTACGAAGGAAAGACCTACAAAGAACAGAAACGCCAACCCGACTTGTCGAAAAAGAGCGGCATCATCGATTCGCAAAACGATGTGGGCGGATGGCCAGTGCTGAACTCCCTACCCGCCCCTACGGATAGCGACCACGATGGTATGCCCGATGAATGGGAAAAGGCGCAAAAGCTCAATCTCCACAATCCCGATGACCGCAACCTGACCGATAAGGACGGATGGACCAATCTTGAACGCTATCTGAACGGATTGGCACATCCTATACATGAATAAAGATAACTATTCAGCGAAACAAATTAATTAGAACACAGAGACACGGAGACACGGAGTTTTTCCCTTTTTCAGTGACAAATATATCTTCTCTGTGTCTTTGTGTTTCTGTGTTCTTCAAAAAATAAAGGGTTTGCATGAACGCTGAGTAGTTACGAATAAAGACAGCAATACGGCAGATTCGCTTACATTCTGTCAGTCTTATAAATCCCTCAAAGCGTGTTTCTTTGTATATTTATACAGATATTCGGACTTAATCGTGTATAAATTGGCAATAAAACACGCTTTTTTGACCATTCAATTTTGACGAAATGGCATCATCTACGTGCGCTAACCGGGCGTGAGGAAGGAACCGATTTTGACTTTGTTGCAGACGAATAGCCATCCGTCTGCAGGCGGATGGCCATTCTACCCCTCTATGAACAGCGATCCGTCTGGAGTCCGATGGCCATTCATCTGCGGGCAAATGGCCATTCGTCCCCGGTCGGATGGCCATCGGACTTTGAAAGCTGCATTTCCCTTAGTTTTCCTTTTGGCTGAATTCTTCATTTCAGGCCATTATTCGCGCGTAGAATTTACCGCTTTTCATAATTCCATATTTTGCATATTTCAGTATATCAACAATATACGCCATTCTAAAGGGACGAGAATCGCGTATTTTCATCCAAGGTCCTTTCTGGACAGAAATACACGATTCTCGCAATGTAAATATACAGTTTGACAAAATGTCAAAATAGTCATCCTCAAAGTATCCCTCCTAACACGGAAAGAACTACGGATTTACAATCCAATGATGTAATTTCTTGTTTTTCACATTACTTTTACACACTTTTTTTGTTCTTTTCCTTATTTTTTAGTTCCTTTGCATACAAATACATAACAACCAAATAAATATTTGTTTCATGCGAAAGATTATTCCTTATTTATTCTGATTTTTTGTATGCATGCATATCGGTGTCAATAGGAGAAATACTTTCTAACATGACAGAATCAATAAACAAACAATGATGAACAGAAGAACAATCGTTTTATTGACAGGAGGAATCGTATTCCTCCTCGCCTTCCTTCTGGGTGTCTATAATGGATACCAGGATACTTTACAGGAAAAAGAGAATAAGACCACCCTGTCGCCTCAAGAACAGATTATAAGCCGCATAGCCACGACGAGTTTCCCTGACCGGACGGTGGAGGTGACGGTGAACGGCGAGGATGCCTTGAAGGCTCTGCAACAAGCCATCGACTCGTGCTCGTTGGCTGGTGGAGGCAAGGTGGTGGTGAAAGCCGGACACTATGCACTGAACGGCCCTCTGAAGTTGAAAAGCAATGTGAACTTGCATCTGGAAGAAGGGGCTTATCTGCAATTCAGTGGCCGGGCAGATGACTTCCTCCCCGTGGTGCTTACCCGTTGGGAAGGTACAGAGCTGTATGGCCATTCGCCCATGGTGTATGCCTATCATTGCACCAACATTGCCATCACAGGTAAAGGAACCATCGACGCCCAAGGTGGCAAGGAGTTTGCACCATGGTCAACCCAAGAGGCTCCCGACCGTGACCGCCTGCGCGAGATGGGCGACAAGCTGACTCCGGTGAACGAGCGTGTGTTCGGCAAAGGCACTATCCTGCGCCCTTCGTGTATGCAATTCCTTGGATGTTCACGCATCCTGCTGGAGGACATCACCATCAAGGATTCTCCCTTCTGGACGATTCATCCGGTGTATTGCGACAACGTCATTGTGCGCGGTGTGACCATAGACAGCCACTTCCCCAACAACGACGGATGCGACCCCGAATCGACTTCGAACGTGTTGATTGAAAACTGTACTTTCCGCACGGGTGACGATGCCATAGCCATCAAAGCCGGACGCGACACAGACGGACGAAGCATCGGACGGCCATCGGAAAACATTGTCATCCGCAATTGCCTCTTCTACTCGGAGTGCAACGGCTTGTGCATCGGTAGTGAAATGTCGGGTGGTGTGGCCAATGTCTATATGGATAACATCGAGATTGGCACGGTGAAGAATGCGCTCTACTTCAAGTCGAACCGCGACCGTGGCGGATACATCCGCAACGTACACGTGAACAACATCACCATCGAGCGTGCACTGGGAGCCATCCTGCGTTTCGAGACCAACTACTTCGGTTTCCGTGGAGGCAACTATCAGGCACGCTACGAGGACTTCAAGATAAGCAACGTACATGCCCGCGTGGCTGACCACTACGCCATCTTCATGGATGGTAATGAGGAGAAACCTATCCGTCGCATTGATGTGACCAACTTCCATGTTGATAAGGCCGAGCGCCCCTATTACCTTATTTATACAGAGGACATCTCATTCAAGGAATCGAGGGTCAACGGAGAACCTGTACCCGAATATCCCGAAGAGAGCAAGGAGCGTCAGAGTTGCGACGTGTGGTAAAAAAATGGAGAGGATAATATCTTTTGTAGTTAAAGGGAATTACAGGTAGATATTGTTTCGCTCGTTGGGAAAATAAAGGCCAATAGTTCTATTTGCATGAAAGCAAGACTATTGGCCTTTAATTCTTATTGTTAACCGAAGATTATGCGGAAAGCCTCTTCGACCTTACGTACGGGAACGATTTGAATCTTATATTTGGATTTGTCTATCCCTTGCATATTGTATCTGGGGATAATGATAGAGGTAAATCCTAATTTTTCAGCTTCTGCAATACGTTGTTCAATACGGCTTACGGGGCGTATCTCACCCGATAGTCCCACTTCACCAGCCATGCAGACACCTTGTTCAAGAGGAGCATCCATGTTGCTACTAAGGATGGCGGTAATGACAGCCAAGTCAATGGCTGGGTCATTTACTCGCAATCCTCCGGCAATGTTCAGGAACACGTCCTTTTGTGCCAACTTGAACCCTACACGCTTTTCCAATACGGCTAACAACATGTTCATACGACGGGTGTCGAAACCTGTGGCCGAGCGTTGCGGAGTTCCGTATGCCGCGGTGCTGGCCAATGCCTGTGTCTCGATGAGGAATGGACGAACGCCCTCTATGGTACAGGCTACGGCTACCCCACTCATTCCTTCGTGTTCTGTACTTAGAAGCAGTTCACTGGGATTACTTACTTGGCGCAATCCGCTTTGACGCATTTCGTAAATCCCTAATTCTGCGGTGCTACCAAAACGATTTTTGATGCTACGCAAGATACGATACATATAATGTTGGTCTCCCTCGAACTGAAGTACCGTATCTACAATGTGCTCCAATACCTTAGGTCCGGCAATCGTACCCTCTTTATTGATGTGTCCGATGAGTATAACGGGTGTACCCGACTCTTTGGCAAACTTCAATATGGATGCTGCACATTCGCGCACTTGGGTTATGCTTCCAGGTGAAGACTCTACCATTTCGGTGGCGATGGTTTGTATGGAGTCGATGATTACCAATTCAGGCTTTACATTCTTGATGTGTGTATAGATTTGTTCGAGTGATGTTTCACACACAATCAGACAATCGTCCGATGGAGTGTGCTCAATACGTTCAGATCTGAGTTTCAATTGTCGAGGACTTTCTTCACCACTTACGTAAAGGATTCTCTTGTCGGTCAAGTGAAGTACCGTTTGTAAAACAAGAGTTGATTTTCCGATACCTGGTTCGCCTCCCAACAATACCAAGGATCCTGGTACCAGACCACCACCAAGCACATGGTTCAACTCTTCATCATTCATGTCGATGCGTACCTCCATACCCGTTTCAATATCCTTGAATGGGCGTGGTACGGCCTTTCCCGTCGGAAATGCACCGATAGATGCGGCACGGGCTTGTTGCATAGGAGATTCTTTTCGCACCGCTTGCTCTACATACGAGTTCCATGCCCCACATGCCGGACACTTGCCCACCCATTTGGGGGAGTCGTTACCACATTTGGTACATACGTAAACAATTTTGTCTTTAGCCATGATTCATTGTCGGTTTATGTGAACTGTATGGTGTGTGTGCGATACGCACAAGTCTTATTTTTCAGTACGTATTACGCTTTTAATCTGTTCTATTTTCTTCAGATTGCGACAGATGGTTGTCACATCCTCCACATCGTGTACATAGAGCTGGATGTTTCCTTCAAAGATACCGTCATTAGTTTCAAATGACAGCCGATGGATGTTTACATTCATTTGTCTTGAAATGATTTCGGTAATGGAGTTCAACACTCCCACTCCATCGATACCTTCGAGGTGGAGATTTACAAGGAAGTGGAGCTTTTTGTGTGTATTCCATTGTGCCGCCAGGATACGGTTACCATAGCTACTTTTCAATCGTGAGGCTACCGGGCATTGACGTTTGTGAATGATAATATGGTTGTCATCATCAATGAATCCAAGCACATGGTCACCAGGAATTGGTTTACAACAACCGGCAATGATATAGCTCTCTTGGATTGAATCTTCCGTTAGTTCCAATGGCTTTTTACGGTCGATATCTTTTGCGTCGTATTTTTTCTTCTCGACTTCCTTACTCTCTTTTTTAGTTTTACCACTGGCAAAAGGAAAGGTCAGATAGCGTTTCCATGCATTTGAGTTCTGTGGCTTTTCGCGCAACATATCCAAATCGGCTTCTCCCAAAACGATTTTCTTATTGCCAACGGCCATGTAGAGCTCTTCCTTCGTTGTGAGGTTGTGGTATTTCGTTAATTTCTCTACATTTATTGTAGAAACTTCAAAGTCGGCATTTTTCAGAAATTCAGCAACCTTGTCATCGCCTGTCTTTTGTGCCAGACGTTGTTCTTTGCGTAAGATAGCCGTAATTTTTGATTTGGCTTTGGCCGTTGTGGCAAAGTTCAGCCAAGCCTCAGTCACATGTTGGCTTTTCGAAGTGATGATTTCCACTTGGTCTCCACTTTGCAATATATGGCTAAGTGGCACCAATTTATGATTCACTTTGGCACCTATACAATGGCTTCCCAAGAAGGTGTGTATGGTAAATGCAAAATCAAGCGCTGTACTGTTTTGTGGCATTGTCTTGATTTCACCTTTGGGAGTAAACACAAAGATTTCCGAAGCAAACAGATTCAGTTTGATGGTATCCAAAAAGTCCATGGCATCTGGTTGGGGATCATCCAGGATTTCCTTGATGGTGTGTAGCCACTTGTCAAGTTCGCCTTCGTCCTCGCTTCCGCCACCATCCTTGTATTTCCAATGGGCGGCAAAGCCATGTTCGGCCACGTCGTGCATACGCTCACTACGGATTTGCACCTCTATCCATTCGCCATGGTTGCTCATCAGAGTGGTGTGCAAGGCTTGATACCCATTGGCTTTGGGATGGCTTATCCAATCGCGTAAGCGGTCGGGGTGCGACTTGTATATCTTACACATGGATACATAGATGTCGAAGCACTCGTTCAGTTCCTCTTCCATGTCCAAGGGAGTGAAGATGATACGTACGGCTAATATGTCGTATATCTCTTCAAAACTCACATGTTTGGTTTGCATCTTATTCCAGATGGAGTAAGGAGTTTTGATGCGGTCCTCGATGCGGTATTTGAATCCTTTTTCGTCCAATTTCTTCTTGATTGGAGTAATGAAGTCTTCGAAAACACTACGTCGTTCAAGGTGTGTAGCTTGTAATTTCTCTACAATCTCATTGTATGTTTCGGGGTGTTCGTATTTGAAACTGAGGTCTTCCAGTTCCGATTTTATCTTGTTCAAACCCAAACGGTTTGCCAAGGGAGCATAGATGTATAATGTCTCGCCGGCAATCTTGTATTGCTTGTTGGGCAACATTGAACCCAATGTGCGCATATTGTGCAGGCGGTCAGCCATTTTGATGAGGATAACACGGATATCCTCGCTCATGGTGAGCAGAAGTTTCTTGAAGTTCTCCACTTGACTCGATGCACGGTCACCAAATATACCACCCGATATTTTGGTCAATCCATCTACGATTTGGGCTATTTTGGGTCCGAAAATATTCGAAATGTCTTCTACGGTATAATCGGTATCTTCCACCACATCATGCAAGAGAGCCGAACAGATGGAGGTAGAACCGAGTCCTATCTCCTGACAAACAATTTGTGCCACGGCAAGTGGGTGCATGATGTATGGTTCGCCCGAACGGCGTCGCACTCCTTTGTGTGCTTGCTTGGCAAAGTTAAAGGCCTTGGTGATTATTTCTACCTTTTTGCGGTGTTTGGAAGCCAAATATGTATCAAGAAGCTTTTGGAAGGCTTCGGTTATCATTTTTTCGTCTTCCAATTCTTTTTGTTTATGTTGTTCATCCATAATATGATAGATTCTTGAAGATGTTTCTTGCTTATGGTATAATCAATCTCTTTCCTGCTCGGATGTTGTTGCCTTTCAATCCGTTTTCAGCACGCAGCGCACTCACCGTAGTACCATATTTTCGGGCAATGCTTCCCAGTGTCTCGCCACTTCTGATGGTGTGGTATGTGACATTCTTTGCACCTTTCCGATAAGCAGGCATATCGATGAATTTGCGTTTTGGCAACAATTCTTTTGCTTTGTGATTATAGATTGAATCTTCATTTTCAATAAATGTAGCTATCGCTTCAAACGGAAGTCGTAAGGTGCAATCCATGCTTTCGCCCGGTACGATATCATTCTTGTATTGTGGATTCAGTGCACGAATGGATTCCATATCCATGTTGCAGAGGTCTACAATTTGTTGGAAGTGCAGATTATGACTGATTATCAGCGTGTCGGTATCGTAAGGTAATTCCGAGTTCATCGGTTGGATATTGTGTTGACAATAGAAGTTCATGATGTAGTTTGCCGCGATGAATGCGGGCACGTATCCACGTGTCTCTCGCGGAAGATAGGGATATATTTCCCAATAATCGGCACTTCCGTTTGCACGGTGTATGGCTTTGTTCACATTGCCAGGTCCACAATTGTAGGCGGCTATCACAAGGCTCCAATCGTTGTATATCTTGTATAAGTCGTTCAGATACTTGGCTGCAGCAAAACTTGCCTTAATGGGATCCATGCGTTCGTCTACCAAGCTGTTGTACTTCAGATTGTAGAGTTTGCCTGTCTTTACCATGAATTGCCACAATCCACCGGCACCGGCCTTTGACACGGCTTTGGGGTTAAGCGATGATTCAATAATTGGCAGGTATTTCAATTCGTTAGGTAAATCATACAAGGCAAGTGCTTCTTCAAAGATGGGAGCATAGAAATTCATGGCACCCAAGAGGTACGACACTTTGGAGGGCATTTTCTCTACGTATTGGTCGATGTATTTTCTTACTGCATCGTTGTATGGCATTTCCATGATTGAGGGGATACGTGCCAATCTGTCGGCATACACCGAGTCGTTCGCTACCGTTGAAGAATCCATGGTTATTCCATTGGATGCGGGCGATAGAAAGTGCTTTGCATGCCACTCCATCAACAACGAGTCAATGGGGAAAAGTATGGATGCGGGCATCTCTATTTCATCAATCATTTCGTCTTCCACATTGCTTGGCAATGGATTGATTCCCTTGGCATACAAGTGAAACGTATATATAGAAATGAATATAACAAATGCAAATATTTTCTTCATTATTAATGGCTTATAAATTCTAATAGTTGTGTGATTGCTAAAATTTGAAGCTACATTGTAATCCGTACGAATTACCTTGTTTCAGGTTGTACTGATTGTTTTGTATTACCGTGGGTTCCAACTTCATGGAGAGGTCCTTGCCGATGTCAAAGCTGGCAAGTTCGGCATCCACGTATGCATCGATGACGGACAAGGCATACACACCGATGAAGATGAACATGCTCATGTCGCGGTATCGTCGGTAGTAGTCCTTTTTGCGTTTGATGACACGCTTCAGATAGTCTATATTGGCATCTACGGGATATCCAGGAGGCAACAAATCCATAAAGCTATCGGTACCGGGGTTATCGTCCATAATGTCGAGGTAGGCTTGTGAATAGTCTTCGTACATCTGTCCATTCCAAGTGAGTGCATAGGCGCATCCAACGAATCCTCCGTACACGATGGGTAGTTTCCAGTATTTCCGATTATATATCTGTCCGCCACCAGGGAAAATCACGGCCAGCCATGTGGCTTTGGTGGGGTCAGGTATGAATTGTTTTTTCTCCTTGAACAGTTCTTTGTTTTCCTTCTGCGGTTCTATCTCCGATGCCAATCCTGCTGTATCTATGGGTGCTGCCAGTGCTTCCATATTGGCTTGGTTGGTTTGAGCGATGGAGTCTGCACGTTCACGTCTTTGTTGTGCACGCGGAGTGTTCTGTTGGGCTTGCATCTCCGTCACTCCTGACAAGAGCATCATTGCAGCGCAAAGTACTACCTTATATATATTGCTTTTTGGTTTCAAAATAACCTGTTTTTTTATTTCAATTTATCCAGTATTCCTACAATGCGTTCGAGTTCCTCTTCGTTATTGAAGGGGATGCTGATTTTTCCTTTTCCCTTGCCCGAGCACGAGAGTTGTACTTTGCTATGGAAAAAGTCTGAAAGTTGTTTTCTCAGCATGTCGTACTCTTCGAGCAATTTGGCAGGAGTAATCTTCTTGCCACTGGTGGCCTTCACGGTTTCTCCCTCGTTCAAGGCTTTCACCATCTGCTCCACCTTGCGCACCGAGTAGCCTTCACGCATCAGTTCTTCAAACAGGCGTATCTGCATGGTGGGGTTGTCCAGTGTCAACAGGGCACGGGCGTGTCCCATGTCAATCTCCTTGTTTTGAAGGGCCACCTGTATCTGTGCGGGCAGTTTCAGCAGACGCAGGTAGTTGGCAATGGTCGTACGTTTCTTTCCTACCCGCTCGCTCAGACGCTCCTGTGTGAGGCCATATTGCTCAATCAGATGCTGGTAAGCAAGGGCAATTTCCAGCGAGTTGAGGTCCTCGCGCTGGATGTTCTCGATGAGTGCCATCTCCATCACGTTCTCATCGTCGGCCGTGCGGATGTAGGCAGGCACACTGGTCAATCCGGCCAGTTGCGAAGCGCGGAAGCGCCGTTCACCGGCAATGATCTGATAGGTGTCATCGTCCATCTTGCGAAGGGTGATGGGTTGGATGATGCCAATCTCGGCAATGGAGTCGGCCAACTCTTGCAGAGCCGTCTGGTCAAACTCGCGACGCGGTTGGTTGGGGTTAGCCTTTATCTGTGCTACGGGCACTTCGTGAATCGACGAAGAGCCTTGTGTCTTCACCTCTTCTGTCGAAATCAGTGCATCCAATCCTCTGCCCAATGAGGCGTATTTCTTCTTTATTGCCATATATGTTTTTTCTTTTTTAGTTGACAAGTTAACGGGTTGACGAGTTGACAAGGGCATGTGCGCACTTACCATTTTTATTGATGGCGCATCAGTGTGCCCAACTTCGTCCCCCCTTACCCTTGGGATGAACCTGCCTTAGCCTTGGGTTAAGGCAACCTTAACCCTGGGGTAAGGTAAGCCCCAATTTATTTCTCGTTCTTCTTCACTATCTCCTGTGCCAAGGCCAGGTGGTTGCGTGCACCGGTGGAGTCGGCATCGTAGAGTATCACGGGGATGCCGTGGCTGGGTGCCTCGCTCAACTTCACGTTTCGTTGGATGACGGTGCGGAAGACCAACTCCTGAAAGTGGCGCTTCACCTCGTCGTACACTTGATTGTGCAGGCGCAGGCGCGAGTCGTACATCGTCAGCAGGAAGCCCTCGATTTCCAACGCGGGGTTCAGCTTCGACTTGATGATTTTGATGGTGTTCAGCAACTTGCTGATACCTTCCAAGGCGAAGTATTCGCACTGGACGGGTATGATGACCGAGTTGGCAGCCGTCAGCGAGTTGATGGTTATCAATCCCAGCGAAGGCGAGCAGTCGATGAGGATGTAATCGTAGTCATCGGCCACCGTGGCCAGTATCTTTTTCATCACCTTCTCGCGGGCAGGCATGTTCAGCATCTCTATCTCGGCTCCCACCAGGTCGATGTGCGAGGGCACGATGTCGAGCCCTTCGATATCGGTGGTGTAGATGGATTCGCGGATGTCCGTCTGGTTGATCAGACACTCGTAAATCGAACTTTCTATCACTTTGATGTCCACTCCCAATCCCGATGATGCGTTGGCTTGGGGGTCGGCATCTATCACCAGCACTTTCTTCTCCAGTGTGGCCAACGATGCGGCCAGGTTGATGGTGGTGGTGGTTTTACCCACACCGCCCTTCTGATTGGCTAAAGCTATTATCTTTCCCATAAAAACAGATTTTATCGGCTGCGAAGTAACTGATAATTTCACAAATGGCCTACATTTTTTGGCAAAGATTGCCCAAACTGTTGATAACTCCCTCTTTTGGTTAATAACTCATCCGTTGGAGCCTCGTTTCAGTTTCTGCTACGCAGACGGCTACAAAGATACGGTTTTTTCAAGAAATATCGGCTTTCTGCCTTTGTTCATTACACTTTTTTGGCTATTTTTGCACCTATTCTTGTAGAAACATCTAAAAAACGGATAAAAAACATGGATTCACAACGTCCTCTCATACTCATTTCCAACGACGATGGCCACTTGGCCAAGGGCATCAACGAACTGGTCAGTTTCCTTCGTCCGATGGCCGACATCATTGTGGTTGCCCCCGACGGCCCCCGTTCGGGCATGGCTTGTGCCATCACGTCGCAATTGCCCGTCACCGTCACCCCCGTCAGCCAGGCGGAAGGTGTCGCCATCTACAAATGTTCGGGCACTCCCACCGATTGCATCAAACTGGCCTTGGAGACGGTCACTCCACGCACACCCGATTTGGTGATTGGAGGCATCAACCATGGCGACAATTCGGCCGTAAATGTCCACTACTCAGGCACCATGGGCGTGGTGCTCGAAGGGTGTATGAAGGGGATTCCCTCCATCGGATTCTCGGTGTGCGACCATGACCCCGACCTCGACTTCACTCCCACATGCCCCTATGTGCAACAGATTGTGGCCAAAGTGCTCGAAAAGGGACTCCCCGAAGGTTCTTGTCTGAACGTCAACTTCCCGCAACATGCCCCTTACAAAGGTGTGAAGACAGGTCGCCAGACACGTGGCCGATGGGGTAACGAGTGGGCATCCCTGCCCCATCCGCGTGGTGGAGGCAACCTCTATTGGCTCACTGGCAACTTTGCCAATCACGAGCCGGAAGCCACTGACACCGACCGCTTTGCCATCGACAACGGCTACGTGTCCATCACACCCATACAGATTGACATGACCGACTACACCCTGTTGGAAGCAATCAAAGAGTGGGAATTCAAGTAATTTTTAAGTTGAGACGTTGAAAGGTCAAACCCATCAACCCATCAACGTATCAACGAATCAACCCCATCAACGAACATACGCAATGAAATACTACCTCATAGCCGGTGAAGCCTCGGGCGACTTGCACGCCTCCAATCTGATGAAGGCTTTGAAAAAAGAAGACCCCGAAGCCGATTTCCGCTTCTTCGGAGGCGACCTCATGAGTGCCGTAGGAGGCACCCGTGTGAAGCACTACCGCGAGTTGGCCTACATGGGATTCATCCCCGTGCTGATGCATCTGCCCACCATCCTTTCAAACATGAAGATATGTAAACAGGACATCGTTCGGTGGAACCCTGATGTTGTGATACTTATAGACTATCCGGGCTTCAATCTCGACATCGCCAAGTACCTGCGTGCCAACACCCGCATTCCTGTCTATTACTACATCTCGCCCAAAATATGGGCATGGAAGGAGTACCGCATCAAGAACATCAAGCGCGACGTGGACGAACTCTTCTCCATCCTCCCCTTTGAGGTGGATTTCTTTGAGAAAAAGCACGACTATCCCATTCACTACGTAGGCAACCCCTGCGTGGATGCAGTGGCTCATTTCAAGGAAAATTATTCAGAGACGAAGGACGAGTTCATCGCCCGTCATGCGCTCCAACCTTCCAAGCCCATCATCGCCCTGTTGGCCGGAAGCCGTCGGCAAGAGATTAAGGACAACCTTCCACAGATGCTCGAAGCCGCATCCACCTTTACCCACACCCACCAACTGGTGTTGGCCGGTGCACCGGGTATCGACCCTGAATACTACGCCAAGTACATAGGCACACACCCCGTGAAGGTTGTCTTTGGCGAGACCTATCCCCTGCTCTCCCACTCGCGTGCCGCCTTGGTCACTTCAGGCACCGCCACGTTGGAGACCGCCCTTTTCCGTGTGCCCCAAGTCGTCTGCTACTACGTCGCCATGGGCAAAGTCATCAGTTTCCTCCGTAGCCACCTGTTGAAGGTTCGCTATATATCCCTTGTCAACCTCGTGGCCAACCGTGGTGTGGTGAAAGAGCTTGTGGCCCATCTGATGACCGTCCGCAATGTACGCGCTGAACTGGCCGACCTCATTGGCGACACTCCCGAACGTGCCGCCATGCTCAGAGGCTACGACGAATGTCTGCGCATCCTCGGCCCTGCCGGTGCCAGTGAGAAAGCCGCCCACTTGATGGTAGAGAAATTGAAAGGAAAAGCGAAGGGATAATCTGTAAAATACTGTTTTTTGCCCCTTACTTATATCTAAAGGAGTGGATTCTTGTAGAATTGTTCGAAAAAGGAGGGTGTGCATTCTGAATGCACACCCCTTTGAATATTTTAGTCTTTAAGACATCCGATGGGAATAACATACACACCATCTTCTCTTTGGTATGCATAGTTTCCGACTCCTATAATCACAGCCATAAAGGATGGGGATGGCATTTTATCTGTATCAATGTTTTGTGAGAGTTTTAGCATGTTTGCTGCACCTTCATCAATGAGATCCTTGCCTCCAAGTTTAACTTCCAACAGAGCATAACTTCCGTTACGTCTGTGCAAAACGGTATCACACTCAAGACCTGTACTGTCTCTGTAGTGATATAATTTACCGTCCAGAGCTTCTGCGTAAACACGTAGATCTCGCACAGCCATATCTTCAAAGAAGAACCCGAATGATTTCAAATCGTTAATCAAGTCTTTTGGACCGAGACCTAATGACGCGGTACCGATGCTCGGGTCAACGAAATGACGAGTATCTGTTGTTCTAATAGCAGCTTTGCTACGAAGGTTCGGATTCCATGCTGTAAGATCCTCAATAACAAATAGCTTTTTCAAGGCTTTGATATAATCTGTTACAGTATCTTCATCCAAGGTGCTTGAATCGTTCGCAAGCATGTCTTTCCTTATGGTTGAAAGTGGTACTTGCTGTGATATGTTTCTTGCATAGGAACGCAATAACAATTTAGCACGCTCAGGATTTCGCTTAACACCGTCTATACGTTGAATATCTTTATTGACTACAGAATCAACATAATCAAATGCTTGGTCAAGAGCCACCTCTTTAGGAATTAATGTAGCCCATGGCCATCCTCCACGACAGGTTAAATATGTGATATCATCAATAGTCAAATCATTCGTTTGTGTTTCGAACGGTTTACCTTCAAATAAATCAGACAGACTCACTTTTCCATTTGATTCACCAGATTCATAAAGACTCATTGGCCGCATCTTGATATATGCATATCTTCCTGTACCGCTATGAATCGTCTCATCAGCTTCAGGAAGGACAGATGATCCGGTGAGTATGAATTGCGAGGGTTCACCTCTCTTATCTACTTCACTACGGATGGAATCCCAAATCGGAGGCAGGGCTTGCCATTCGTCAATTAATCTGGGAGTTTTACCTTCCAATAATGTCTTTGGACTTAGTTCAATCAATTGAGCACTTTGTCTTAAAACAGAAGAATCACCTAGATCAAGAACACTCTTGGCCAATTGCTTTGCAGTGGTAGTCTTACCGCACCATTTGGGACCTTCTATCAATACCGCTCCCTTACCAAGCACCTTACGCTTAAGTATCCTATCCGAAATACGCTGTTTATACTTTGCCATAACTGATAATTTTGATGCAAAAATACCATTTGTATTTCAAATCGCCAAACAAATCAACGAAAATTCGGTGGTTTGTCGTGATTTTATTCGGTATGTTGTAGAATATTCATTCGGTATATTGATGCTTGTTAGTTCGGTATATTATTGCTTGTTTATTCGGTGAAATGTGGCGGTTTTGTTCGGTGTATTGTGAAATACACATTTGCTTTCATTGTCGGCAGGATATTTCTACGCAAAGTAGTTGCCCAAGCCAATACATCCATCCCCCTCTCCTTTACAATTAACTCCGTTCGCGAACCATGCTTATTTGGTTCGTGAACGGAGACGGGCAAATATACTGCATTAATAAAGTAAGATATACTCCGTTGACCAAGTAAGATATACTGCAAATGAGGATGAAGATATACTGCGTTGGCAAAGTAAGCTATATCGGTGTCTTTTCCTGATTTCAGTGGTTCTTCCCTAATTTTGTTGAATCCTTATTTTTGAGCAGATATACTACAACTGAAAAGTAAGATATACTGCAAGTGCCAACAGAGATATACTGCAAGTGCTAATGGAGATATACTACAAAAACATTACCTTTTCAACTAAAA
>JAFWYQ010000003.1 GCA_017517605.1 Bacteroidaceae bacterium
CGGCCAATTTCTTCAATTGTTTGAAGCGTTGCAGTACCTCGGCGTAATTGATGGTGTCGTGTTCGTCGAAACGGTCCCAAATATCGCCTAAGACGGCAGCTCCTCCAAAACCGTATTTCTTGATGGTACGGATGTTGTCGGTGGTGATTCCGCCCAATGCAATCACCCGCTTGTCTATGATACCGTGCTTGGATGCGGCCTTCAACTCTTCGGGTGTGAAATTGCTGAGGTATTCCTTCTTTGAAACGCTGTCGAATACAGGGCTCATGAAGACATAATTGAAATGTCCCTTCTTCTGCTTCACCTCCTCAAGCGAGTGACACGAACAACTGACGTGTCCCTTGTAATTAAGGGGAACATCCGGGTTACGGCTATTCAGATGAATGCCCATCAAGTTGAATTCCTCCTTTAGATAGAAGTGATCGTGAGTGACGATACGCTTATGATATTGCTTGGGGATAAGAGTCAGCAAGCGTTCGGAGTACATAGGCGCCGAACCCGGCTTTCTCAAATGCAATATATCCAATCCCTCCTCGAAGAGCGAAGTGATGATTTGGTCTTCCTCAACGAAGAATTTGGGAGGTGTTATCAATACAAGTTTCATACCTTTTTGTAACTAATCGGTTGCAAATGTACGAATAATATGCCAATTCTCCTATTGTTTGGAGGGAAATAATGTGAGTTTCCAGTGTCAGAAGAGTTTCAGCCCCTTCTCGCGTGCTTCGTTTAATGGCGTGAGCGGCTTGTTGTTTGTATCCATTTTTTTGCGCAGGGATTCGTGTTGTTCGTTCAACTCTTTGATGTATGACGGAGCCTCTTTTTCATTCAACAGACGGGCGGCTACCAGTGCATTTTGCGAAGCGTCCTTCATCCACACGACGGGTGCATCATACACGGGTGCAATCTTCAGTGCTGTATGGAGTGCACTGGTGGTGGCCCCACCAATCATGAGGGGTATTTTTTTCTCCTGTTGTTGAAAAAGTTTTGCCACGTTGACCATTTCGTCAAGTGATGGAGTGATAAGGCCGCTAAGTCCTACAATATCCACATGCTCCTCGATGGCACGTTGTACAATGGTTTCGGCAGGTACCATGACTCCTAAGTCAATCACTTCGTAGTTGTTGCAAGCCATCACTACACCTACGATGTTTTTGCCAATGTCGTGTACGTCACCCTTAACCGTGGCTAACAGTACTTTACCGGCTGATGAAGATTTTTCGTCTGTCTGTTTTTCGGCCTCAATATGTGGCTTGAGGATGGCTACGGCCTGTTTCATGGTGCGAGCCGTCTTCACCACTTGTGGGAGGAACATTTTGCCTTCGCCAAAGAGTTCACCTACCCGATTCATACCCTCCATCAGTGGCCCTTCAATGATGTGTACGGCACGTGGATAGGTTTCAAGTGCTTCACGCAAGTCTGCTTCCAGATAATCTCCGATTCCCTTTATCAATGCCTGTTGCAAACGTTCGTCCACCGAAGCATTTCTCCATTCATCAATAGCTTTCTTGCTGGTCGTTGCCACGCTCGCGTCTTTTCCTTCGGAGGATTGTTGAAGGATTTCAGAGGCCTTCTCTATCAGTTTGTCCGTTGCGTGAGGATGTTTGCAGAGAATGACATCTTCGATACATTCCAACACATCGGGTGCAATGTCTGAATAAAGCACCGAAGTGGCGGGATTGACGATGGCCATGTCCATACCTTCGCGGATAGCGTGATAAAGGAATACGGCGTGCATGGCTTCGCGGATGTAGTTGTTTCCTCGGAAGGAGAAGGAGAGGTTGCTCACTCCACCACTGACGTGTGCATGAGGGAGGTTCTTACGTATCCATCCCGTAGCACGTATGAAGTCGAGTGCATAGCGGTCGTGCTCGGCAATGCCGGTGGCTACGGAGAGTACGTTGGGGTCGAAGATGATGTCTTCAGGAGGGAAGCCAATCGTATCAACCAACAGTTTGTAGGCGCGGGCACACACCTCAATTTTTCGTTCATACGTGTCGGCTTGTCCCTTTTCATCAAAGGCCATCACCACTACGGAAGCTCCCAGTCGGCGAATCTCGCGTGCATGGTCGAGGAACGTCTCTTCCCCCTCCTTCAACGAGATGGAGTTGACGATGGGCTTGCCTTGTACACATTTCAATCCTGCATGTATAACTTCCCATTTGGAAGAGTCAATCATGACGGGCACACGGGCAATCTCCGGCTCACTGGCCAACAGATTCAGGAAGTTTACCATCTCTTCCTTTGCATCCAGCAGACCGTCGTCCATGTTGATGTCTATCACCAGTGCACCGTCCTCCACCTGCTTGCGTGCGATGGATAGAGCTTCGTCATATTTCTTTTCGTTGATCA
Source organism: Bacteroidaceae bacterium (assembly GCA_017517605.1). GTDB lineage: Bacteria > Bacteroidota > Bacteroidia > Bacteroidales > Bacteroidaceae > Phocaeicola_A. The sequence goes on from JAFWYQ010000003.1 coordinate 2,350, forward strand.
GGCGGAGGAATTTGCGTGAGCCTGCCACGTTGCACCGTTCGCCTACGTTGATGAAGTTCGATTCGGGTTTCACCTCCATGGCCTCCAAGCCCGAGAGGCGCATGCAACAACCCTGTGGTGAGGGTACATGAGGCTTGGCTTCATCTTGGTTGACCAAGGTGGCAAAGCGGGCGATGTATTCGTCCGTAGTACCGCAACATCCACCTATGATGTTGACCAATCCCTCGTCGATGTACTCCTGCACTTGTGTGGCCATCTCGTCGGGTGTTTGGTCATATTCGCCCATTTCGTTGGGCAATCCTGCATTGGGGTAGGCAGATATATAATAAGGTGTACGCTTGGCCAAGGTGCGCAAGAAGGGCTTCAATTGCCTTGCTCCGAACGAGCAGTTGAGACCGATGGAGAATACATCTGCGTGGCAGATGGAGGCGACGAAGGCTTCCAGTGTCTGTCCTGAAAGCGTGCGTCCAGTGATGTCCGCCACGGTGACAGAGAGCATCAGTGGCACGCTCTTTCTTGTTTGCTTCATGGCCGACTGGGCTGCATAGATAGCGGCTTTGGCATTGAGTGTGTCAAAGATGGTTTCGATGAGCAAGGCATCCACGCCACCTTCCAACAACGCTATCATTTGTTCGGTGTAAGCATCGGCCAACGTATCGAAGGTGAGGGCGCGGAAAGCGGGATTCTCCACATCGGGGCTCATCGAACAGGTCTTGTTCGTTGGCCCTACCGAGCCGGCTACAAAGCGTGGCTTATCGGGATTCTTCAGAGTGTATTCATCGGCCAATCGACGGGCGATGCGAGCGGCTTCTGAATTGATTTCCCGACAAACATCCTGCATCCCATAGTCTTCCATCGAGATGCGTTGGGCATTGAAGGTGTTTGTTTCGATAATGTCCGCACCGGCTTCCAGATAGCGGTGATGGATGTCAGCCACTACATCCGGACGTGTCAGGCATAGGAGGTCGTTGCACCCTTTCAATAATCCTGGTGCATCAGCAAAGCGTTTGCCACGAAAGTCCTCTTCCTGCAAACCATAACTTTGAATCATAGTGCCCATGGCACCATCTAATACAAGAATCCGCTCCTTGGCGAGAGCGGAAAGGGAGTTATTTGTCATTTCTTGATACTCAGATTCGTTGTCCGTATATATTTCTTGTCACTTGTAGCTCATCACTTGTAGCTTGTAGCTCATCACTCGTAGCTCGTAGCTCATCACTATCTCATCTCTTGAACATCCTGTCCATTTCGCGTCGGTCATCCTTCTCCTTCAGCGATTCGCGCTTGTCGAACTCTTTCTTTCCCTTGGCAAGGGCTATGACGAGTTTGGCCAATCCCTTTTCGTTGATGAACAGGCGGGTGGGGACGATGGTGAAGCCCGGTGTCTTGGTTGATTGTTGCAATTTGCGCAGCTCTTTCTTGTTGAGGAGCAACTTACGGTCGCGTCGGGCAGAGTGGTTGTTGTACGAGCCGTAGAAGTACTCGGCTATGTGCATATTCTTTACCCACATCTCGCCACGGTTGATGAAGCAATAGGTGTCCACCAAACTGGCTTTGCCGGCACGGATGGATTTTATTTCGGTGCCGGTGAGCACGATACCTGCCGTGTAGGTGTCGATGAACTCGTAGTCGAACGATGCCCGCTTGTTCTTTATATTGATAGGTGAGGGCTTTATTGGTTGGTGGTTTGCCATGGGTGAATCTTGATTCTCTTTTTTTGTATGAACAATTTATTTGGCCATTTGGCTCAGCCAGTTGAATACATAATTGATGACTACCGGCGAGGCCAGTATGATGACAGAGGAAATCAGTGTGTATGACAATAGCTGCTTTTCGGATATCTGCATCAGCACTTTGTTTCCTTCCCATACGATGTATATCAGATAGAATTGCAATATCCATCTGATGATGAAGAAGGAGGGGAAGAGTGCGGCGAAGATTTCGAGCACAAAAATGACCGTCATTGAATATCCCACCAATTTCTTGATGGTTTCTTTGTCGTTTCCCGGATGGTCGGTCAACAAGCGTTTTTCCATGCCTTCTATCAAGTATGTCGACAGGAAGAACCCTCCGAAAAGGCTTATGAACAATCCGCAGCACTTGGTGAGAGTAATCTGGAAGTCAAATTCCTCCACACCATTGCCGAAAAGCAATCCTACGAAAAGGGCTATTCCGCAAATGGTAATCATGGGGTAGACATAGGATGATTCCACCTGTCCGGATTCTTCTTCCTGACAGATTTCCTCCCATGCCTTGGACGGAGTGCTTAGGATTTGCACCAATCTGTTAAACAATTCCTTGTATTTCATCGCGTTGGATGGCTTTAGTTAGACGTGTGGTTAGGGGAGGGGGGTGATTATTTTCCTCCAGTGATATAGCCAAAGGTCGGCGGATTCAGTCTGCCTCTGCTGATTTTGAACTTGACGGTGTCTACGTATGCCGAATCCTTGTCAGCCGTGCACCATACGGGTGCCGACATGATGATGTTCAGCGAATCGCTTGTCACCGCACCTTTTTCGCGCACAAATTCGGGCAACGTTGCACTTACCGTCTGTAAGAATTCGTTATTCCAGGTGCCAGGTTTTTCGGCATAATGCAGGTTAAGATAAAGATTTTCACCATCAAACTTTTCGCGATCGTACGAGCAGGTCATGTCGAAGTTGAAGTTGTTGGCCATCCACACCTGCATGGTGATGTATCCCCAATAGGCATGGAAATTGAAGCCCAGCAAGGTGTCGTTGCCCAGCGTGTCGGGGTATTTGTCCAGTCCTGTCACATCCACCATAGCCACGGTGTCAATCTTTACCGCACTGCGTACAATGCCTTCGAATCGGAGGTTTTCCATCGAAATGTTTTCTCCACTGATAATGGGAAGGTCGTATTTTATCAAGGCTCTCGTGGCATTTCCCCACTTGATGTTTGCACTCTCGGGACTTGGGTCGATGATACCCCGTTTTTCGTCCAGATAAAGGCGCACGTTGCCTCCCTCGTCATAAGTCACGGTGGCAAATGTGGGTACAGTTATGCGATATTCATTCTCTACATCACCAAAGCACGATGCCAAGGTAAGAATCATTGTTGAAAGCACTGTCAGACAGAGTGCTGCATGTGTTTTTTTCATCTTTCTAAATTGTTCTAATGTCATTGAGCAGGCAAAAGTATAAAAAAGAATCGTACGCACATATATATATGGTGAAGTTTTTAGGATTTTTAGGTCAAAAATGGTGGTGCGTAACTATTCTGCGAAATAAATTATTTATTCAAGTTTAGTTCGGACATAAGTCCTCATCAGTTTCACAGTCGCAAGTAAAAACTTGCGAAGGAGTTATAGGAGTTAAAGGAGTTATCGGCTCTTCGAGCCTAGGAGTTAGAGCCAATAGTTTGGCAAATTATGTGAGCAACGCATTTGGCTTTAACTCCTTTAACTCCTAGCGAAGCGATAACTCCTTTAACTCCTGATAGTTGAACTTGCGAAACTTAAATAATAAATTGAGTGTTTGTATTATTCTACCACTTCGCCGAAATCCTCGATGTGTTCGTCTACGTACGATGCAAGCGTGGCGGTGACGTATTCTTCCATCTCCATGAACTCCTCTTCCAGCTTGTCGAAAGTCTCGAATTTCTCGTACGTGGCCATGAACTCCTCGTCCGTCTTCTCGCGCGTCAGTTCCTTCTTGTTTTCCTCGTACACCTTGCGGGCGCTGTACACCAGCTTCGAGAACTCGCGTGCACCCATCAGGCGCATGGCCTTGGCAAACGGATTCTCGAAGATGAAATTGCCATAACCGTTGTAAATCAGTTGCACAAATCCTCCCTCGTTCACCTCGCGACGGAAATAGTGATAGGCAAGCAGGCTTATCTGATAACCGTTGAGCATAGGCATCGTCTCAGCCGTCAGTTCACCACCGATGGCCTCTTCGTAAGCATCGATGAACACCTGCAGGAATTCGTCCATTCCCTCCTCTGCACCCTTGCGCAGGGCTTCGTCTTTTATCTGAATCATTTCCATTCTTTATTTTAGAGCCTGCAAAGATACCTTTTCCCCCTTAATTATGCAACCTTTAGTTGGCAAAATGGCAGATGAAAAGGATAAATTTCAAATTTTTCCTAAAAAGTCTGTCAAAATTTACAATGGAAACGAATAAAATCCTTACCTTTGTCTCGTTTTATGGACAGAAGCCTCGTTTTCTGCCCGTGGACAGACAATGTGGTTTGCAAAAAACAATTTTTATTTCATTAACTCATAATAATTAAATACGTTAAGAGATTATGACTTATTCACACGAAGTTGAACACATGTGTGTTGTTAAGAAGGGACCCAACCACGGTCCCGCTCCCATTCCCGAAGAAGGAAAGTGGGTTCAGTCAAAAGAGATCAAGGACATCTCAGGTCTTACTCACGGTATCGGTTGGTGTGCTCCCCAGCAGGGTGCCTGCAAGCTGACGCTGAACGTGAAGGAAGGTATCATCCAGGAAGCTCTCGTTGAGACAATCGGATGCTCAGGTATGACTCACTCTGCCGCTATGGCTTCTGAGATTCTCCCTGGCAAGACATTGCTCGAGGCCCTCAACACCGACCTCGTTTGCGACGCCATCAACACCGCTATGCGCGAGTTGTTCCTGCAGATTGTCTATGGCCGCACCCAGAGTGCCTTCTCAGAAGGTGGTCTCATGATTGGTGCCGGTTTGGAAGACCTCGGTAAGGGTCTCCGCAGCCAGGTAGGTACCCTCTATGGTACATTGGCCAAGGGTCCCCGCTACCTCGAGATGGCCGAAGGCTACATCAGCCGCGTAGCCCTCGACAAGGACGACCAGATTTGCGGTTACGAATTTGTTCACCTGGGCAAGTTCATGGATGAGATTAAGAAGGGCACCGATGCCAACGAGGCTTTGAAGAAGGTAACCGGTACATACGGACGCTTCACCGCCGAGCAAGGTGCAGTTAAACACATTGACCCACGTCACGAATAATATAAGGAGGAAAGAACAATGATTAGAGAAGTAAAATTCGAGAGCCAAGACCGTCGTATCAAACAGATTCTTGCTGCATTGAACGAGTACGGCATCAAGTCAATTGAAGAGGCCAACGAGATTTGCGACCAATATGGTCTTGATCCTTATTTGGCATGTGAAGAAACTCAGCCCATCTGCTTCGAAAACGCCAAGTGGGCTTACGTGGTAGGTTGCGCCATCGCTATCAAGAAGGGTGTGAAGACAGCTGCCGAAGCAGCCGAAGCCATCGGTATCGGCCTCCAGGCATTCTACATCCCCGGTTCAGTAGCCGACGACCGTAAGGTAGGTCTTGGCCACGGTAACCTCGCTGCCATGCTCCTCCGCGAAGAGACCAAGTGCTTCGCTTTCCTCGCAGGTCACGAGTCATTCGCTGCTGCTGAAGGCGCCATCAAGATTGCCGC
>JAFWYQ010000024.1 GCA_017517605.1 Bacteroidaceae bacterium
GATGCCCTGCGTCAACAGATAGTCGTAGAGGGCTTGGGCATCGCGCACCCGTACCAGCACAAAGTTGGCATCCGTGGGATAGACGTGCTCCGTATCGGGATACTCCGCGAGGGCCTCCATCAGACGTGTGCGCTCGGCCTTCAACTCCTCCACCCATGCGGTGATACGCGCATAGTCGGTGAGCGTAGCGATAGCCTCGCGTTGCGTCAGCACATTCACATTATAGGGATATTTCACCTTATTATATATAGCAATCACCTCGGGCGAAGCAAAGGCCATACCCAAGCGTATGCCGGCACAGGCCAATGCCTTCGAGAAGGTGTGCAATACGATGAGGCGCGGATACTTGCCGAGCAGGCGCAGGAACGACGGATTCTCCATGAAGTCGGCATACGCCTCGTCGATGACCACCATACCCTCGAACCCGTCCAACACCTTCATCAGCTCCTCGCGACAGAGGCAGGCACCCGTGGGATTGTTGGGCGAACAGAGGAAGACGGCCTTCGTGTGCCCGTCCACCACACCCAACAGGTCATCGGCACAGAAACGGAAGTCACCCTCCCCATCCATGCGCAGGGGCACAGCGCGGTACTCCACATTGTTCACATCGGCACACACCTCGTACATGCCGTAGGTGGGAGCAATGCTCACCACATTGTCCACCCCCGGTTCGCAGAAGATGCGGAACACCAAGTCGATGGCCTCATCACTACCGTTGCCGAGGAAGATGTTCTCCTCACCCACCCCCTTGATGGGAGCCAGCAGGCGCTTCACCTCCCCTTGCAGAGGGTCAGGATAGCGGTTATAGGGTTCGTGATAGGGATTCTCGTTCGCATCCAGGAACACCTTCGCGTCAAATCCCTTGTACTCGTCCCTGGCCGAAGAGTAAGGCTTCAGGCTCCAGATGTTGGGACGGACTATATCTTGCAATGTTTTCATAATCATTGTCTTTTGGGGGAGTTAAAGAAGTATACTTCCCAACCTCACACTCACCGCATTCTTATGCGCATCCAATTGCTCATTGGCCGCCATCAGCTCAATGGCAGGGCCTATGGTTGCAATGCCCTCGGGAGTGATTTCTTGGAAAGTAATCTTACGTATGAAACTATCGAGGCTCACTCCGCTATACGCCTTGGCATAACCATTGGTGGGCAATGTGTGGTTAGTACCAGATGCATAGTCACCCGCACTCTCAGGCGTGAGCGAACCGAGGAACACCGAACCTGCATTCACCACCTGTGAGGCTTGTTGCATGTAGTCCTTTGTCTCGATAATCAGGTGCTCAGGCGCATAGTCGTTGGTCATCTCCATCGCCTCGTCCATATCCTTGACCAGTATCAACTTGCTGTTCTCCAACGAACGGGCAGCAATCTCCTTACGCGGCAATGCGGCCAACTGGCGGGCCACCTCCTCTTCCACCTTGCCTATCAAAGCCTCGTCGGTAGTAATCAATATAGCTTGGCTATCCACTCCATGCTCAGCTTGCGAAAGGAGGTCAGCGGCTACAAATGCAGGATTAGCCGAACCATCAGCCAACACCTCCACCTCCGAAGGTCCTGCAGGCATGTCTATCGCCACATCGCGCAACGACACCTGTTGCTTGGCGGCGGTCACATACTGATTACCAGGACCGAATATCTTGTACACCTTAGGCACACTCTCCGTACCATACGCCATCGCACCGATAGCCTGCACACCACCAATCTTATAGATACGGTTCACACCGGCCACCTGTGCGGCATAGAGGATGGCCGGATTGATACTGCCATCGCGTGCCGGAGGGGTACAGAGGACAATCTCCCGACACCCTGCAATACGGGCAGGAGTGGCCAACATCAGCACGGTGGAGAAGAGCGGTGCCGTTCCTCCAGGGATATAAAGGCCCACCTTTTCGATAGCTACGGCCTTCTGCCAACAAGTGACCCCAGGCCTTGTCTCAACAGGTTTTCCCTCAAAGCGTTGTGCCGTATGAAACTTCTCGATATTGGCATGTGCCAACTCGATGGCCGACTTCAATTCGGGAGCGACACGTGCCACACCCTCCGCCATCTCCTCGGGAGTGACGGCCAGCGAGGTCAATTGCACCTTGTCGAACTTCTCCTCATACTCCTTCACGGCACGGTCGCCCTCGGTACGCACCCGCTGAAGTACCTCGCTAACGGTACCCCGCAATGCTTCAACGTCCAATGTCGGACGCTTGAGGATCTCGCTCCATGTCTCTTTGGCAGGATATTTGAATATTTTCATGTTGAATATCATATTTAATGGAGATAAAGGGAGTTAAAGAGAAATAATCGCTTCGCTCTTTAAAAGATAAGTGTTTCTATACATTTGGCCTTTATCTCCTTCTATCTCCGTTTATCTCACTAAATTATCACTGTATCATCTTCTCAATGGGCAACACCAGGATGCCTTCAGCACCGAGTGCCTTCAGTTTGCCAATAATTTCCCAAAAACGTTTCTGGTCGAGTACAGTGTGAACCGAGCTCCATCCCTCTTGTGCCAAGGGCATTACGGTAGGGCTCTTCATGCCGGGAAGCACCTCGATGATTTCCTGCAACTTCTCCGTAGGGGCATTCATCAGTACATACTTCTTGTCCTCGGCCATCTTTACAGCTTCGATACGGAAAAGCAACTCGTCAAGTACCTCACGCTTGTCGGCAGAAATGTTCTTGTTGCCGATGAGCAGAGCCTCGGACTTCATCACCACCTCCACTTCGCGAAGATTGTTGCTCACGAGGGTTGAACCGGAGCTGACGATGTCGAAGATGGCATCGGCCAATCCGATACCGGGAGCTATCTCGACCGAACCTGTAATCACGTGCACTTCGGCATGGATACCGTTCTTCTTCATGAACTCGTTCAAAATACCGGGATACGATGTGGCAATCTTCTTTCCCTGAAACCATTGCAAACCCTGGTAATCCACGGCAGCAGGGATGGCCAGCGACAAACGGCACTTGCTGAATCCCAATCGGCGGATAATGTCGGCATCCTCCTGACGTTCGAGATATTCATTTTCGCCCACAATGCCCAAATCGGCCACACCATTGGCCACTGACTGAGGGATGTCGTCGTCGCGAAGGAACAACACCTCGATGGGGAAATTGGTGGATTGTACCAACAACGTACGTTTAGATGAACTCAACTTGATGTCTGATTCGCGCAAAAGTTCCATCGTCTCTTCATACAGACGGCCTTTGGATTGTACTGCAATTCTTAGCATAATTCTTTCTTTGTATATCTTTTCTTTATTACTCTCTATCACATAAAACAAAGGAGCTTTCCTCTTCGGTAAAGCTCCTCATTATCTGTACTGACCCGTGCCATACAAACGCCATTCAGCCTACCGAACTTATTCGATGGGAAGATGATGATGGCGATGTGTCAAAGTCAGAGTCATATCTTGTTTTCTTTTAATTTGCTGCAAAAGTACATCATCCGGTTGACAAATGCAAACATTCGACAGACTTTTTCTTTCAAATTATTCATTTTCCTCCAATTCACACGATACAAAGCCCATTTCTTCGCGGGCCTTCTCGGGCGAAAAGGTGAAATAGAGGCATTGCGCACGGGTGCACAACTCTCCTTCCTTATTATATATAGCGGCCTCCACGGTCACGAGATTCCGACGTTGATCCACCACCTTTGCCTCGATGTCGATATACTCTTCGTTGGTGGATATTGACCGTTTGTATTGGGTCTCCATCTTCGAGGTCACTCCCGTACGTTGTACCTGACGCATTACCGCCCACGCACAAATCTCGTCAAGCAACACTGCTTGCACTCCTCCGTGCAACGTATCTATCCATCCTTGGTACTCTGCACGCGGGCTCCATCGGCACACCACCTTGTCGCCCTCCTCGTAAAACTCCATCTTCACGCCGTATGGATTATTCGGTGCGCAACCAAAACAGTTGTAACCTTCAGCTCCCAGCCAAGGGTTCTTTATCTTTTTTCTTTCCATATTACCACAACTTTTTTTCTTCCCTGTCTGGAAAAAATTTTTCTCCAACGGGGAAAAATATTCAAGGTTTAAGGTAAGCTGCCCAATTGGCAGTACTCAGTTTTGTTTCTTTTCCCATGCTATCCGAAAAAACTGTAAACGTCCACCGTAGGGGCTGACCTATGTGTCTGCCCGAATGTCCAGTGCCACAAATAGCTGGGCGGACACATAGGTCCGCCCCTACGGTGGACGCGCTCAGTTTTTCGTCCTAACGGCCTCAAAGAGGGGAGTTCAAAAAGCAGATACACCAAATTGGACACCCTGCCTTGAACTTTGAACCTTAAACCTTGAACTTTACATCAACGTACCGCAATGCTCTCGATTTCCACCAAAGCACCCTTGGGGAGCTGCTTCACGGCAAAGGCCGAACGGGCGGGGAAAGCACCGCTGAAATAGCTTGCATACACCTCGTTCATCTCTACAAACATGGAGATGTCGGCCAGGAATACGGTAGTCTTCACCACATTGTCCAAGGTCAGACCTGCCTCAGCAAGTACAGCCTTGATGTTCTCAAACACCTGGGTTGTCTGCTCTTTGATGCCCCCTTCAACAATGTCACCTGTTGCAGGATTTACGGGTATCTGACCTGAGAGGAACACCATGTTTCCCACTTCGATAGCTTGGCTATAAGGACCGATAGCCGCGGGTGCATTGGGGGTTGAAATTACTTTTTTCATATACGTATCTTTTCTACTTGTTATATAATGTTTATAAATGTGGCGCTAAATTACAGTTTTCTATGTTATGGCACGAACAATCCCCCAAGTTTTTACGTTCATTTAACATCAAAAGCCGGAAAAACTCTCCGCAAACAAAGAAAATCAAATAAAAAAATGAAAGAATGTAAGGCTATATGCAAAATTATCACTACTTTTGCGGCATCAAATATGTAGAGGCAGCTGTTCGCAAGCCTACAAGATACATTCAATAGAACAAATTCATCAACCACACATTCAGCCTTGCCTTCATTGGCGACAGCCGTAAGGGACATACTCCGCCCAGGGGACACGTCCGGCACATTCTTCCGTGCATGTAGCATCCAATGAATCCCCGATTATCAAAGGACAAGGCTTGTGTACAATCAAAACTTACCATATTTAGTATGTACAACATTATCCAACTCAGAGAGAAAGAACTGAGCGAATTGCAAGAGATAGCCAATGAATTGGGCATCAAGAAGACCAGTTCTTTGGAAAAGGACGACTTGGTATATAAGATTCTCGACGAGCAGGCCATTGCCGAAGCGGCAAAGAAATCTGCGACAACACCCAAGAAACGTTCGAGAGTGACCATCAAACAGGCTCCCGGAAAGGTCTATACCGCTTCGCAGGACAAAGCTACAAAGATTGACGAACCCGTCAAGATGATAGCCACACCCACCGTTCCCAAAGAGGCCGAAGCACCCCTTCCCGAAGAGGCTCCCAAAACCGTAGAGGAGGTTGCTCCCGAAGCGCCTGCTCCCGAAGCGTCTACAACCGAAACACCCGCTCCCAAGAAGCGTGGACGCAAGCCGGGTAGCAAGAACAAGCCCAAAGAGCCAGTAGTCACCGAAGAGGCACCCGCCGCGGCCGAAGCAGAGGCAAACAACGAACCTGTCAAAGCCGAAGAGGGCACACTCCCCTTTGCCGAAGAACCGGAAGTGAAGGCACAAGAGCCGACCATCGTTGAAACGGAATCTGCGACCGAAGCCGCAACGGAAGAGCCCGCACCGACTAACGAGGCAGAGAAGAACGGGGACGAAAAACAAGAAACACCGGCCACCAAGAAGACATCGTCCGTAAACGACGACCTTCCCGAGATTCTTTTCCAGAATCCATACGCCACAGAGGACTTCATCCCCATCGAAGACATTCCTTCTGAAGGCAACTTGGAGATACCCGAGGAACTTTTCGGCAAGTTCGAATCCACCAAAGTGGAAATGCCTACAAGCAGACCTATCTATGCCCACCAACCGATAGACGACTATCCCGACTACTTCGAC
>JAFWYQ010000025.1 GCA_017517605.1 Bacteroidaceae bacterium
AACAGGATTTCTTCGTAAGTGTATCCCTTTTCTCCCATGACGGCGGCACCTATCTGGCAGAGGCCGACGCCGTGTCCCCATCCTGCGCCGGTGAGGGTGAAGGCGGTGGGGAGGGTAGGGGGGATAGTGCCTATAGTTTCTATAGTGGCTATGGGGGGGGGAGGGGCTATAGTGCCTATAGTTTCTATAGTGCCTATAGGGGATGGAGGGGGTGGAGTTCCTGGAGGGGTGGCTGTGGCGGTGGGGAGGGGGGAGTATTCTTTGTCGACGACGAAGGCGGAGCTGAAGAGGTGGGTGGGCGAGAGGGTGCGGCGTATCTCCAGTTCCTTTCCGATGCAGAGGGTGCGTTTTGTTCCCACGATGAGGAGGCGTGTGATGCGTCCGCTTTTGCCGCGCTGTTGGGGGATGAGGTCGATGATGTCGCCGAAGTCGGTTTTGGTGCGTGTGCGGACGAGTTGGGCCAGCTCGGCCTGGGTGTAGTGGACTTGCCAGCGGTAGAAGTCGGTGGTTTCCTGGTCGTAGTTGTTGAGTATCTGTGCGAGGACGCGCCGGTTGTGAGTGTTGCAGAAGGCGGATGGTGTCGAGCGTATCCATCGTTCGGCTTCGCACTCTTGTGTGAGGTCGGGCAGGGGAGAGGGTTTGGCGGGGTCTGTGTCGCGCACGGGTTCGAGGTAGGGGAGGTGTTTGTCTTCCCAGCACGTTTCGAACTCTTCGGTGACTCCGCCGCAGCATTTGTGGAAGCGGGCGTCGCAGATGGTTCCCTGGTGGGTAAGGACTTGTCCTCTTGTTGCGAGGACGGCTTGTACTACTGCCTCACTGGTGGCTTTGGTGATGCCCTGGTAACGTTGGCAGTGGTCGTCGGCGCATACGTCGAAGATGGTGTGGTCTTCGCGGTCGTACCAGCGGAGGTATTCGGTGTCGCTCTTCTGTAGTGAGAAGAATGCTCCGCGGTCGGGTTGTGCGGCCAGTGCGCGGCGTTTTTCCATCTGTGCGTAGAGCCAGCTTCGGCTGACCACGGCGTGTGCCTTGAGGAACTCCAGTGGCGATGTGGCTTTCATCTCGGAGGAGATGACGCTGATGAGGTAGTCTTCGACGGGCAGCTCGTTGATGGCGGTTATCTTGCCTTCGTGGACGACGAAGCGCAGTGTGCCCTGGAAGATTTGTGTCTCTGTGCGCTCCCAGTGGAAGTTGATGCCGATGACGACGTTGTAGAGCGAGAAGGAGGCTGCCTCTTCCAGTGGGGTGAAGGTGAGTTCCTGATAGAGGTTTCCTCGCCAGAGGATGCCGCCTTCGGCGAAGGTGACTTGCTCTTCGCCGCGGTGTGTCTCTCCTTTGGCGGAGTAGTTCATGTTCAGTGAGAAGTGTATCTCTTGTGCGTTGACGATGCCGACGCTTACCATGGGTTCTTTCATTGCCGGTGGGGTTATAGGTTGGTTCCCTTCATGAGGGCGTACATCTTTTCATTGAGGTCGTGGTCGCTGGGGGTGAGGTACTCTTCGTAGTGGCTCAGTCGTTCCTTCATGCGTGCGGCCACGAGGTGTGCTTCGTCCCATGAGATGCCCACTTCGCTGATGATCTGCTTGGCGGTGCGTTCGTTCATGCGGTCGTAGTCTTCGGGCCTTGCGATGGGGAAGAGTCCTGCCATCTCCAGCGTGGCGGGGCTGACGAGGAGGCGTGCTGTTCCCTCTGCGTAGTAGCAGTCGGGGCGGTGCTTCGAGCGTGGGATGAGGAAGAGGTCGTATCCGTAGTAGCTCTGCAGGCAGAGGATGTTCATGCGCGGCTCGGGTTCGCCTTCGTGTTGGGGCAGGCAGTCGATGAGCATACGGAGGAGGGGTGCGCTTGTTGGCACGGGTGAGGGTGCTGTGACCTTGAAGACGGGGCAGGCGTATTGGGTGAGCAGTGTGACCTCTTCGAGGAGTGCGGGGTAGTCCATGGGGGTGCTGACCACTCTCTCTTCGTGGCCGCAGTAGTCGGCCAGCGGCAGGGTGTCGGTGTGTCCTACCTGGAGGTGTGCGTGGTCGGGTGCGGATGCTCCGCAGAGGGGTCCGTTGTAGAAGGCGATGTATCCTTCGGTGAATTCGCTGACGAGGGTGAGGAGGGTGTTTATCTGCGGCACGAAGCGTTGTGGTACGTGACTGTTGGCCACGACGGTTATGTGGTCGTCGAGCACGGGGTAGGGATTGGGGAGGAGGGTGTAGTTCCTCAGCCGTCCCACGGGGCGCTGTTCCTGTGGCCGTCCTGACGGGCAGAGGAAGCAGGGGCGTTCGTTTACGCGGTCGATGTCGGCTGTGGCCGAGTGGATGCGCTTGGGGTTCTCGCGGATGATGAACCGGCTTCTCGAGGTGACTTTCTGCCGTCCTTGAGCGGGCTGCAGGGTGTTGTAGAGGGGGATGTCCTTGTCGCTCCGTCGTGCGTTGAATTCGATGGTGCGGAGCTTGTCCTTGAGGAGGTTGTTCTCGTTCTGTCGCGACTGCGGCAGGTTTGCGTCGGAGTTGCCTTCCCATCGGCGGCAGAGATAGACGACGTCCCACACGCGTCCGATGCGGTAGGTGCGGCTTATTGCCAGAGCCATGGCGTAGTCTTCGCCGTAGCTGATGTTGGGAATCTCCACTTCGCGTCGGAGTACCGGTGTGAAGAAGGCGCGCGGTGCTCCCGCTCCGTTCACGCGCAGGAGGTTGTTGTGTCCGTTCTCCTCTGTCCACTCGCGGTGGTCGATGACTCCGGGGGGGAGGGTGTTGAGGTCGAAGTCCGTCATTCGGTACGAGCCGATGACCATGGCTGCCCTCTGCTGGTAGAAGGCGCCGACCATCTTGGCGAGGGTGTCGGTGCCGCTGTAGAGGTCGTCGCTGTCGAGCTGCACGGCGAAGCGTCCGCACTGCGGATGGTGCACGGCGAGGCTCCAGCAGCCGCCTATGCCCAGGTCGGTGCGTGTGGGGGTGAGGTGGACGAGGCGCGGGTCTTCCTTGGCCAGTGCGGCCAGGATTTCGGTGGTGCCGTCGGTGGAATGGTTGTCGATGACGATGACGTTGTAGTCGAAGTCCGTCTGTTGGCTCAGTGCGGAGCGCACGGCGTCGGCTATCGTCCGCGCGCGGTTCTTCACGGGGATGATGACGGATGCCTCTACGGGGAAGGTTCCCTCGGTGAGGTCGGGGCTGACGAGGTCGAGGCGGGGGATGTAGGCGCCTGTCTCGCGCAGGAACTGGGTGAAGACCACCTCCATCTCGCGCTGCACCTCAGCCTGTGCGGGGTTGACGTAGTCGAACTGCCGTTCGCCCGACGTGCGGCGGTCGGTGCGGTCGATGGTGTAGAGGGGTTCGCTGATGTGCACGGGCAGGGGTCGCTCCACAGCGTGGAAGGCCAGTGCCAGCGCATAGAAGGCGGCGTAGCGCATCTGCGCCTCCATGCCCACGTGCTCCGGCAGTTGGGCGGCGGCCCTCACCACCGTGTGGTGCACCATCAGCAGGGTGCCCATGTCGAAGTCGCTGCGGAGGCTTCCCGCCTGGAAGTCGATGAGGGGATGCAGCGTGCGCACTCCCTCGTCCTCCACATAGTGGTCGGCATACACGATGCCTGCGCGGTAGTCCTCGGCCACCCTCAGCATACGCTCCACGGCGCGGTGGCCGAGGCGCACGGGACGGGGCGCGGTGAGCATCAGGCAGTACTCCCCCCTCATGCACTGCTCCACCAGCCGCAGGTTGCCGAAGTGGCCTATGGGGCTGAAGCTGTGCAGCACCTGGCACCCTTCGGGGGTGGGGATGGAGGGGTCGGGCGTCTCGGGACAGAGCAGGAAGATGGTGCCTACGGCGGGCGACTGCCGCAGCTCGGCGATGGTGGTCAGGGCCTCGTCCCAACAGCTGAAGGGAAGGAAGCAGTTGATGCGTGCATTCATACGTATACCTTATTATAATATAACCGGCCACAAAGGTACAATAATCCTGCGGAAGTGCCAAACGGTTGGCACGGTTTTTTTCGTCCGCCTCCCACGGAAAGGGCATCGCCGCTTTGTGAAACTTTTTTTAACTCTTTGCGGACGAAAAAAAGTGCCCTCCACGCTTGGCCGTCTGAAAACTTCTGCGTACTTTTGTGGCAGTTATCGCAACCAAGTCCGTGGGACGGCCACAGAGAGGAAGTATCCGCCTCCGCACAACCGCCGCAGGAGGCACGCAGAGAGAGACGCACTCCCACAGGCACGCAAGCTAACTGCCGCTCATTGAAAGACTTACGGGGCATTCGGCGTGGAATTACCCCGCCCTCTGCTGAGGAATTTCCCTCCCCCTCGCAGAGGGCACCCAAACGCCTCCGCGGAGACATCCCCAACGCCTCCGCGGAGGCATCATCAACGCCTCCGCGGAGGCATCGTCAATGCCTCCGCGGAGGCATTCGAGGTCCCTCCGCGGAGGCATTCAGCCCCCCTTGCCACGAAAAATGGATTCCGCTCCACACCCCCCGGCCAACCCCCTTGGCCGAGCCGGTGGAAATCGGACCGCAGTGTTAATAAATTTTATTACTAATCTAAAACCAAACAACTATGAGTATCAAATTTAATCTCATTGAGCGAGCCAATCCGAACAATCCGGAAGGGCCCAAGAAATGGTACGCAGTACCCAGTAGCGAATCCCCCCTGACAGGCAAGGCCATGACCCGCGCAGCCACGGCCAACACCTCCACGGCAGCCATCGAGATGGAAGCCGCCATGGAGCACCTCGCCGCCTTCATCCCACAGCAACTGCTGCAGGGGCACACGGTCAAGGTCCCCGGCCTCGGCAGCTTCCGCATCTCCTTCAAGAGCAAGGGCACAGAGTCGGTGGCCGACTTCAACGCCAGCGCCATGATCAGTGAACCGCGAATCATGTTCACACCCGACAAGGCACTGCGCAACAGCGTCATCCCCAACCTCGTCTTCGAGAACGGAGGACTGCTGAAGGACGGCGTGCGCTACGCCACCATGGCCGACTACCTCAAGGCAACAGGCAGCGGCTCCGCAGGCACAGGCGGCGAAGGCGACTCCGGCAACAACAGCGGAGCCACCGGCGGTAACCCCCTCTGATTCCCCACACACGACAGCACGTGAGGCACCGACACAACCGGTGCCTCACCGCATTCTCGCCCCGACGAGAAAAAAGAGGCCCATTTCCTTTGTCCTTCGACCCATTTTCACTACCTTTGCACACCTATTATATAATATAAGGTATGGACCGAACAAAACTCCCCCTGTTGGGGTTGACATTAGACGAGCTGAAACAAGTCGCCGCCCGCGCAGGAATGCCACCCTTCGCCGCCCGGCAGATGGCACAGTGGCTCTACGGCAAGCGCGTGCAGACCATCGCCGAGATGACCAATCTCTCGCTGCGACACCGCCAAGCCCTCGAGCAGGACTACGAAGTGGGCCGACGCCCGCCCGTCGAAGCCGTCCGCTCCGTAGACGGTACAGTCAAGTACCTGTTCCAAGTCGGCGACTCCGCAGTCGAATCCGTCTACATCCCGGCCGAGGACGGCTCCCGCGCCACACTCTGCGTCTCATCCCAAGTGGGGTGCAAGATGAACTGCCTCTTCTGCATGACCGGCAAACAGGGCTTCACGGCACACCTCACCGCAGCGCAGATACTCAACCAAGTCCTCTCCATACCCGAGGCCGACACCCTCACCAACGTAGTCCTCATGGGAATGGGAGAACCTTTCGACAACATCGGCCAAGTCCTCCGCGCACTCACCCTCATGACAGCCGACTACGCACTGGCATGGAGCCCCAAACGCATCACAGTCAGCACCGTAGGCATCATGCGCGGACTGCGCCGCTTCCTCGACGAGAGCGAGTGCCACCTCGCCATCAGCCTGCACAACCCCTTCCCCCAGGAACGGCTGCAACTGATGCCCGCCGAAAAGGCCTGCTCCATCACAGACATGCTGCAGCTGCTCCGCCAGTACGACTTCACCCACCAGCGCCGACTCTCCTTCGAATACATCGTCTTCCGCGGCGTAAACGACAGCGAAGCCCACGCACGCGAACTGGTAAGGCTCCTCAAAGGCCTCCCCTGCCGCATCAACCTCATCCGCTTCCACGCCATCCCGGGAGTCCCCCTCGAAGGCGTCGATGCCACCGCCATGACAGCCCTCCGCGACTACCTGACCCGCCACGGCGTCTTCACAACCATCCGGGCCAGCCGCGGCGAAGACATCTGGGCCGCCTGCGGAATGCTCTCAACCCTAAAGAAGGAGGGCCGCCTGTAGCGCCCCCAAGGCCCCTCCATAGCGCCCATACGGGCGCACTATAGTTACTATAGTCACTATAGTTCCTATAGTCCCCATACAGGGCCCTCAGGCCCCCCCAACAGCAACCCATTAAACAACCCGCTATATGAAAAAGCTACTTACCACCACCCTCCTCCTCGCCACCCTCATCACCGTGGCAGGATGCCGCCAAGGAGACGGCACCCTCTTCGCACCGGCCTCCAGCGGCCGACCCTACGAAATGCTCGTTGTCATGGACGACTCCGCCTGGGAACGTCCCGCCGGACGCGCCCTCTTCGACGCACTCGACACCGACGTGCCGGGCCTGCCCCAGAGCGAACGCTCCTTCAGAATCATGCAAATCAACGACCGGCAGATGAACAACACCTTCGGCATCTTCCGCAACATCATCATCCCGAAGATAGACCGCATCTACTCCCAGGTGAAGTTCAAGTTCGCCCGCGATGTCAACGCAAAGCCTCAGATGATCATGTACATACAGGCCCCCAGCGAGGAAGCCTTCGCCTCCTACGTGGCGCAGCACAAGCAGACCATTGTCGACTTCTTCACCCGCGCGGAGATGAACCGGGCCGTCAAGCTGCTCGAAGGCGACCACAGCGCACTCGTCGAACAACTCGTGCGGGACAGCTTCCAGTGCATCGTCCACGTACCCAGCGACATCGAGAACTACAAGCGGGGACGGAACTTCCTGTGGACAACAACCAACCGCGACCTCGACGACCTCAACTTCGTCATCTACACCTATCCCTTCACCGACCCGCAGACCTTCACCCTGGACCACTTCGTACACAAGCGCGACTCCTTCATGAAGGCAAACCTCCCGGGACCGCTTGACGGCTCGTACATGTCCACGGACAAGGACTTCGTCTTCTCGCAGGACATCGCCGTGCGCGGCAAGTACGCCTTCGAGGTGAGAGGGCTGTGGGAAATGGAAGGCGCCGTCATGGGAGGCCCGTTCGTCTCCCACGTCCGGGTCGACGAGGCTAACCAGCGCGTCATCGTCGCCGAGGCCTTCGTATACTCACCGGGAAAGAAGAAGCGCGACATCATGCGCCGCATGGAAGCCGCACTCTATACCCTGCAGCTCCCCGGTGAACTCCCCGAAGTCGGCATCACGCCTATGGGACCCGACATCGAGGGCGTCGAGGAGGAACAAGCCCCCACAGACTCGCCCCAACAAAACCAAAACCGCGATAACTAACCGATAACATAACACTCCCATCCCCCTCCCTCCGCGGAGACACGGGGTGGGGCATACAGGAAACATTATGAACGAAAAACTGAGAGTGGGAATCACCCACGGCGATATAAACGGAGTAGGCTACGAGGTCATACTCAAAGCCTTCGAGAACCCCACCATGCTCGACCTCTGCACTCCCATCGTATACGGCTCGCCCAAGGTGGTGACATACCACCGCAAAGCCATCGACAGCCCTACGAACTTCACCATCATCACCAACGCCGCCGAGGCACACCGCGCCAAGCTGAACATTCTCGCCTGCGTCGACGATGAACTGAAGGTGGAACTGGGAAGCCCCAGCCAAGAGGCCGGCAAGGCCGCCCTCGACGCTCTGGAACGCGCACTGGCCGACTACCGCGAAGGCCTCATCGACGTGCTGGTGACAGCACCCATCAACAAGCGCACCATCCAGAGCGACGACTTCCGCTTCCCCGGACACACCGAGTACATACAGCAACGCGCCGGCGACGGGGAGAAAGCCCTGATGATACTGATGAAGGACGAGCTGCGCGTCGCACTCGTGACCGGACACCTCCCCATCAGCGCCGTCGCCTCTACGCTGACAAAGGAGCTTATACAAGAGAAACTCACCATCTTCAACCACGCACTCTGCCGCGACTTCCTCATCGACAAGCCACGCATCGCCGTGCTGGCGCTCAACCCGCACGCCGGCGATGACGGACTCATCGGCACCGAGGAGCAGGACATCATCCGCCCCGCCCTCACCGAACTGAAGAAGCAGGGCATGTTCTGCTACGGCCCCTATCCCGCCGACGGCTTCTTTGGGTCGGAACAGTACACGAAGTTCGATGGCATCCTGGCCATGTACCACGACCAAGGGCTGGCTCCCTTCAAAGTCTTGGCCATGGAGGATGGGGTGAACTACACCGCCGGCCTCCCCATCGTGCGCACATCCCCTGCCCACGGCACCGCCTACGACATCGCAGGAAAGGGCGTCGCCTCTGCGGCATCCCTCTGCCACGCCATCTATACGGCGCTGGATGTGCACCGCAACCG
The DNA here is from genome assembly GCA_017517605.1 of Bacteroidaceae bacterium. Lineage (GTDB taxonomy): Bacteria > Bacteroidota > Bacteroidia > Bacteroidales > Bacteroidaceae > Phocaeicola_A. The sequence continues at coordinate 8,507 of JAFWYQ010000025.1, forward strand.
CATCTTCTACGACGAGGCACGGGAGAACCCCCTGAAGAAGCAGTATCACGAGAAACGCGACGACAGTCACAAACTGAAGCTCGACTAAGAGGAACACGCATGAACTTCGCAATCATCGCAGCCGGAGAAGGCTCACGTCTGGCACAAGAGGGCGTGGACAGACCCAAGCCCTTGGTGCAGTTGAACGGCGAGGCCATGGTGGAGCGCCTCGTGCGAATCTTCCAGAGGCAGGGGGCACACCGCATCGTAGTCATCATCAACGACCGTGTGGCAGAGACACGCGACTTCCTGCAGTCCCTGCAACAATCCCTCCCCATCGACCTCGTGGTGAAGACCACACCAAGCTCGATGCACAGCCTCCACGCGATAAGCCACCTGCTGCGGGGAGAACGCTTCTGCCTCACCACCGTCGACACCATCTTCCGCGAGGAGGAGTTTGCACGCTACATCCAAGCCTTCCGCAACTCCACCGCCGACGGACTGATGGCGGTCACCGACTTCGTGGACGACGAGAAGCCGCTCTACATCTCAACCGACCGCGATGAGGACATCACCTCCCGCCAAAGCCGTCACGAAGGGGAGTGCGACCTGCACACCACCTCTCACCAAAGCCGTCACGAGGAGGAGTGCGACCTGAACATCACCGGCTTCCACGACCGTCCGACACCCCACTGCCACTACATCTCGGGTGGCATCTACTGCCTCACCCCACGGGCACTGGACACCCTCGACCGCTGCATCGCACAGGGACAGTCACGAATGCGCAACTTCCAGCGGCAGCTGGTGGCCGACGGACTACGGCTGCAGGCGTGGCCCTTCGGAAAGATTATCGACGTGGACCATGCCAGCGACATCGCGAAGGCGGAAAAGTTCCTGTCCGAAGAAACAACCAAGGAGATATAGGAGGAAAGTCAGTATGACCATCATAGCCATCAGCCGCGCTTCCCGGTACTCGCCCAACCACATCGGCAACGATGCCGCCATCTTCAACGCAGTGGTGGACGAACTACGCCGCACAGGCCACACCGTGCTCCCGTGCACCGAGGAGGAACTCCTCCACATGCCCCTGCCCGAGGCCCCCCTCACCGTAGTGACCATGGCACGCGACGGGCGCACCATCAGCCGCCTGCTCGAATGGGAATCTGCCGGGGCAACCGTCATCAACTCCCCACAAGGAGTGCTCAACTGTGTGCGCCGGCCCATGACCGAACTCCTCCTGCAACACGGCATACCTCACCCCAAGAGCTGGATTCTCACCACCGCAGAGCCTTTGCCTGCCGACCTCACCTTCCCCTGCTGGCTCAAGCGGGGCGATTCACACGCCATCGTGAAGGAAGATGTCTGCTATGCCGTCACCCCCGACGAGGCTCTACGCACCCTTGCCGACATGCACCGCCGAGGCATCCCTACGGCTGTGGCAAACGAACACTTGCCGGGCGACCTGGTGAAGTTCTACGGTGTGCAGGGCGACTCCTTCTTCCACTGGTTCTACCCCTCAGCCGCTTCCCACAGCAAGTTCGGACAGGAGGCCATCAACGGACAATCGCAAGGCCATCCCTTTTCCTCCTCCCTGCTGAAACAGTGTGCCGACACGGCCGCCCATGTATTGAACGTCCCCATTCACAGCAAGTTCGGCTTGGAGGCCATCAACGGACAGCCACAAGGCCATCCCTTTTCCCCCTCCCTGCTGAAACAGTGTGCCGACACAGCCGCCCGCGCCCTCAGTGTCCCCATCTACGGCGGCGACGCAGTGGTATCTCCCGACGGAAGCCTACGCATCATCGACTTCAACGATTTCCCCAGCTTTGCCCCCTGCCGCCCCGAAGCGGCCAAGGCAATAGCACGGAGAGTGACAAAATAACAACGCACTATGCCAACAAACAAACCGCAAGGAGGCATCGCCTCCACCTATAAGTCCCTCGATACGGAGGAGCGCTTCGACATCTACTTCAACCGCCCAATCGGCTACCTGTGGGCCTTGTTCTTCAAGGCATTGCATGTCCATCCTAATGTGGTGACCATCGCATCCATCTTGTTAGGAGCCGCCGCAGGTTACTTCTTCCTCTCCGCAGACTGGAAACAGAACCTCATCGGTGTGATCCTCCTCGTGTGGGCCAATCACTACGACAGTGCCGACGGACAGTTGGCACGCATGACTGGGCAGAAAACCTTGTGGGGACGCATCCTCGATGGCTTTGCCGGCGACGTGTGGTTCTTCTCCATTTACTTCTTCATCTGTCTGCGCCTCACACCCACATGGGGCATCTGGATATGGCTGATGGCCGCTCTCTCTGGGTTCATATTCCACAGCAAGCAGTGTGCCTTGGCCGACTATTACCGCAACATCCACCTTTACTTCCTCAAAGGGAAGGAGGGAAGCGAACTGGACAATTCGCGCCAGCAACGCTCTCTCTTCCGCAACGCTCCGTGGAAGGGACACATTTGGTTCAAGCTCTTCCACTTCTTCTATGGCAATTACACCCACTCGCAAGAGCGGATGACTCCTAAGTTCCAACGCTTCTTCGCCTTGGTGCAACAGCGCTATGGAACACAGATCCCCCAGACGTTGCGCGATGAGTTCCGCGCAGGCAGTCTGCCCTTGATGAAGTGGGCCAACATCCTCACCTTCAATACCCGCGCCATCGTCCTCTTTGTGGTGGTGCTGACAGGAGTGCCTTGGGTTTACTTCGTGTTCGAGTTGACTGTAATGAACCTCCTCTTCTTCTATATGCGCAGCAAGCACGAGGCGTTGTGCGCCCGACTCACCAACCAATTGGAGGCTAAGGCATGAAGCAGAAGTATCGTAACATATTCCTCCTTTTCGGTATCGCAGCCATTGTCATCATGCTGTGCACCTTTGATATGGACTACACCGACTTGTGGCAGAATCTGCTCCGTGCCGGCCGTTGGTTTCCTGCTATCGTAGGGCTGTGGGTTATCATTTACCTGATGAATGCCCTTTCGTGGTACTGCATCATTCGCGATGGCAAGGATTGTCCCGTATCCTTTTGGTATGTCTATAAACTCACCATCTCGGGTTTTGCCCTCAACTATGCCACCCCCATGGGGCTGATGGGGGGCGAGCCTTACCGCATCATGGAATTGACCCCTTACTTGGGCGCCAGTCGTGCCACTTCCTCAGTCATCCTTTATGTAATGATGCACATATTCTCGCACATCAACTTCTGGTTCTTTTCCATCTTTCTCTACATTGCCCTTTACACGGTTACGTGGGAGATGGGCGTGCTGCTTACCGTTATTGGTGCCTTTTGCCTGTTGGCTATCTACTTCTTTATGAAGGGATATAAGAATGGAATGGCTTTGCGTACGCTGAAGCTCCTTTGCCACGTCCCCTTTGTCCGTCGTTGGGCCATGGGGTTTGTAGAACGTCAGCGCGAGACACTGGAGCGTATCGACAGCCAGATAGCCCAATTGCATCAGCAACGTAAACGCACCTTCTACCTCTCTTTCCTGATAGAGTTCCTCTCCCGCATTGTGGGTTGTTTGGAGATATGGTTCATCCTCAACATCCTGACGACCGATGTCAGCTTTGCGGCCTGCATCCTTATCATGGCATTCTCTTCCCTGTTCAGCAACCTCTTCTTCTTCTCGCCCATGCAGTTGGGTGCACGCGAAGGTGGTTTGGCATTGGCTGTGGGCGGTTTGGCCATCCCCAGTGCCTTTGGGGTCTATACAGGATTGCTCACCCGAGTGCGTGAATTCATTTGGATTGTTATTGGCGTGGCATTGATGAAGGTAGGGAATAAATAGGAGGGATATGGTGGGTATCTATAGTATCTATAGTCCCTATAGTTCCTATAGATCCTATAGTTCCTATAGTTCCTATAGTTCCTATAGTTCCTATAGCCCCTATAAAAAAAACAAAACTGAAACTATGATTCAAGGAATAATCTTCGACTATGGCGGCACGCTGGATACCAACGGTGTGCATTGGGCCGAGGTGCTGTGGAGGCAGTACGAGACATGTGGCTTGCCTGTGGCAAAGGCGGACTTTCGCGAGGCTTACGTGCATGGCGAGCGTACCATGGGTAAGCAACCTTTGGTGCAGGCTACGGACGATTTTCATCAAGTGCTTTTGATAAAGAGCCGTTTGCAGTTGCAGTATCTTGTGGATAAGGGGTGCTTGGATGCTGAAACTTATCCCACAGAAATGTATGCCCGTCGGTTGGCCGACGGTGGCTATGCTGTGGCCAAAGAGGTTGTCAATAATGCCCGAAAAGTGCTCCAAAAGGTGGAAAAGAAGTATAAAATGGTGCTTGTCTCAAACTTTTATGGGAACATTCGCACGATTTTGGAAGATTTTGGTTTACTTTGCCACTTCGAAGAGGTGATAGAGTCTTCCGTGGTGGGTGTGCGCAAGCCCGACCCTGCCATCTTCTCTTTGGGTGTGGAGGCAATGGGCTTCCCTGCCGGAGAGGTGGTTGTGGTTGGCGATTCCTATACAAAGGACATTGTTCCTGCCCATTCACTTGGATGTCGCACTGTGTGGTTGAAGGGCATTGGTTGGGCCGACGAGCAGGCAGATGACTCTTTGCCCGATTTTATCATTGCAGACTTGGCGGAATTGCCAAACGTTATAGAGGAAATAAATAAAGAATAAGATATATGAACAATCAGAATGTAAAGCCTGCTGAAGGCAAATTGGGAATCATGGTTGTTGGACTTGGTGCCGTGACTTCCACTTTCATGACCGGTGTGCTGATGGCACGCAAGGGACTGACCAAGCCCGTAGGTTCCATGACACAATACGACAAAATCCGTGTAGGAAAGGGCGCGGACAAGAAGTATCTGCCCTATTCGGAGATTGTTCCTTTGACAAAACTTGACGACATCGTATTCGGTGCTTGGGACGTATATCCCGCCGATGCTTACCGTTCGGCCATGTATTGCGAGGTGCTGAAGGAGAAGGACATCAATCCCGTGAAGGACGAGTTGGAAAAGATTGTTCCCATGAAGGCTGCTTTCGACAAGAACTTTGCCAAGCGTCTCGATGGTGATAACGTAAAGGATTGCAAGACCCGTTGGGAGATGGTAGAAGCTCTGCGCGAAGACATCCGTCGCTTCAAGGCCGAGAACAATTGTGCACGCATTGTGGTGGCTTGGGCTGCATCTACCGAAATATATGTTCCCGTATATGAACCCGTACACGGCACGCTGGCCGCCTTCGAACAGGCCATGAAGGACAACGACACCGAACACATCGCCCCCTCGATGTGCTACGCCTATGCCGCCCTGGCCGAAGGGGCTCCCTTCATCATGGGTGCGCCCAACACCACCGTGGACATTCCTGCCATGTGGGAGCTGGCCGAGAAGACCCGTATGCCCATTGCCGGCAAGGACTTCAAGACGGGGCAGACACTCGTCAAGTCGGGCTTTGCACCCATCATCGGCACCCGTTGCCTGGGGCTGAACGGATGGTTCTCCACCAACATCCTCGGCAATCGCGACGGACTGGTGCTCGACGAACCCGAAAACTTCCGCACCAAGGAGGTGTCGAAGCTCTCCACCCTCGAGTCCATCCTTGTGCCCGAGGCGCAGCCCGACCTCTACACCGACTACTACCACAAGGTGCGCATCAACTACTATCCCCCGCGCAACGACGACAAGGAGGGATGGGACAACATCGACATCTTCGGATGGATGGGCTACCCCATGCAGATTAAAATCAACTTCCTCTGCCGCGACTCCATCCTGGCAGCTCCCCTGTTGCTCGACCTCTGCCTGCTCTCCGACCTTGCCGCACGTGCCGGACGCTACGGCATCCAGCGCTTCCTGAGCTTCTACCTGAAGTCGCCCATGTATGACTACCGCACCGACGAGGTGCCCGTCAACCACCTCTTCCAGCAGTACACCATGCTGAAGAATGCCATCCGCGAAATGGGCGGTTACGAGGCCGACGAGGAGATTGATTGATTGTTAACGAACCTTAGCCCTGGGCTGAGCCTGCCTTACCCCAAGGCTGAGCCTCATTCAGTTACCGACTGTTCCCCCTTCAGTCACCGACTGTACCCTGTTCAGCCCCCAAGGCTGAGCCTGTTTTATCCACCGCCTGTGCCATCCTCAACCCCCGCATGAGGGTGGCACGGGCGGCTTTTTCGTTTCCCCCCCCCTTTGCCTCCGCGTGATACAAAGATACAAAACTGTGCCCCGGGTTGTCAAGAGGGGAGGCCGTTTTGGCGGAGATTTAACAAAATGGGGTAGCCCCCTCAATCCCCCAAAGGGTGGAGGTTCAAAGAGATACATGCTTGTCCTCTCCCCCTCGGGGGAGTTGAAGGAGCCTGTTCTTTAACGATTGCAAAAACTTGATTTGTAAGGATAATTCAAAGCGCCCGCCATATCACTTCGACTACCCCCCAAAGGAAAGCCAACTGATTCCGTACAAGGCTTGGGATGGGGTTCATTTAGCGTAAAATGGAGTCAACCTTTTCAGGAAAGAGACACGAAAAAAACGCTATCACAGTTATCACAAATCACAGATAACAGTTAGTGAAAAGTCGAAATCGTAAACTCTGAGGTGAAAATTTATATTATAATATTATATTATAGTATAAAATATTATTTACAAGTTTTGCATCCCCATTGTTGTTTTCTCATTTTTTGTAACTGTTATCTGTGATTTGTGATAACTGTGACAGCACTTGTGCCAGCACCTGTGAGATTTTTTTCAACTGAGGATGAAAATAATGCCCCGAAAACTTGCATTCGGCCGAAAAATGTTGTATCTTTGTATCACCTCCGAAACAGGGCCTGCGAAAGGCCGATTTGCTGAAAAACCATTAAATTTTTGCTCATGTAGCAGAAATAGTGTACTTTTGTAGCTTCTAAAGAGAGTAAAGGCAAAACAGTAAATGGTAACCCCCGAAATACAGCAAGTGAAGCTACGGTTTGGCATCATCGGCAATGCCGACGGACTCAACCGTGCCATAGACATCGCCATGCAGGTGGCCCCCACCGACCTGTCGGTGCTCATCACCGGCGAAAGCGGTGTGGGTAAAGAGGCTTTCCCCAAGATTATCCACGAGTATAGCCGGCGCAAGCACAGCCGCAAGTACATTGCCGTGAACTGTGGTGCCATCCCTGAAGGCACCATCGACTCCGAGCTGTTCGGCCACGAGAAGGGCGCCTTCACCGGAGCCATCGGCGAGCGTCAGGGCTACTTTGGCGAGGCCAACGGTGGCACCATCTTCCTCGACGAGGTGGGCGAACTGCCACTGGCCACACAGGCCCGCCTGTTGCGCGTGCTCGAGAGTGGCGAGTACATCCGCGTAGGCTCTTCAAAGGTGGAGAAGACCGACGTGCGCATCGTGGCCGCCACGAACGTGAACCTCATGCAGGCCATTGCCGAGGGGCGCTTCCGCGAAGACCTCTTCTACCGCCTCAACACCGTGCCCATCACCATACCCCCCCTGCGCGAGAGGGGAGGCGACATCAGCCTGCTCTTCCGCAAGTTTGCAAACGACTTTGCCGAGACTTACCGTATGCCCGCCATCCAACTGACCGAGGATGCACAACGCCTGTTGCTGGATTACCCTTGGCCGGGCAATGTGCGCCAGTTGAAGAATGTGACCGAGCAGATTTCCATCATCGAACGTAACCGCGAGATTACGGCCGAGATATTGCAAACCTATATTCCCGCTCCCGTGAGGGAATCACGTATGCCCGCCCTGGTAGGAAATTCTTCCTCGTCGGGAAAAACATTCGAGAGCGAACGCGAGATTCTGTATCAGATATTGTTCGACCTTCGTCGCGATGTGACCGAATTGAAACGCTTGGTCAACTCCAACATCGGACAGATGCACTCCGCATCCCCGTCGGGTGGAAGCAATGTGCCGGTTCCCTACTATCCGACCGAGGAGGTGCAGTACCCCACCGTGCAGAGGGTGCAGACCATCCCCGATGCTTCGGTGTTGCCGGCACCGACAATGAACCGTTCTTCGTCCAGAGTGATGGAAGACGAGGATATTCAGGATACCGAGGAGTATGTGGAGGAGTCTCTGTCGTTGAACGACTTGGAGCGCGAAACTATCCGCAAGGCATTGGAGCGCCATCACGGACGCCGGCGCAATGCTGCCAAGGACTTGAACATATCGGAACGTACCCTCTATCGGAAAATCAAAGATTATGGATTGGATTAAGAAACAGAAATATATCGTAGTTAGCCTCCTGTCGGCCTTGCTGATGGCTTCGTGCACCATATCCTATAAGTTCAATGGCGCCTCCATCAACTACGACAAGGTTAAGACCATCACCATTGAGGACTTTGCCAATCGTGCCTCGTATGTGTGGGGCCCCATGGCACCGATGTTCAACACCGATTTGCAGGACATCTATGTGCAACAGACCCGCCTGCAACAGGTGAAGCGTGGAGGCGACCTCCACATCGCGGGCGAGATAACGGCTTACGACCAGTACAACAAGTCAGTCTCGGCCGAAGGATACTCGTCGGTAGTGGAATTGAAGATGGTGGTGAGCGTGCGCTTTACCAACAACACCAACCATTCCGAGGATTTCGAGAAGACCTTCTCGGCCACGTGTGAATACGACGCCACCCAGCAACTCTCGTCCGTGCAGGAGGAATTGGTGACTCAGATGATTGACGAGATTACCGAACAGATATTCAATGCTACCGTTGCTAACTGGTAAGGAGTTGAGACGGTAAAGGAGTTATCGCAGGCACAGCCTGCCGGCCAAATGTATTGCAATACTATTGGCTCTAACTCCTTAGGTTCGTAGAGCCGATAACTCCTGTAACTCCTAAAAGAAAATTAGATAAAGAATAAAAAGACGAGTCTATGAGTCTGAATATACCTGAATTGATAGCCCATCCCGAAAAGTTGGCTGACCGTGCGGTGCTGAACGAACTGCGCGAGTTGATGGACGAATATCCCTATTTTCAGTCCATCCGTCTGTTGTATATCAAGGGACTCTATCTGTTGCGCGATGCTTCGTTTGGCGAAGAGTTGAGGCGCGCAGCCCTTTTTGTTCCCGACCGCAAGGTGCTTTTCAACCAGATTGAAGGCGAATACTATACCCTCCGCCCTGTAGTGCGTAAGGCAAAACACCAAGTGGCTGATGAGTCGGCACCGGTTGACCGTACCCAGGTGCTGATTGATGCTTTCCTCAATGGATTGCCACCCGAACCGGAAGAGGAGACACCCCTGTTGCCGATAGACGATGGCGGACTCAGTGCGGACTATACGGCATACATCCTTCGCGAAGAAGAATTGTCGGATGAAGAGGAGGATGCTACCGATGACATGACTCCCATGAAGGGGCAGCAACTGATTGATGATTTCATTAAAAATTCAGACAATAATACCCCTGCCGAAGTAAAAGAAGAGCCGATTCCTGTAGTGGAACAAGAAATGGAGAAATTACCCGAAATTGACGAAGATGATGGCTATTTTACCGAGACTTTGGCCAAAATTTACATAAAACAGCAGCGATATGGCAAGGCTCTTGAAATTATTCGGCGATTAAGTTTGAAATATCCAAAAAAAAATGCTTACTTTGCAGACCAAATTCGATTCTTGGAGAAATTAATAATAAATTCTAACGATAAATAAACAAAGAAAAAGATGTACGTATTGTTGATTGTATTGATTGTGTTCGTCGCTATTCTGTTGTGCGGCGTAGTCATGATCCAGAATTCAAAAGGAGGCGGTTTGGCCTCAAGCTTTGCTTCGTCAAACCAGATTATGGGTGTGCGCAAGACCACTGACTTCATTGAGAAGTTCACTTGGGGATGCGCCATTGTAATGGTAGTGTTGAGCATTGCTACTGCCTATGTGTTGCCTCACGGTACAGTAGCTACCCATTCAGTGCTTCAGGACGAGGCTCAGAGCGAAAGCTTGGTTAACCCCGTAACCGTTCCCGGTTTCGATGCGGCTGTTCCTGCTGAAACTCCCGCTACTCCTGCCGAATAATGAACAGGAAATAAAAGAAAAGAGGATGTGTCCCGCATGTGGATACATCCTCTTTTCTTGTTTTTAAACGTCACTTATCGGCTTGTATGATGGATAAGGTGTTTGATTTCCTGCAACTCGGATTTGATTTCTTGTAACTCGCCCTTCAAGGCTTTGAACTCTTCCTGCATGGCCTCTTTCTCAATGAATGCGTGTATCTGTTCGCTGATGGCGGTCATACCGGCAATGGAGGGGTGGCTCTGTTGCTTGTCTATATTATATAAGGTAATGACGGGTACATCGTAGCGCTGGCAGATGGTGTAGACGGATTCGTTGATGACATCCTTCAGCTCGCTATTCAGCAGATAATAGACTTTGGCATGAGGATAGAGGCTTTGCAATCCGTTGAGCAGATAGGCAAGAGCCGGGCGGAAACTGTATAGCTCTTCCTTTGTCCATCCTTCGTATCTGTACTCTCCGATGGGAGCACCTGCCCAACTGTCGTTGGTGGCACCGAAGATGAAGATGATGTCGGGGTTACCCAAATTGTTCATGCGGGTGATGAAGGAACGGTCGCTATAATCCTCCTTGCGATAACCGGTGTTGCAGATGGTGGAGCCGCTGAAGGAATTGTTTACTTCCAGCGTGTAGCCGTAGTTGTTGATGAACTGTTGCCACCAGGTTTGTTTCAGCTCCTTCACGTCGTTCTTGTCAGTAGGATACCATACGGCATTCTCTTTGGGGGTTACGTTCTCCTTGAAGGTCGAGTACGAGTCGCCGAGGATAGAGACTTTTTTCTGTGCATGTGCGACACTTGCAGAGAGGGCACAGAGGAATAGTGCCAGTAGGATGAAATGTTTCTTCATGTTTTTGTTGTTTTTATAGTTTGTTAAATTATTCTTCACTTTCTTCCAATGCCTCGATTAGGAAACTGACGGGACGAAATCCGTCGTTGCACGAAATCATGGCTGAATGAGGATTTTTCATCCAGCCATCGTAGAAGTTGCTTCCGCCATGAGCCAATGCCATAACGAAGGGCGACATGGAGTCCCATGCACTTTGACAAAGTCCCTCGGGCTTTTCCCAACCGTTGGCAATGAATACTTGCCCCTCGCACATGTCGCAGGCATGTTCAAGCGGGTTCTCGTATTGGGCTATCAAGTCGTGATAGCACGCTTTGCGGATGACTGTGATACGGATTTTTTTCATAATTGATTAGTTACAAGCTACAAGTTACAAACTTCTTGAACTTTGAACCTTAAACCTTAAACCTTGAACTTTTCCTTACCCCGGCATTTCCACCTTCTCGAACTTGTATCCGAGGCGCTTCAACTCAATGGCTGCACCGATGCGATACATCACGCGACAGGCGCGGGCGAATACGTGGAAAGCCATGGCGCTTTGTGGTTCGATACGCTCGTGGCGAATGAGTGCTACGGCTGTTTCTCCACATCGGCGGATGATATTTTCGATATTCTTTGTTTCGTAGCCGTCGGGCAGAAGGTTGAGCATGTCGAATGTGATATGTTCGTCCATGTCGTCGAATCCTTGTTTGCCATAGTAGCTACTGTAGGGTGCTTGTTTGCAGAGGTTCCAGTCGTTGTCCCATCCCCAAGCGACTCCCATCCCTAAATAGGAGGCCCATGCTACCGAAACGGTGGGGTAGTCCTTCACTTGTGGCACGGCATCGGCCATGTATTCGGGTGCCAATGTACGCCAATGTTCGTCGATGTCTTCGCTTGCCAATAAGGTGCCGTTGAGCATGCCGGCTGAGGTGCAGAGGCGTAAAAGCTCCTCTTCTACACGGCGTTCGAATTTCTCTAAGTAATCAGTTCGTAGGGTTTCCATAATGGTGTCGGTTTATGAAATGTATTATAGGTAGGGGACGGTTTGGGCCAATTTCATGCTGTTTGAACCTTTTATAAGGATATAGAAGTCATGGATTTCCTCTTCTTGAATGGCTTGAATCACTTCGTTTACATGGCTGAAAGTGCGATGCTTGTCCGAAATGGCCGTTGCGGTGAATTGATCACCGACGAGCCATACTTTGTCGAACTGGGTTTCGTCGAGGAAGGAGACAATCTTTTGGTGTTCGTCCATACTGCATTCGCCCAATTCTTTCATGTCTCCAAGGATGGCCATCTTGGGTGTCACGTCCATGTCGCGGAAATTCTTCAATGCTGCCATCATGCTGGTAGGGTTGGCATTGTAGGCATCGATGATGAGGCGGTTGTGTGGCGTGTGTTCCAATTGCGAACGGTTGTTGCGCGGGATGTATTCGGTCAGGGCTTCGTTGATTTGCGAAGGGGTTACTCCAAAATAGAGGCCTATAGTAGCGGCCGCCATCATGTTGTCGATGTTGTATGAGCCGATGAGGTGTGTCTGCACTTCATTCCAAGCCGAATTCCCCATATGCCAGCGGAAGTGTAGGTAAGGAGCACAATCGATGACTTCACCGCTGACGCGCAAGGGTAGGTGCTCTTGTGGTGCTCCGTAGCGTATCTGGTTCAAGTCCTGTGCAATCTCTGTCAAGTACTTGTTGTCGTTGTTGATGAAAATGGTAGCATTGGATTTGGTGCGCAAATAGTCGAACAATTCGCCTTTGGTGCGGATGACGCCTTCCAACGATCCGAATCCTTGCAAGTGTGCCATACCCACGTTGGTGATAAGGCCGAAGTCGGGTTCGGCAATCTCGGTCAACTCCTTGATGTCGCCGGGATGGCTGGCACCCATTTCGATGACGGCAATGTCATGTTCTGCCGTAAGGCGCAACAAGGTGAGGGGGACTCCGATGGCATTGTTCAAATTGCCTTCGGTATAGAGCACGTTGTGCACTTGGCTCAATACGGCGGCAACCAACTCTTTAGTGGTGGTTTTGCCATTGGTGCCAGTGATGCCTATCACACGTGTTCCCAATTGACGACGGTGGTAGTTGGCAAGTTTTTGTAAAGCTTTCAAAGTGTCGTTAACAAGGATGAACCGCTTGTCGTTAGGGACGGCATAGGATGGTTCATCTATTACAGCATAGGCACAACCTGCTTCCAGTGCTTTTGAAGCAAAGGCGTTTCCGTTGAAGTTCTCGCCTTTGAGGGCAAAGAAGATGGAGCCTTTGGGGCAGTTGCGGCTATCTGTTGTCACTAACCTTTTTTCTTGGAAAAGGTGGTATAAAGCGGCTATTTCCATATCTATTTTTAAGTTTTGGGGAACAAAGATACAATAAAACAACAAAAAAATGGCAGGAAAGTCTGTTAATCCCAAGAAATGTGTGTATTTTTGCCATGATGTTTAAATGAAAGTGCGTTTATGCAGCCCTTGAAACACTATACAATCAATGTGAACGGGCGTTTGCTCTCACTAGACAAACCAAAGGTAATGGGAATCCTGAACCTTTCGGAAGACTCTTTCTATGCCCCGAGTTCCGCCCCTACGAGAGAAAAAGTTTTTTCTCGTCTGGAAAAAATTTTGTCCGAGGGAACCGATATGATTGATGTGGGTGCATGTTCTACCCGTCCGGGTTCGACGGGAGTGACTATGGAGGAAGAGATGCAGGCTCTTCGGATGGCCTTGCTCATCATCCGTGAGCGGGCACCTGAGGCCATTGTGTCTGTCGACACTTATCGTGCTGATGTGGCCACTATGTGTGTGGAGGAGTATGGTGTGTCGATGATTAACGACATATCAGCCGGCGAAATGGACAATCGTATGTTCGATACCATTGCCCGATTGCGCGTACCTTATGTAATGATGCACATGCAGGGAGTGCCTGCCACTATGCAGGTGAATCCCCAATACAATGATGTGGTGGACGACGTGGTTACCTATTTGGCCCGCCGGGCAGGTGAGTTGCGCGACAGGGGAGTGGCCGATGTGATTGTGGATCCGGGCTTTGGCTTCGGAAAGACTTTAGAGCATAATTACGAATTGATGTCGCGCCTCGAAGAACTGCATCTGTTGGAGATGCCTCTGTTGGTAGGTGTTTCGCGGAAGTCGATGGTTTATAGTCTTCTTGATACTACTCCCGAAGATTCGTTGGAGGGCACAACTGCATTGAATACCATAGCATTGATGAAAGGTGCTCACATCCTGCGGGTGCACGATGTCAAAGCCTGTCGTCAGTGTGTCGAGATTGTAGATAAGTTGAGACGTGTACACCCTTAACTTTTAGTTTTTAACTTTTAAATTTTAATTCTCTCACCGTGTTTATTGAATTTGGCATAAAGGATTTTATCGACATACTGTTAGTCGCATTTCTGTTGTACAAATTGTACAAGTTGATGAAAGAGACAGGTTCGTTGAACATCTTCATCGGTGTATTGATGTTCTTGGGTGTGTGGGTACTAGTTTCGCAAGTGTTGGAAATGCGTCTGCTGGGAAGCATCCTCGATGTGTTGCAAAATGTAGGTATTCTTGCCTTGATAGTACTTTTTCAAGAAGAAATACGCCGATTCCTACTCAATTTAGGAACTCATCGTAAGATGAACAATGTATTGAAATGGCTTGGGGGTAAAAAGAGTGAGCAGGTAGAGCGTGCCGACATGATGCCTTTGGTAATGGCCTGTTTGAACATGAGCAAGCAGAAAGTGGGCGCTTTGATTGTGATAGAGCAGGAAGTGCCGTTGAACGAATTTGTGCGCACTGGTGATGAGATTGACGCCACCATCAGTCAACGTTTGATAGAGAATATCTTTTTCAAGAATAGCCCCCTTCACGATGGAGCCATGATTATTTGTGGCAAACGCATCAAGGCCGCCGGTTGCATCTTGCCGGTTTCGCACGACCTTAATATCCCACGCCATTTAGGACTTCGCCATCGTGCTGCATTAGGTGTCTCGCAAGTCTCAGATGCAATCGTCATTATTGTGTCAGAGCAGACTGGTGCCATCTCTATGGCTCATGAGGGACAATTCCGTTTGCGCCTTTCGGCAGAAGAACTCGAACGTGAGTTGACGCGTGTTAAGATTATCAACAGATAATTGCATTTCGTGCATTCTTTTAGAATATCCTTTCCAAAAAGAAAGTTGAATGATTGTTTTTGATGCCATTTTTATTTTATTTTTCTAAAAATGGTTTCATTCTAATAAAATATTGCGTATATTTGCGGCCGATTTAAATATAACATACATGAGTTATCTGATAAAACCCGCAAACTATCGTCCTTTGCTCGATTTGAAGCAGACAGAGCAGGGGATTAAACTTATAAAGGAATTCTTTCAACAGAATCTTTCTACCGAGTTGCGCTTGCGCCGTGTCACCGCTCCTCTTTTTGTATTGCAAGGAATGGGTATCAACGATGATCTTAGCGGTGTAGAGCGTGCCGTCACCTTCCCTATCAAGGATTTGGCTGATGCCAAGGCCGAAGTGGTACATTCGTTAGCCAAGTGGAAACGCTTGACTTTGGCCGATTATGACATCGAGCCGGGATATGGTATCTATACCGATATGAATGCTATTCGTGCCGACGAGAAGTTGGGCAATCTACATTCCCTCTATGTCGACCAATGGGATTGGGAGTTGGTTATTACCGGCAAAGACCGTACGGTGGCTTTCCTCAAAGACATTGTTACCCGTATATATGCTGCGATGTTGCGTACCGAGTTTATGGTGTGCGAAACTTATCCGCAGATAACTCCCTTCTTGCCGGAAAAGTTGTTCTTTATCCATTCCGAAGAATTGCGCCAGATGTATCCTGACCTTTCGGCAAAGGAGCGCGAAGACCGCATTACTCGTGAATACGGAGCCGTGTTTATTATAGGTATTGGTGCCAAATTAGCTGATGGAAAAGAACATGATTTGCGTGCGCCTGACTATGACGATTATTCGACCATTGGTGAAAATGGATTGCCGGGTCTCAATGGCGATTTGCTTATATGGGATAGTGTAGTTGACCGTGCCGTAGAGCTTTCTTCTATGGGTATCCGTGTAGATCGCGAGGCTTTGCTCCGTCAGTTGACCCTTTCAGGAAAAGAAGAACGGAAGGAACTCTATTTCCACCGTCGCCTGCTTGATGGTACATTGCCTCTCAGTATTGGCGGAGGTATAGGACAAAGCCGACTCTGTATGGTCTATCTGCGTAAAGCTCACATTGGCGAGATTCAAGCAAGCATTTGGCCGGAAGATATGCGTGCCGAGTGTGCCGAGTACGGAATGCCTTTGATATAAGATTTAGTTATAAGCTACGAGTGATGAGCTACGAGCTATAAGTGACAAGTAGCCATGTGGTTCTAAAACTAACCAGCTATACTATTATGAACGTAAGAATTGAAGAAAGTTGGAAACGGCAGTTAGCTTCGGAATTTGAGAAGGACTATTTTGTTCGTCTCACCGAATTTGTACGTCAGGAGTACGCTCAAGGGACGGTATATCCTCCTGGTCGGCTCATCTTCAATGCGTTCGACCTTTGTCCGTTTGATAAAGTGAAGGTTGTGATTATCGGACAAGACCCTTATCACGGTCCTGGTCAGGCACATGGCCTTTGCTTTTCCGTGAACGACGGAGTTCCTTTTCCGCCATCGTTGGTGAATATATTCAAGGAGATAGAGAGTGATTTGGGTACTCCTGTCCCTACGTCGGGCAATCTTACCCGTTGGGCCAATCAGGGAGTGCTTCTGCTCAATGCCACACTTACCGTGCGTGCCCATCAGGCAGGAAGTCACCAACGCCAAGGGTGGGAGGAATTTACTGATGCGGCCATTCGTACCCTTGCCACAGAGCGTGAAGGATTGGTCTTTATTTTATGGGGAGCATACGCACAGAAGAAGGGCGCGTTCATTGATCGTTCGCGTCATTTGGTGCTCTCTTCGGCCCATCCGTCACCACTTTCCGCTTGGCATGGATTCTTTGGAAACAAGCATTTCAGTCGTGCCAATGAGTATTTAGTTTCACAAGGAAAAGAACCGATAGTTTGGTAGATATTAAGGGTTAGGGAGTAAGATGTAGGGATGAAGGATTACTTTCTATCCTTACACTTTGTTCCTTACATCTTACTCCCTAATCCTTACATCTTACATCTGATTAATACCAATCAATATTGGTACTATATCCACTACGCTTATCGTACTTAAGGGCATCGGCCAACATGCTGCTATTGGCACTGATGCTGAAGTTGTATGAAGTATATGGCGCAAGGATAATGCCGCACGACATAGAGAAACAGTGCAAGTCGCGACTGATGTTGCATGTGGTGGCGGCTATCTTCTTGTAATCAAAGTCATAACCCGATGTGAACGAGATGTTCCATTTGTTCGAAGGTTTTATGTTTCCCGATATATTTACACGGTGGCTGAACGAGAAGGGGTAACGCATCGTCTTGATGTTGATTTCCTTTTGACGGTCTTCGGCCAAAGTATAGTTCCACGATACATTCAGCGACCAAGGAATCTTGAAGGCCATATAGCCGTCGGGATCCTTTTCGGCTTTTTCTGTTTTCTTCTCCGTTTGTCCGTTCGAATTGTTTGTATCGGCGGTTGATTCATCCTCCTCCTCTTCGTCATCTTCTTCTTCACCATTTTCTTTAGGACCGAACCACTTCTTGAAGGTTTCGTTGTTGAATGTGTATGAGAATCCGTTACTCATTCCTTGGAAACGTCCAAAACGTCCGTATGACCATTCCGTACGGTCGCCCACAATTACTTGTCCCTTGTCGTTGAATTCGTAGGCGTATGTGGCGAACACACCGTTCAAGTTGAATGTCTTGTTCTTTCCTAATTTCAAGCGCAAGCGAAGGTTCAGGTTGCTCCAGGGTTTGGTCTTGGCGGCCAAGTTGTAAGAGAGGCTGGCTCCCAAATCATCAATAATGCTGATTTTGCGTACACCGGTAGTGTCCTTATCGGATTTCACCTTCATTTCGATGTTGTTCGACATGCTGAAACTTACGCTTCCTGTCTTTCCTTTGCCCGGCACGCCGAATACGGCTCCTTGGTAGGGGGAATATTCTTGGGTAACCAGCTCTCCGTCTGCATCATAGTAACTGTATGAGTCGTAGTAGCCATACTTGTAATCTCCAAAGTCGGGAGTCATACTGAAACTTACAGAGGGAGTGAACACGTGTCGTACGGCCTCAATCTTGTCTCCGAAAATGGCTTTGGATGGCTTGTAGAAACCATATAGCTTGGTGTTCATCGACAGACTCATGTCGTAGTTATATACACGGTTGAATCCGTATATCGTATCGGTTACTGCGGCTTGCAAGGATTCGTCCCACTCCTTTTCCTGACGGTAGGTGTACCACCGTTCGGTATAGTTCACGGCGGCTGTCAAGTTCATATATTTAAAAAGGTTGAACGTGGCGCTGATAGGGATGCGGTGTTGCATACCATTCTTCCAATCCTTGATGATATTGGTTTTCATTATCTCATCCTCTTTGCTTTGGATGCTGTTCTTCAAATAACCGCTATAGCTGAGTGCAATCTTTTCGTACCACTGCTCCTTGCCCAATCTCTTCTTTCGCTTGAAAGGATAGAGGCGGCTCAGTGAAATGTTCAAGTCGGGGAAAGAGACTGACAGACTGCTGTCGCGCACATTCTGTGCAATATTGAATGTGCCCGAAAGGGTCAGACCTATGTCGGGGAATGAGCGTGAGTAGCTTACACTTGATGTGCGCGTACTTTGGCTACTCAGTGCCAAATTGTATTGGCTGTTCAGATTGCTTTTTTCGTAACTGCTTGTTGCATAGTTTACACTGGCCGAGAAGGTGCTGTTGGGGCTTGCCTTGGCATCTTGGCGATGAGTCCATTGAATCTTGAAGTCCTTGCTTACAGAGTAGTCGGGCATATTCTTTTCGCCCAATTTGGTAGTCAGAGTACTCAGATTGACGGCACCCGAGAATTTGTAACGCTTGTTATAGGTGCTGCTTGCATTCAATCCCCACGAACCTTTGGTGAATATCTCACCTGTCAGTTTCAAGTCCATATAGTCGCTGATGGCGAAGTAGTAACCGCCATCGCGCAGGTAGAAGCCGCGCTCCGTTTCATCACCATAGGTTGGCATAATGAATCCCGAGGCATATTCCTCGTTGCTGAAGGGAAAGAATCCGAAGGGGATAGCCAAAGGCAGAGGCACATCCTCCACTACCAGATAGGCAGGGCCGAATACCACATTCTTGCCCGGTCGCATCTTGGCGCGTGTCAATGCCAAATAGAAGTGGGGATGCTCGTGGTTGTCGCAGGTGGTGTATTTTCCATTGGCTCCATAGAAAGCGTCGTCAGAACCCTTCTTGGCATATTCACTGGTCATATATCCCTCGCCCTGCTCGGTCACCACGTTGCTGATGTATCCCTTGCGCGAACTGAAGTTGTAGCTCATCGTGTCACTCTCATAAGGAGTATCGCCATCTTTGAACACGGGGCGTCCGATTTCCTTTCCTGTAGAGTCCTTCACACCGTGCGCATACACCGTTTTGGTGTCAATGTCCACGGTAATCTGCTCGGCCGTCAGGCCAATCTTCTGGTAATCCACCTGGCTGTTCTTGTAAAGGTAAGCCTTGGCGTTGGCCACAATCCACACAAGTGAGTCTTCTGCCTGATAAGTGACAGGGGCATCCAGCACGTCCTCTTGTTTCTTGGTGGTCGAGTCGGTCACTAAGGTATCAGCCAATGTGGCGGTCAGCGAGTCGCCATTGATGGAAATGTCTGTTTGGGAACTTTCATTAGCCAACGAATCCTCTTCCGCCCGCAGGGCTGCATATAGTTTGCCATACTCGTCGTTCGGGATACGCGCATTGGCTTCTGATGCCGCCATCAGTAGGAATATAAGCGATAAAATGGGCAAAAATATATTCTTGCTATATGAAGTCATTATTGGCTTTTTACATTCAGTCGGCAAAATTACATATAATTCGGGAGATAGCCCCTTATCTCCCGTTAAAATTATGAATTATTTGGTATTTGAGGGGGCAACTTCCGCTTTATCATCCTTGTTATTCCTATTTTTCAATGGTTAAACGAAATTATCCAAACAAATAAATTGGCCTAAAAGTGAAAAATCCAAAGAAATTATTGACCCAAGGGACTTCAACCTGTTTAAGTTGACGCTGTTTTAAAGTATTAACTCCGTTTGAGAACCGAACAAACACGGTAGGCGAACGGAGTTAACTGTAAAGAATGTTACATTTGAATTTTAGGAAATGGAGAAAATTCACTTAATCCCATCCCTTTAATCCTTTGTTCGTGAGGTAATAGCATTTCTTCTGTTTGCCTTTGGGGAGTACCGCGATGGATGTAAAGTGTAGTGCGGCACTACGCTAAAGTGCAGTGCGGCACTATACAAAAGTGCAGTGCGGCACTACACTTTTCATGGATAACGATACGTTTATGGACGAAGTGTGATTTGCGGACAGATAAATGGCACGCGGATGACGCGGAAGAAACGAATGACCACTGATTTTTTTCTTTTTTTGACAGAAGTACAAAAGAACAGAAGACTAACGTGCCGCATGGGTTAATGGCCGAATGGTCTCCGACTTTAGGCGAAATGGCGTTAGGCGAGGAAAGGGGGAGCAAAAAGGCAACGAACGGTTAAGACATAAAGGACGTACCTTTTTATATTAAAGGACGTACCTTTTCCTATTAAAGGACGTACCTTTATTCCAATGCCTTCGTTCCTCTACATTTTGAAGTGTTGAGGCTATGCGTATAGAGCATCTGTGATGCGATGAACAAGTGCCATATTGTTACAGAAACATCTCGCACCAGCGTTCGAATCGGCTGACTCCTTCGTCGCCGTGCTTGAGGAGGCTTTTGAGGGCCTTTTCGATAGACTTCTCCTTGTCGAGTTTGGTTTTGGAGAAGAATTTGTCGGCAAAGCATACCACTTGCTCTTCCATGCTGACGGGGCGCATGTCGCGGTGGGGGATGGGGAGGGCTTGACGCTCGATTTCCTCCAACGAGAGACCGGCACCGGTGTGGCGCTCGCACACAAGGGCATGGCGCGGATAACCTTCGGCCCGCAGGAGGTCGGCACCGAGGTAGCCGTGGCAGATGTAGGGGTGCTGGCCGTAGCAATGGATGCCGTCGGCATCGGTGAGGAAGATGCCGATGTCGTGCAGAAGGGCGGCCTCTTCGATGAATTGGGTGTCGAGGTTCAATTCGGGGTGGCGACGGGCAATGTCGAGTGCTTTGTCGGCCACGGCACGGCTATGTGTCACGAGGATGTGCTTCAGTTCGTTCTCCTCGGGATAGTACTTGTCGATGATGGAAAGGGCATTCATTGTTAGAACGTATTTTTTTGTTTTAGGACACAGAGACGCAGAGACACAGAGTTTTAATTAGAAAATATTTTCTCTGTGTCTTTGTGTCTCCGTGTTCTAAAGTATTATACATATTACATAGTTCTTTTCAATTCCTCCAATGTGCGTGGTTTCGGAGCCTCTTCTGTCCGTAGTTGAACGGGTGTGCTCTCGTTGCCGCATCGGTCGATGGCGGTGACGGCATAGTGGAGGGTGGGTTGGAAGGGAGTTTCTTGATGGATGTAGCACGTGTCGGTCAGGTAAGTGCTTATCAAGTTGCTCGGATTGTCTGTATCTACAGGAAAGTTGTGTGAGGCATAGATGTTGTATCGCATGCCTCCCTCCATATTGTCGGTGGCTGAGGCCCAAGTGAGGTGGATGGTTGACTTTTCGCGTTTCATTTGCACCTCTTGCGGAGTTGATGGAGCGATGCTGTCTATCCACGTGATGGGAGGGACGAGGGCAGGGGTGTAGTAGAAATCTTCTTGCACGAGGTTGTAAAGGCCCTGCGTGTTGTCGGTGAGGAAGCGCGAGCGGAAATGGCTCTCTCCCTCGCATCCGCTCCAACGCATGAAGTTGAGTTGGCGCTCGATTTCGTCCAACGTCCAGTCGCCCTCTGATGGGTGGAGGAAGTAGATGCCCAAGCCGGGGGCCACCATGCGTCCGTAGCTATGCTCTTTCCAATCGAGCACGAAGGGGTAGAAATAGTTGTCGCGGTAGTAGAGCATGGGGAAGATGATGTCCTGTATGCCCTCCTTCATCCAGGCTTGTGCCTCTTGATAGACATCGTGGTAGCCATTCCAACCGGCTTTGTATCGGCTGGTGTTGCGGTATTTGCCTAACGGCGCGCTACTCACCTTTACCCAAGGTTTGGTGCTCTTCACTTCGTCATAGACGGCACGGACGAAAGCGGTGATGTTGTCGCGCCGCCATTGGTCGAGGGTTTTGCCTTTACCATATTTGCGATAGTCGGACGCATCGGGGAAGCGTTTGGGACGGTCGGGATAGCGGATGTAGTCGAGATGTACGCCATCCACATCGTATCGGGTAATCAGCTCGTTGACGAGCGAGGCCAAATACTTCTTGCTATCGGGGTGTCCGGGGTTCAGATACCAATTGTTGCGGAAGCGTTTGCACAGGTGTGGATAGCGTTTGGTGATGGATTCGCTGCCCATCTCCTTGTGCACTTCGTCGCTACCAAGGGGAACGGATACCATCCAGGCGTGAAGCTCCATACCTCGCTTGTGACACTCTTCGATGGCAAAAGCCAAGGGGTCGTAGCCGGGATTGCCACCTGCTTTGCCGGTAAGTGATTCGCACCAGATTTCGATGTCGGAGGGATAAATCAGATTGCCTCGTACACGTGTCTGGAAGAGGACGGTGTTGATGTGTGCAGCTTGCAATTGGTCGAGGATGTCGGTCAGTTCCTTCTTCTGCTTGTCGATGTCCGCTTCACTCTTTATCTGAGTAGTTGGCCAATCGAGTCCTCGGAAGGTGGTAAGCCACACGGCACGCACTTCGTGTTTCTTTGGAGTATAAAGAGGTGAATAGGGAGCATTTCCAAACCCTGTGCACGGCAGGGTGCAGGCAAGGAAACACAGCAGGGATTTCAAAAAATAGGTTCTTACGGTTCGATTCTGTTTCATTCGTTCTTGTTTTTCGCTACAAAGTTACGTATTTCTGTCTAATAAATCGAAATAATTGGGTGTGAATGCGCCAACTTTTCTATTATTTCCTTACTTTTGCATCAAAATTCAGTAAACACTAAATGATATGATTACATTTACCTTGGCATTATTGCTGCTGATAGGTGGCTACTTCATTTATGGCCGCTATGTTGAAAGGGTTTTTGCGCCCGATGCCAGTCGTAAGACACCGGCCATTACCCAAGCCGATGGGGTGGATTTCATCCGTCTTCCGAATTGGAAGATATTTATGATTCAGTTCCTCAATATTGCGGGTTTGGGACCTATCTTCGGTGCCATCATGGGAGCGCAGTTTGGTACGGCATCATACCTGTGGATTGTGTTGGGCACTATCTTTGCCGGTGCTGTACACGATTATTTTTCGGGTATGCTCTCCATCCGCAACGGCGGTGAAAGTTTGCCTGAAATTATCGGTCGTTTTTTGGGCGGACGTACAAAAACTGTTTTCTGTGTCTTCGCGATGATTCTGATGGTGCTTGTGGGTGCTGTCTTCGTTTCCGGGCCTGCCGAATTGTTGGCCGGTATGACTCCTGCTTCGCTTGATTTCTTATTTTGGATAGGAGTCATCTTCCTCTATTACATATTGGCTACGTTGATGCCGGTGGATAAGATTATCGGACGCATCTATCCGCTTTTTGCAGCAGCGCTATTGTTCATGGCTTTGGGCATTGTGGTGATGCTTTATGTGAAGTCGCCTGACTTGCCTGAGATATGGGAAGGATTCGGCACGAAGTACGACCCGAATCCCATTTTCCCCATGATGTTCATTTCCATCGCTTGCGGAGCCATCAGTGGTTTCCATGCCACCCAATCGCCTTTGATGGCACGTTGTATGGAAAATGAGAAGAATGGCCGCCCCATATTCTATGGAGCGATGGTGGCCGAGGGTATTGTGGCGCTCATTTGGGCTGCCGCTGCCACCTATTTCTTTCAAGAAAATGGGGTTATTGATCAGGTGACGGGTAAGGCGTTTTCGGGAGCTGCGGTAGCTACTCAGATATCCAAGGATTGGTTGGGCACTTTCGGAGGCATCCTGGCCATCTTAGGCATTGTGGCAGCCCCTATTACCAGTGGCGATACGGCGCTACGTTCGGCCCGCCTCATTATGGCAGATTTCCTTCATTTCGACCAGAAGAAGATTCGCAACCGCTTGATTATTTGCATCCCCTTGTTTGCCGTTACCATTGCCATCTTGATATATAGCTTGACTGATGCCGACGGATTCAAGATTATTTGGCGTTACTTTGCCTGGTGCAATCAGACAATGGCTGTCTTTACCCTCTGGGCCATTACTGTATACCTGACATTGAAACGTAAGAATTTCTATATTACTCTGTTTCCCGCCTTGTTGATGACATGCGTGTGTTCAACTTACATCTGCATGGCTCCCGAAGGATTTGCATTGCCTGCTGTGTGGGGATATGTCATTGGTGGGGCATGTGCCGTGATTGGTTTGGTGTGGTTTATAGCATGGAAAAAGAAAATAATGTGCTAATATGTCAATATGCTAATGTGTAAATGTGTACAATTGTCATTAGCTCATTAACATTATATTAAGAGAAAGATGAAACGATACAAGAAATCCATTATCATGCCGTTGGCCTTATTCATTTATGCCACGGTGATGGCTATTTATTTTATTCCTCGTAATCAGGAGTTGAGTGATGTTGAGAAGTGGGGAACCGTAACTGCTTCGTATGTGATTATAGCTCTTCTGTGGTGGGTGCTCCGTAAGAAAGAGCAAATGATGGCCAAACGTAATGAAGAAATGAATAAAGATAAGTAATTCAAGTTTCGCAAGTAGGAACTTGCGAAGGAGTTATAGGAGTTAAAGGAGTTACCGGCTCTTCGAGCCTAGGAGTTAGAGCCAATAGTTTGGCAAATTATGCAAGCAATACATTTGGTTTTAACTCCTTTAACTCCAAGCGAAGCGATAACTCCTTTAACTCCAAAAGGTTGTACATGCGAAACTTAAATAAGTAATTAAAAAAGGTATATAGGAGTATGAAGAAATTGTTTGTATGTCTTGTCATGCTGGCAACCACTGCGTTGGCACACGCCCAGTTTGAACAGAATAAATGGTATTTCAATGCTGCTGTCAGCAATTTGGGGCTTTCATATAGTGGCTCTGAAGAGTTGCGTTTGGGTGGACAAGTCACTGTTGGTACATTTTTATTTGATAATATATCTCTGTTGCTTAATGGGGAAGGCGTTTATCATAAATTGGGAGAACGGAGTGCTACTTTTGGAGTGGGCGGACGTTATTATTTCAGCCAAAATGGTATCTATGTAGGTACGGGTGTCAAATTCCGTCACTATGAGTATCGCTCTAATGGAGAAAAGACTTCTGACTTCACCGATGGCCTTTGGTCGTTTGAGACGGGATATGCATTCTTCCTTAGCCGTACGGTAACTATTGAACCGGCTGTGTATTATGACCTTAGTTTCAAGGATAGAGATTATAGTAAAGTAGGATTCAAATTAGGCTTTGGACTTTATTTCTGATTTGTATGAAGAAGTTCTTATTTACTCTTGGGATTGCCTCTTTTTTGTGGGCAGGATGCGGCACAGTGCCCATTACCGGTCGTAAGCAGGTGCTTTTAGTAAGCGATCAGGAGGTCTTGTCCTCCAGTCTCAGTCAATATAGTAGCTATGTCAGTACGGCCCCGCGTTCGGGCAATGCTTCCCACTTGGCGATGGTTACTCGTGTGGGGCAACGTATTGCTGCTGCTACCGAGCAATATCTTCGTGCCAATGGATTGGAGAGCGAGTTGGCGAACTTTGCGTGGGAGTTCAATCTGGTGAGTGACACGCAAGCAAACGCTTTCTGTATGCCTGGCGGAAAGATTGTTGTGTATGAGGGATTGTTGGAATTGATTGCGTCCGAAGACGAGTTGGCTGTAGTGGTAGGGCATGAAGTGGCTCATGCTGTGGCCAAGCATAGCAACGAGCGTATGAGTCAGCAGATGCTTGCCGAATATGGAGCGCAGATATTGGGTGCAGCCGTCTCCGAGAAAAGTGCGGCCGTGCAGAATATGGCTTCTCAAGTTTATGGTTTGGGTGCACAGTATGGTTTGATGCTTCCCTTTTCGCGTAAGCATGAGAGTGAAGCGGATTACATGGGCCTTATCTTGATGACTATTGCTGGATACAATCCTGATGTTGCGGTTGATTTCTGGCAGAAGATGTCGGCTGGTGGTCAGCAAGTGCCGGAGTTTATGAGTACCCATCCAAGTGATGCTACCCGTATCAAGGATATCAATAAGGAACTTCCGAAGATAAAGAAGAATTATCAGAAATAATGGGTCAGTCAGCCCCCCGGTTGTTAAATATAGAATGACAGGAGACCGTCAGACACTCAATATGCTCATTGGCCATTTAACATAAGTTCATTGGCCATTTAATATAGGTTCATTGGCCATTTAATATAAGTTCATTGGCACTTTAATATAAGTTCATTGGCACTTGCACTTATTCCGTATTCCAGATGGTCTTTGGTAAAGGTCCAAAAGGGACGCAACTGACTTTTCGGACTGACCCGAAATAATCGCTATAATAGATTTGATAAAAGCAAAACGCCATCCTTGTATATCTGTTTTCAGATAGAGGGATGGCGTTTTGCTATGTTATGGGTTTACCCTTTTACGGTTTGATTTCAAACTCTTCCTTCATGTCTATTTCTTCGCCGTGCGTGTCATAAAATTCGTATTGCAGCATGGCGAGTTTCTGATTGGGGATGACTTTGATTCCGAATCCGTATTTCATCTGCCACTTCCGTTTCATGGAAATAAATCCTTGGTTGACGTAAGCGGCCACGTAGGGATGCAGATGAAGCTTGAACTTCTTGATTCCGACCTTATTGACTAAGTAATCAATTTTGCTCTCCAATGTATCTGTAAAAAGAATGGATGGTTGGATGCTACCCTTGCCGAAGCAGACAGGGCAGGTTTCAGCCGTAGTGATATCCATGGCAGGACGTACACGTTGGCGTGTAATTTGCATCAAACCGAACTTGCTGAGCGGAAGGATGTTGTGTTTGGCGCGGTCTTTCTTCATGTTTTCGCACATGCGTTCATAAAGCTTTTGCCTGTTTTCCGCTAAGTTCATATCGATGAAATCCACTACGATAATTCCTCCCATATCACGCAAACGTAGTTGACGGGCCAGTTCATCGGCAGCGCCCAAGTTTACTTCCAAGGCATTGGCTTCCTGTCCGTTTTCGGCTTTTGTTCGGTTGCCGCTATTGACATCTACTACGTGCAGTGCTTCGGTGTGCTCGATGATGAGGTATGCACCGCGTTTGTAAGAGATGGTCTTGCCAAAGGATGACTTGATTTGCTTGGTGATTGAGAAATTGTCGAAGATGGGAAGTTCGCCCGTGTATCGCTTGACAATTCCAACCCTATCGGGTGCAATGAGTGAAACATAATCACGTACTTCGTGATAGACGGTTTCGTCATTGACATAAATACTCTCGTAAGAGGGATTGAAAAGGTCGCGCAAAAGACCTACCGTACGACTTGTCTCTTCGTGGATAAGCAACGGAGTCTTGGTGCACTTCTGTACTTTTGTGATGGCTGATTCCCAATGGCGCAGTAGGGTTTCAAGTTCGGCGTTCAGTTCGGCGGCCCCTTTACCTTCTGCTACTGTGCGCACAATCACTCCGAAGTGTTTGGGTTTGATGCTCTGCAGCAATTGTTTCAGGCGGGCGCGTTCGCCACTGGACTTGATTTTGGTAGATACGGAGACCTTCTCGTTAAAGGGTACGAGCACCAGATAGCGTCCGGCAAAGGACAATTCGCAGGTGAGGCGTGGGCCTTTGGTCGAGATAGGTTCCTTTACAACTTGTACCATCACCTCTTGGCCTTGTTGCAGGGTGTTGCTGATGCTGCCGTCCTTCTCCAAGTCAGGCATAGTGGTGGCTTTGGCGATGGGGTAGAGCTTTTTACGGTCGCTCTGAACCTGTTTCAGATACTTTTGAAAAGAGCGGAATTGAGGTCCCAAGTCAAGATAATGCAGGAAAGCGTCCTTGCCCGAGCCTACATCCACAAAGCAGGCATTCAAGCCGGGCATCAGTTTCTTGATGCGTCCGAAATAAATGTTGCCTACCGAATAGGAGGCCTCGCGGGCTTCCTTTTGGAATTCTACCAGAGCCTTGTCTTCCATGAGGGCTATGGAGATTTCTTTCGGTTGTACATCTACTACTAATTCGCTTGTCATTTCTTTTGTTTACTTGTTTTCTCAATACACAAAGAACAAACCCGAAAGTCCTTTTGTGTGGTGTACTTTGCAAGTTTGTTCTTCATTTTGTTTGTTTGCTCTTTGGCCTGACTGAGGCTTATTTGCTCTTATGTCTGTTCTTTCTCAGTCTTTTTTTACGCTTGTGCGTAGCCATCTTGTGTCTTTTTTTCTTCTTACCGCTTGGCATAATCGAAAATTTTTATGGGTTAATACTCTAATTGTTTAGTCTTCCTTTACTGAAATGGTGAAAGTCTTTGCAGGCTTGAAAGAAGGAATGTTGTGCTCGGGGATGATGATTGTAGTGTTCTTAGAGATGTTGCGAGCTGTCTTCTGTGCTCTTTTCTTCACTACGAAGCTACCAAATCCGCGGAGATATACATTCTCACCATTTGACATAGTTTCTTTTACTGTGGCCATGAAAGCCTCGATGGTGTTCAATACAGTGACCTTGTCAATACCTGTATTCTTGTTAATTTCGTTTACAATATCAGCTTTAGTCATTTCGCTTAAATTTATAGTTATACGATATATCTTAATTTTTTGGACTGCAAATATATAGCTTTTCTTGCTCTCAAAAAAATATATTTTGCACATTTTTCTAAAAAAAGGGCTAACTTTTTAATTCTTGGCTTATTTTTGCACCAAAATTGGAGTTTATGGAAGAAATAAGCGGCATTTTATTGGATTGGTACCGATTAAACCGACGCTCATTACCTTGGCGTGAGACGAGGGATGCTTATCGGATTTGGGTGTCAGAAATTATCTTACAGCAGACGCGTGTTGCGCAAGGCCTTGACTATTTTTTGCGTTTTATGGAGCGTTTTCCTACGGTGGAGTTGTTGGCCGATGCGGATGAAGATGAGGTGATGAAACTTTGGCAAGGGTTAGGATACTACTCCCGTGCCCGCAATCTTCATACGGCGGCCAAGCAAATTGTCGCTATGGGTGGTTTTCCTGATACCTACGAAGGGGTGCGCGCCTTGAAGGGGGTGGGGGATTATACGGCTGCGGCCATTTGCTCGATAGCTTACGGATTGCCTCATGCCGTGGTGGATGGTAATGTCTATCGGGTGTTGTCCCGTTTGTATGGGGTGGATACTCCCATTGACTCTGTGTCAGGGAAGAAGGAGTTTGCGATGTTGGCAAAGGCTATGCTTGATGGCCATGAGCCAGGCGAATACAATCAGGCAATTATGGATTTTGGCGCTCTTCAATGTACGCCGGGGATGCCTGATTGCTCTGCATGTCCCTTGTGTGAGCATTGCATAGCAAGGGCCGAGGGGCGAGTAGGGGGATTGCCGGTCAAGGGACATAAGACACGGACAAAGAATCGTTATTTTAATTATATATATGTTCGCGCAGGTGCGTATACTTATATAAATAAGCGTTCGGATGATGACATTTGGCGCAATTTGTACGAATTTCCTTTGATTGAGACAGAAAAGGAGGTCGGCGAGGAAGAGTTTTATCGCCTGCCTCAGCTACAAGTTTTGTTGGGAGGGACGATGAATCCACATTTCCGTTTGATAAGCAAAAGGGTTAAGCATGTGTTGTCGCATCGGGTGATATGGGCGAACTTCTATGAGTTGCTTTTGCCGGAGGATACAGGCTTGTTTGCATCGTATATGCGTATTCGCGAAGATGAATTGGAAACTTTTCCAGTTTCTCGTCTAATGAGTTTGTTTTTAGAAAAAAAACAGTAATTGTTTGGTTGGTCGGTGAATAATGTGTAATTTTGGCAATTATTTCTATAACAGAGTTAAATATGTCAGTAAATAAAGTGATATTGATTGGTAACGTAGGGCGCGACCCCGAAGTACGTTACTTGGATAATGGAGTGGCGGTAGCTACTCTTACGTTGGCAACTTCAGAGCGTGGCTATACATTGCAAAACGGTACTCAAGTGCCTGAACGTACTGAATGGCACAACATTGTGCTTTGGCGAGGATTGGCCGAAGTGGCCGAGAAGTATGTCCGCAAAGGTGACAAATTGTATGTAGAAGGAAAAATCCGCACCCGTTCATACGATGACCAGAATGGTGTGAAACGCTATGTGGTGGAGATTTTTGCCGACAATATGGAGATGCTCTCTGCACCCCGTCAAGCTGGCGCGCAGGCTTCTCAGCCTCAGCCTCAGGCGCAACCGGCGCAGGCTCCTCGTCCCATCGACGAAGTGCCGTTTTAATGATAAACTTTTGTTGAACTAAATTTTTTATCCTTGGATACAGACTCGTATTTACGTCAATTAGCTGAACTTTTTGATTGTATAACGTTCAATACTCCCACTACGGGAGCTATTGTGGCCTTGGTGTTGGCCTTGTTATTGTTGCTCTGCTCGGGCTTTGTTTCCGCGTCAGAGATTGCCTTTTTCTCTTTGTCGCCCAAAGATATGAGCGAAATCAACCAAAGTGGGAAGAATGTGGACAAGCGTATCCTCGCCCTGTTGGACGAGTCGGAGCGTTTGTTGGCCACGATACTTATCTCCAACAATTTTGTGAATGTGACCATCGTCATGTTGTGCAACTATTTCTTTGGACAAGTGGTTGATTTCGGTGCATCTGAGATTTTGGAGTTTATCGTGCTGACGGTATTGCTTACCTTTTTACTTTTGCTTTTCGGGGAGATTATCCCCAAAATTTATTCGGCGCAAAATACACTCTCTTTCTGTCGTATTTCGGCGCCAGTGATGAATGTATTGCGCAAGGTCTTCTATCCGTTGTCCAGTTTGTTGATGCACTCTACGTTCATCGTTAACCGTGTGGTGTCGAAGGAGGACCACAACATCTCTGTTGATGAACTTTCGCAAGCATTGGAGTTGACAGATAGGGAAGAGATTAAGGAAGAACGCAATATCCTGCAAGGCATCATCCGCTTTGGTGATGAGACGGCCAAGGAGGTAATGACTTCGCGACTTGATATGGTCGACCTCGACATCCGTACTCCCTATACCCAAGTGCTGAAAGGGGTAGTGGAGAATGGCTATTCGCGTTTGCCCGTCTACGAAGGTTCGCAGGACAATATCAAGGGTATACTTTATATCAAGGATTTGCTCCCTCATTTGGATAAGGGAGACAATTTCCGTTGGCAATCGCTTATCCGTCCCGCCTACTTTGTGCCCGAGACGAAGATGATTGACGACCTTTTGCGCGATTTCCAGAAGAACCACATCCACATTGCCGTGGTGGTGGACGAGTTTGGAGGTACATCGGGTATCATTACGCTGGAGGACATCATCGAAGAAATTGTTGGTGAAATCAACGACGAGTACGACGAGGAGGAACGCCAATATGTGAAGGTGGACGAAAACGTCTATGTCTTCGAAGCTAAAATCCTCTTGGCAGACTTTTATAAGGTGTTCGATACTGAATACGAGGAGTTTGAGCCAATCGTAGGTGAAGCCGACACTTTAGCTGGCCTTTTGCTCGAAATCAAGGGCGATTTCCCTAAATTGCACGAGCAGTTGGAGTATGGACGCTATGCTTTCGAAGTATTGGAGATGGACTCCCGTCGTATTCTGAAGGTAAAGGTGCAGGTGAACGGGCAAGAGGGAGACTCAGATAAAGATACTGACTGATAATGCCTTTATATAAGCTATTTCCCCATAGTAAGGAAACATGTACGGTTGCCATTTGGCGGATAACCGAGAGCGAGGAGGAGCTGATGGCTCCTCTCTTTGCAGGTGATGTCTTGTTGGTAGAGGCCCGCGAGCGATTCAAAGCTGCCAGTCGCCGGCTCGAATGGCTCTCTGTTCGCCGATTGATGCACGAGTTGGGCGTTTCTTCGCCTATAGCTTATCTCGCCAGCGGACGACCTTACTTGAAGGACGATGCACGGCACATCAGCATCTCCCACACACGGGGATATGCAGCCGTAGCTATCAGTGAATTGAATCCCATAGGACTTGACATTGAGCAACGCACCGATAAAGTGTGCCGTGTGAGGGATAAATTTCTCTCCCGTGAGGAAAAAACTTTTCCCCTGTTGGCAAAAAAAAATGTGGAGGCAATGCTCGTCGTTTGGACGGCCAAGGAGGCTATGTTTAAATTGATGGATAAGCAGGGGATTGACTTTGCCGAACATCTCCACGTCGCGCCTTTCGAGCTTGCTGATGAGGGATGCTTCAAAGCGTATGAGACATTTACCGACGAGCAATTCAGTTTTGAGTGCGACTATCAGATTTATCCCGAATTTGTACTCACTTTGGCACAGAAATTAATTCTTTAGATGCAGATTATTTAATATATGGCAAGAATGAATCCGCGTCATCCGTGTCATCTGCGTCTAAGAAATATAACGATAAGGAATATTGGTTGTAGAATGAAAAAATATCCCGAATACATACAGAAGGCCCTTGCGTCCATGAATATCGAGCAACTGAACCCTATGCAGGAGGCCGCTATCGATGCTTGGAGCGAGGGAAAAGACCTTGTGTTGCTTTCGCCTACGGGTAGTGGCAAGACATTGGCTTATCTGTTGCCCGTGCTTGGTCGCTTGCAAGCCGATGTGGAGGGCGTACAAGCCGTGGTGCTTGTGCCTTCGCGTGAATTGGCTTTGCAGACAGAGCAGGTGTTCAAGTCGATGAACACTCCCTTCAAGGCCGTCAGTTGCTATGGTGGTCGTCCGGCTATGGAGGAGCACCGCACGCTCAAGGGTGTCCGCCCCTCTGTGGTGATTGCTACTCCCGGTCGTATGAACGACCATTTGGGCAAAGGCAATATCGATGCTTCTACCGTCCGTACATTGGTGATTGACGAGTTCGACAAGAGCCTCGAGTTGGGTTTTCACGACGAGATGGAGAGTGTCATCAGTCGCCTTCCTGCCTTGCGTCGGAGATTCTTGCTCTCGGCCACCGATGCCGACGAGATTCCTCAGTTTGCCGGTGTGGGGCAGCAGAGTATCCGTCTCGACTTCCTCTGTGATGAGGAGCAGATACCTTCGCGTATCCGTCTCCATGTGGTGCATTCGCCAGAGAAGGACAAGCTGGAGGCTTTGGGCAAGTTGCTCTGTACGCTTGGCGAAGGGTCGAGCCTCGTCTTCGTGAATTATCGCGAAGCCGTGGAGCGGGTAGGGAAGTACCTGCAATCCGCAGGCATCAGTTGCGGTATGTTTCATGGAGGCATGGAGCAGCCCGACCGCGAGCGGGCGCTTTACCGCTTCTGCAATGGCAGTTGCCATGTCTTTGTCTGCACCGACCTTGCTGCACGTGGTCTTGATATTCCCCATATCGACAACGTTATCCACTACCATCTTCCCGCTAACGAGGATGGATACATCCACCGCAACGGACGTACTGCCCGTTGGGAGGCCGAGGGTGATGCTTTCCTCCTCATTCATGCCGAGGAGCGGGTGCCGGAGTATGTGAAGGACACTCCCGAGGAGTACCCCCTTCCGCAGAATCCTCCCAAGCCGAAGCCTGCCCGATGGGCCACTATATATATAGGTAAAGGGAAGAAGGACAAACTGAGCAAGGGCGACATCATGGGATTCCTCTCCAAGAAGGGCGGATTGAATCGTGATGATGTGGGCCGCATTGATGTGAAGGACCACTATGCCTTCGTGGCCATCCTCCGCAAGAAACTTTCCCACACCCTCTCCCTTGTCCGTGGCGAAAAGATCAAGGGTATGAAGACACTCTTTGAGGAGGCGAGGTGACATCGATTTCAAAAAAAACTTGGTCAGAGGCATGGGCTTTTCAAAAAAAGTTGCTTACCTTTGCCCCTCAAATAATTGAAAAATATATGGGAGAATATTTGCATATATCAGATAATATGTTAGCAAGCGTATATATATAATAAAAGGTATAGGACGGGCCTTGGCCCGGACGACAACATGTCCTTGCTTGACGGGAGCGGGTAGTTTTATTCCGTGAATTTGTTTGTATGTATGCTTTTGTACAATTAATCTGTTAAGGGAGGTTCTATAAAATTAGCTTGCGAGGATTTGCTTCGGATTTTTGAGGATTTTTCTCCTTATCTGCGAAGATGCGTAGCGGGCTACGTATCAAGCAGACAAGAAGAAAAAGGCCAAAAAGACAAGCAAAGCATCCAAGCAGAGAACCAACCTGAATAAACTTAAAAACTAATTTATAGAACGTCCCTTAATATTAACGAAATGGACTATTCGCAATTCCTTATAACTGTCAATTCGTCAAGTATCATTCTGTTGGTGATGCTTGCCTTGGTTCTGCTTCATGCCACCCGTTTCAAGGAAGGGATTGGCTATGCTGCCGCCATCATTGTGGTACCTACGGTGCCTGTTTACCTCTATAATGTGAGCCGCATGTTGGGGTGGACGGACTTTTCCCTCTTCATATTGCCCATTGCCTTTTCGGTGAATACGCTGCAACTGCCTTTGCTGTGGCTCTTTGCCAAGCATAGTTTCGGTAGCGGTCTTCGTCTGCTGCATTGGCGGAACTTCATCCACTTTCTGCCCATGTTGGTCTTTCTTGTTCTCTGTCTGGCAATGCCTGTGGAGGAGCGGGTTCGGAACATTGCCTCTGAGGCGGCAGGTGTGGATACATGGATGGGCGACCTCAACACTTCAGTTGTGGCAGTGCAGTTGGTGCTTTACTACACGCTTATCTTCCGTTTCCTCCGTAAGGCGCGTCGTGAGGTAAGTGATACGATGAGCGACTCTGAGTGGGTGGAGAAAATTTATGTAGTCCGTTTCCTGTCATTGTATGGTGCGTTCTTCATTGTCGTGATGGTGTGTTACGCCATTTGGCCGCGTACGGATGCCTGGCTCATTCAGATACTGAACGTGATAGCCATGTTCTACTTGGTGCACCACGCCATTGCCAATCCTGCTATGGACAAGCCGTTGAAGCCTTTGGCTGAACAGGTGCCGGTGCAACCGCTTGTGGAAGTTGCCACTGAACCTGCCATGTTGCCCGAGGAGATGGAGACTGTGTGCGACCGTGCCATTCACTTCCTTGTTGAAACGAAAGCCTATCTGCGGCCCGACATCTCGCTGGCTGTCTTTGCCAAGGAGGCGGACATCCCCCAACGTACCCTTTCGCGAAGTATCAACGGGCACCTGCACTGCAACTTCTTTACCTTCATCAACGGGATGCGTGTGGAGGAGGCCAAGCGTTGTCTGCTGGCACTTGAAACTTCGGGATTCAACATCGACAGCATCTATAGCGAATGTGGTTTCCGTTCGCGCTCTACCTTCTTCATGGTCTTCAAGAAAATCGAAGGAAAGTCTCCTGCCGTATGGTTGGAGGAGGCAAGGCGGTGAGGTTCAAGGTTCACTATTCAGCGGAATGATTCATTCAGAAACACGGAGACACAGAGTTTTTTAGATAAAACAATAAGAAAAAACTCTGTGTCTCCGTGTCTCTGTGTTCTTCTCCAAAAGGATGAAAGCGCCTTTTTGATACAATTTTCAGGTATTTTGTGTCTGTTTTAGTCCAAACTTCGGTATTTTAGACTGCAAACGCTCATATTTTTTTGCATCAGTGCATACATCTTCTCATCTTTGCAGCCGAGAAGACGTTGCAAGGAAGCCTTCAAACTTTCCGGATGCGACAAAGCGGAACCGAAAAGCTGAGAGAGTAGGACTAATCTTCAAGAATTGATGTATTATGAAGAAGTTTGTAGTTTTTTTGATGGCACTGATGTGCATGACAGTGGCTCAGGCCCAGGTGAAGGGCGACATGGCCGCAGGTGTTAACCTCGACATGGGATTCGGATACGACGGAGACTATGACAACATGGGTATTGGCGTCAAGTTCCAATACTCTGTGACTGACCAAATCCGCGTGGAACCCACTTTTGTCCATTATTTCGAGAAGAATTATCTGACCATGAACGAATTTATGGTCAATGCCCACTACCTGTTCCCCATGATGGAGGGCAAGTTGAATGTGTATCCCTTGGCCGGACTCGGGTTGGTGACAACGAAGGTGGAGGTGTCTTTCTTGGGCTTCACGGAGTCTGCCAAAGAGAGCGATTTCGGCCTTGACTTGGGCGGCGGTGCAGAGTACAAGCTGACCGACAACATCTCCCTTGGTGCCGAACTGAAGTATTATCTCGTTGGCGACTGGAATCACCTGGGCTTGCAGATTGGTGCAACTTATGCATTCTGACAGGATGGAATAGGGCACAGGGGATACTCTGAATTTGTATCCCCGTGCTTCTGTGCACTAAGAGAGAAAGAGGATTTATGTATTAATCACTAAAAACAACAACAAGAATGAAAGCAATGAAGAAATTGATGGCCATGCTGATGATGGCCGGTATGGTGTTCGCCTTCCCCGCTTGTGGTGGCGACGATGACGACGAGAAGATTCAGGACCCCAGCGAGATTGGCGGTATCGTGGACCAAGCAGGCTCGTGGAGCGAGAGTGGTGACAAGATGACCTATACCCACAGCTACGGAGCGGCCGGTTACACCTATCAGGAGAAATGGGTTTTCATCATGAAGAACGGTGTCTGCACAGCGGCCGAGACACAGATTACCTGTCCCTCGGATATGATAGCGGAACTTACTTACCAAGAATACCTGAACGATCCCGAGGAGGGTGTGACAGTATCCCGCAATGGCAAGGTGATTACCGTCAAATACACCGACACCTACATCGGCATGGACAAAGAGACCATCAAGATGATGTTCGACATGATGTACGGTGGCGGGGATATGTAATGTTTACTGCCACAGATATGGAGATGGCATAATATCTATCCCACGTGTGGATTACCTTCGAGAGGGGTACCCGCGTGGGGTATTTTTTGCAAAGCATGGAGACTGTTAACCCCGATTGTATAACCCCACCGCCAAGTCCGCCGAAAGGAGCGGAAGTCCGTAGCGCGGCACACACCACCACCCGAAACCTTCCCGAAGAGAGACCACGGAGGGAGGGGAAATGACATCCCCGACGTCACCATATAGGACATCCCCGACGTCACTATACATGACATCCCCGACGTCACTATACATGACATCCCCGACGTCATTATGCATGACATCCCCGACGTCATTATGCATGACATCCCCGACGTCATTTGGAACCACATCAAGGGACGGTTGAAGGTGAAATGTTGGACCCTATTATTTATTTAACAATCAGACGATTATGGCAAAGTATAAATTAGTGCAGAAAGGCAAGCCTTTTGACAAGACTGCCCCTATGAAATGGTATGCAACCCCCATCAGTGAGAAGGCCCAGTCGGCCACGGCCACCACGCGTGCGGCTACGGAGAACACCACCACGGGTCCCACGGAGCTGGACGGCTCGTGCTACATCCTGCGCCGCTATGTGGAGAACATGCTCCTGCTGGGACACATCGCCACCATCCCTTACTTCGGCACCCTGCGCATCACCTTCAAGAGCAGCGGTGTGGAGAAGATAACCGACTTCAATGCCGGCGAGATGATCAAGGAGCCGCGCATCCTGTTCACCCCCTCCAAGGAGTTCCGCGAGGCGGTCATCAACAAGCTGACCTTCGAGTGCGGCGGTGTCATTGCCGACGGCATCACCTACGGCAGTGTCAAGAACTACCGCACCGCCATCGGCGAAATCGCTCCCGATGACGGTGGCTCTACTGACGGTGGCTCCGATGACGGTGGCGGCAGCGGCGGCGCTACAGGCGGCAATCCGCTGTAAAGCCCCCCTCAATCCCGCCCCAGAAGGGGCATGATACAGGGCAGGGGCAGACCCATGTGGGGTCTGCCCCTGCTGTTTTTCTTATTGGGCTAATTAGTCTTATTAGTCCAATTGGTCTAATTGGCCTTATTGGTCTGATTGGCCTTATGGGCCTGACAGGGCTAATGGGGAATCCCTAATCCCTACACGCTAATACCTCAATATTACACATTGAAAGTGAATTTGTGCAAAAAAATAACAAGTTGAAAGAAATTTATCTCATTTTGCATACAATTTGTTTGGGAAATGTTTGTCGGGTAGAAATTATTGTGTAATTTTGCGGCGTCGTTTACAGAATGACAACGAAAATTCAAGAATTTAATCATTTGTATAACACATAAACAATCAAAAGAAATGAAAAAGCATAATTTCAATGCAGGACCCTCCATCTTGCCTCGCGAGGTGATTGAACAGACAGCTCAAGCAGTGTTGGACTTCAATGGCTCTGGCCTCTCTGTTCTGGAGATCAGCCACCGTGCCAAGGATTTCCAGCCGGTGGTGGACGAAGCTGTAGCCCTCTTCAAGGAACTTCTCAACATTCCCGAAGGTTATTCGGTACTCTTCCTTGGCGGTGGAGCCAGCCTGGAGTTCTGTATGATTCCCTATAACTTCCTCGAGAAAAAGGCCGCTTACCTCAACACCGGTGTGTGGGCCAAGAAGGCGATGAAGGAGGCCAAGGGATTCGGCGAAGTGGTGGAAGTGGCATCCTCGGCCGAAGCTACCTATACTTATATTCCCAAAGATTACGAAGTGCCTGCCGATGCAGACTATTTCCATATCACCACGAACAACACCATCTACGGTACTGAGCTGAAAGAGGACCTCGACGTGAACGTGCCGATGATTGCCGACATGTCGTCCGACATCTTCTCCCGCCCCATCGACGTGAGCAAGTATGTCTGCATCTACGGTGGTGCCCAGAAGAACCTGGCTCCTGCCGGTGTCACCTTCGTCATCATCAAGAACGATGCGTTGGGTAAGGTGTCACGCTACATCCCCACCATGCTGAACTATCAGACCCACATCGATGGGGGCTCTATGTTCAACACTCCTCCCGTACTTCCTATCTACACAGCCCTTCAGACCCTCCGTTGGATCAAGGCTCAAGGTGGTGTGAAGGAGATGGAGCGCCGCGCCATCGAGAAGGCCGATATGCTGTATGCCGAAATCGACCGCAACAAGATGTTCGTAGGTACAGCCGCCAAGGAAGACCGCTCACGCATGAACATCTGCTTCGTGATGGCTCCCGAGTACAAGGAGTTGGAGGCCGAATTCATGAAGTTCGCCACCGAAAAGGGTATGGTCGGCATCAAGGGCCACCGTTCAGTCGGCGGTTTCCGTGCCTCATGCTACAACGCCATGCCGAAAGAGAGCGTACAGGCACTGATTGATTGTATGCAAGAGTTCGAGAAGTTACATTGATTTATGATTTATGATTTATGATTTATGAGGAATAATCCGACCTATGTGAAGGCTTTGGCTTTTTCGGTGCGAATTGTAAATCTGTTCAAGTACCTGAAACATCAGAAAGATGAACGTATAATAAGTAAACAACTATTGCGTTGCGGTACTTCAATAGGGGCAAATATCAGCGAAGCGATTTCCGCAGAATCAACAGCCGATTTTATACATAAGTTAGGTATTGCTCAGAAAGAGGCGAATGAAACATTGTATTGGCTTGATCTTTTGAAAGTAACCGATTACATATCGGAAAAGGAATACGGCTCAATAAATTCAGATTGTGAAGAGATACGCAAGATTATAACTTCCATAATCTTGACTTCTAA
>JAFWYQ010000026.1 GCA_017517605.1 Bacteroidaceae bacterium
CGACAAGAGCACCGGTGTCACCACACTCGACATCGCCAAGCGCCTGCTCGACTATGGCTACCACGCTCCTACCATCTACTTCCCGCTGCTCTTCCACCAGAGCATCATGATAGAGCCTACGGAGACCGAGTCGAAGGAGACCCTCGACGACTTCATCGACATCATGCACCGCGTGGCCGAGGAGGCCCTCTCTGATCCCGACATGGTGAAGAGCGCTCCGCACACCACACCCGTGCGCCGTCTCGACGAGACCACAGCAGCCAAGAACCCGCTGCTCAAATACCGCGACTTAGCCTGACAAAAGGCTACATATCAAGTGCATACGTATCTGAGCACGCTTTCTTAAACATCATTTGCCAAGGGGTAGGTACCCCTTGGCAAATATATATTTAGCCACACACAAAAACACATGAAGAAGATACTCATCACCGGTGCCAGCGGCTTCGTAGGCGGCCGTCTGTCGAGAGCTATGGGTGAGACTCACGATCTGCTCACCCCTACACACGGCGAGTTCGACATCACATCTCCCGATGCCGTGCAACGTTACATCTCACATCACCGCCCACAGGCAATCATCCACTTGGCAGCGATCTCCAACACGGGCTACTACGAGGAGCACCCCGAGGAGAGCAAAAGAACTTATTTTGTACATAATTGAACGGATAAAGGCGGACTGAATGTGCCAATTGGTGTTCCTTTGTGCCATAATAATAATAATAATTTTTGTTCAAAACAGTAATCACATTAATTTTAATAGTATGAAATCAAAAAAACAAGTTTTATTCTTATGTATGGCGGCAGCGTTGGTCAATCCGCTGTTTGCTTCTCATGAAGTTACGGAATTGCGAACTTTGGGCTTGGATACTCCGATGGGGATTGAAAGCAATCCTACGTTCAGTTGGAAGTTTACGTCTGATGAGCGTAGTGTGATACAGGGTGCATATGAAATCACTGTCATCGGACCTGATGGTGAATCCGTGTGGAACAGTGGCAAGGTGGAAAGCCGCAGACAGACCGATGTCCCTTATGAGGGTAAGCCTCTTCTTAGCAGAACCAAGTATGATTGGACGGTTGTTGTGTATAATCAGTACGGTGGCGCATCAGAGACGGCGACAAGTTCTTTTGAAACGGGTCTTCTGGAACAGGCCGAGTGGGAAGGTGCAGATTGGATTGCGATGAAGACCTCTCCCTACAAAGCCGTCGTGGAGATTCTGCCTGAAGCCGGAAATGTCAAGTCGCAATATGTCCGGATAAACGTCAATGCCAGCGGTCCTCATGCGGCCAGTGACCCCAACTACGGATTTGTCCAGATTGCCGAAATAGAGATTTATAATGAGGAAGGAGAGAACATAGCCCCGAAGGCCAAATTCTCCGCTACGAATGCGTGGGAACTGGATTCTTACGGTTGGAGCATCAACTACATCAACGACGGTGTCATTTCCGGTGGAAACTCCAATGGATTCACCACTACACAGAATTGTACTTCGACAGACATCGTGGCTGATTTGGGCAGTGTCCGGGAGATTTCGCGCATTGTCCTTTACCCTCGTCAGGACGACCCGGCCTTAGGCGATGCAAGCAAGGTGGCCAACTTCCCCAGCAGTTATACCATAGAGACCGGTGTCACCCCATCGGATTATACCCTGTTCTATCAGGTGGAGAATGCCGAAGCGCCCAGCTATCAGAACAACAACAATGTGCCTTACTTCGGACGCAATTTTGACGTTGCCTCAGGCAAGTCTGTCGTTTCAGCCCGTCTTTATGCTTCAGCGTTAGGAGTATTCACCATGAAACTGAATGGTAGTAAAGTGACGGAGAATGTACTTGAACCGGGTGAAACGGCTTACGACAAGCATGTGCTTTACAGCACCTATGATGTGACTCCGTTGCTGGTACAAGGCAAAAATACACTCATTGCCCAGGTGGCAGGCGGTATTGCCAACATGAGCCGGATGAGTGACCGTTTCGTAAAGCCCGAACTGGCCAATAACGCAGCCACGACATCACTTCGTGCCATACTCCGTATTACCTATGCAGATGGCTCTGTAGAACAGGTCTGTACGGATGCAGACTGGCGCACTCACAAGTCTCCCACTACAGGAAGTAACTGGTATGGAGGCGAAGATTATGATGCCCGCCTCGAAATCAGCGGTATCGGTAAAGCTGGTTTTGATGTCAGTGGATGGGAGAAATGCGAGATTGTCACACCTGTCTTCTGCTCCCCCCATGTCTCTTCTGCCAACCTGGCCATCGGGCAGATGCGTGCTCGCGAATATGAACCTCTGCGGGTCGTTGAGACGTGGAAGGCTGTCAGTGTCATACAAAACAAAGCAGGAAACTACCTTGTTGATTTCGGGCAGAACTTTGCCGGAACTTACTCTTTTACATTGAAAGAACCGGCAGGAACGGTTATTACTCTGTATGATTCTGAATTGCAAGAAAACGATGCCTGCAAGTTTGAATACATGTATGAACCTGCAGGAGCCAGCAATAAGACTCTTGATACTTATATTTTCCGAGGTGATGTCAACGGGGAGACTTGGGGACCTGAGTTTATGTACCATGGTTTCCGCTATTTGGAAATATCGGGACTTACCAAAGCTCCACAACCAGGCGATTTTGTTGCCAAGCGTATCAGATGTGATGTTAAGACGGTTGGACATTTTGAGACGAGCAACACACTTCTGAACGACATTCATCGCATCTGTTACAACGGTATCCAAAGCCAGTTGTACAACACCGTGACCGACTGTCCCCATCGCGAAAAGTTAGGGTGGTTGGATGTCCCCAATATGATGTTCTATTCTCTTTCCTGCAATTTTGATGTCAAGACACTGCTCAGTAAGGTCGTGATGGATGCCTTTGACTCTCAGGGCACTTCGGGCTATGTGCCCAGCACAGTACCCCATTTCATGAATGTTTATGATGACGATCTCAATTGGGGAGGAGCAGCCATCACCATTCCATGGCGCAACTACAAGCAGTATGGAGACAAGAGTCTCATGCTCCGCTATTACGACCGGATGAAACGACTCATCACCTACTATGGCACGTTGGCCAATGGAGGTATCATCCGCAATGATTATAGTGTGCTTTCCGACTGGGGGCAAGAGACAAGCGGTCTGACGAATCACACCAGCAGTTCTTTCACCCTGACTTGCACCTATTATTATCTGCTTGAGGTGATGGCCGAAGTAGCTACTGTACTGGGACATGATGCTGATGCTGAAACATGGCTCGGACAAGCCGAAATGGTCAAAGAGGCTTTCAACAAGCGTTTCTTCAAGGATGGGGTTTACGAGTACGGCAATCAGGCCAATTACAGTATGCCGCTCTTTTATGGCATGGTCGATGAAGAGAATATTGAGGCTGTTGCCCGCGCTTTGGCCGATGCTGTAAAAAACAGCAAATACAGCATCAAGACCGGTGAAATCGGTCTTCGTCCTACCCTGATGGCTTTGGCCGCCCATGGATATAATGATGTAGTGTATCGCATGGTCAAGAAAACGACCTATCCCAGCTATGGCTATTGGGTGAAGCAGGGGGCTACCACTTCGTTGGAATATTGGGACATGTCGTTCAGCCAGAACCATTGTATGATGGACCACATTGAAGAATGGTTCTTCTCACAGTTGGGTGGCATCTCCAATGCTGACGAGGCTTATGACTCGGTGAACATTTCTCCGTGGATTCCGGCTGATATGGCACAGGCCAATATCGCTGTCCAATCTCCACGTGGAGAGGTGCGTATGGCCTGGAATCGTACGGAAAGCACCACAGACTATCAGATCAATGTCCCCGCAGGTTCTATAGCTAAAGTGACACTCCCTGTCGTGAAAGGACTGAGACTTTACGAAAAAGGTACGGACATCAGCGAGTTGCCATCTGTAAGCAATGTCCAATATGCTGACACTCTCGTATGCTTTACGATTGGAAGTGGCGACTATTTGTTCACGATGGATGGCAGTACGCTGACTGAAGCCGAAGAAGATAATGAGGACGATGATACAGAAGAAGATGATGAGGAAGGTGACATCGAAGGCGAGGAGGTTACAGAAACGTATATACTCAAT
This sequence comes from Bacteroidaceae bacterium, assembly GCA_017517605.1. GTDB lineage: Bacteria > Bacteroidota > Bacteroidia > Bacteroidales > Bacteroidaceae > Phocaeicola_A. Next base: position 4,074 of record JAFWYQ010000026.1, read on the forward strand.
CATGGGTTTGAGCATCGGAATACGAATGCAATACCTTGGGCTCCGACGAGTTGGGTGCTTGACTTTCCTGACGCCAATGGCAATTATGGTAGTATAAGCACCAGCGACCAACGCAATGTCAACCCGACAGAAGGTTCATATGATTGGCATATCTGGTATGGTGGAGACTACATATCTGTGCGTCTGTATCAGACAATTTCCAGTCTTCCGCAAGGGAGCTACCGTATGTTGGCGGATATGCGGTGTGTAGATAATGCCGCCATTACAGGAAGGCAACGTTTGTTTGCAACTGTGGGCAGCAGTGTCATCAGTGAGCGTACCATTTATTCCGAACCGTATAATTCAGATGGTTCCGTCAACATCAACAATAACGACAACGAGAATCCTCGGAATTGGCGCACCCTTGGGCTGGATTTTCTCTTAGAAACAGACAATTCTGTTACGATTGGTTTTGATTGTCCACGGGGTGAAACTAGTAGTTTGGGAGGGTTTCAGGTTGATAACGTACGTTTGTTTCGTCTTTCCAATCAAGGGACAGGCATTTCTCCTGTCATAGAGGAGGCATCAGCCTGTCAGGAATATTATACTTTGTCAGGCATGCGCCTAAAATCTTTGCCAGAAAGAGGATTTGTCATTCGTAAGGGAAATGGTAAAGTGAGCAAACTGATGTTGAAATAAGGGAACCTTCGTCCTTTTCTTCATCTTTTACCTCATTATCGTCGGTAGTAGAAGCTGTGACAAGATCGTTCAGCAGCGTTCCTGTGTTAATCATTTCACGCACCAACGACCTGCGCAGCCTGCTCGACGACACCATTGCGGGCATCATGATGACCAATCCCAACACGCTGGGTATCTATGAGACCAGGTGGTGGAGATTGCCAAGCTGGTGCACGAGGCGGGCGGACTCCTCTACTACGACGGAGCCAACCTCAACCCTATGCTCGGTGCTTCACGCCCCGGCGACATGGGCTTCGACATCATGCACATCAACCTGCACAAGACCTTCTCTACACCTCATGGTGGCGGTGGCCCCGGTAGCGGCCCTGTAGGCGTGGCAGCCCACTTGGTAGACTGCCTGCCCAACCCACGAGTGACATTTGCCGACGGCAAATACAGAATTGAAAATGGGAAATTGAAAATGGGAAGCAACCATCCGGATGGCAATTGTCAATTGTCAACTGTCAATTGTCAATTCGGTAACTCCTGCGGAAGAGTACCGCCTTCATGGGCAACTTCGGCGTAGTGATGAAAGCCTACACCTATATATTAAGTTTGGGCAAGGACATCAAGCACGTAGGCCCCATCGCCACGCTCAATGCCAACTACGTGAAGGAG
>JAFWYQ010000001.1 GCA_017517605.1 Bacteroidaceae bacterium
GTGGCCTTCCCCATCGGCTATGCCTGCATGAAACCTTGGCTGGAGCAATACGTGGTGCAGACCTCCATCCCTTGGTGGATATACGTCGGCATCTTCATGGCCGTAGCCCTGCTTGTCGCCCTCTGCGTCGGCTGGCGTGTGTGGAAAACAGCCAAAGCCCATCCGGCTGATGAGATTGCCAAAGGAAGGGGGTAAATTAAAGAACTAAAAGTTAAAGAAATGCCTCTACGGTTCTTCTTCTTGAACTTTGCCCCCCCCAAGAAGAAGCGGATGTTGAGCGTTGAAGATACGGTTCTTTCGTGCTCAACATCCGCTTCTTTCTATCCTATCCTATGATAGGATGAGGCGGCAAACTATATACATTGCGGCTTTATACTATATACGTTGTGGCTTTATACTATATAGTTTTATTTTTAACGGACTTGGGGCTTTACTTCGCGTAGCGTAGGGGAGGAGGTTGAGAGCTGGAGTCCGGCAGGAATCTTTTGGGTGACATGGCCGGTGGCGGCCCATTCGGTTCCCCTTTGGAAAAGGAGTTGGTAGCCTCGATTCTTTAACGCATCGTAGTAGCCTGGCATGGTGTGGCCTAACACGCAGTGAAAGATGCGCCCCTCTCCATAACGGATGGTAAACACTACGGGTTCTTCCTTGCCTGTGCCTCCGCTCTGCTCCTCGGAGAAGGCTGTGGCTATCACTTCCATGTGGCGGGCAGGGCCACGCAGGTTGCCGTACAACTCATCGTTGGTGTGTAACCATTGCATAGGCAGGCCCTTCACGATGGGGTGGTCGGGTTGGCGCAGGTTGATGACGAAGGGGATGCGCTCGCCATGATGACCGGCACTTCCGGGTGTCTGGTTATCCGTCACCCAACCTGCCTTTGTCCAGTAGTGATATGGGCCGGCCTCTTCGGCGCGGTTGCCCCAGCCGCCCAATCCTATCATTTCGTTAAAGGCTTCCCATTCGGGGAAGGCATTGTCCGCTTCGTGCATAATCACCAGTCCGCCTCCACGGTGGATATACTCCTCGAAATCATTCTTCCATGGTGACGGCCACTGTACGTCATTGATGTTCAGTATCACTACATCGTAGGCCGAAAAGTTTACAGGCTCTTCTGTCACTGCAGCGGGGAGTAGCAGTGTGTCCACACGGAACAGCCCGCTCTCCTCCAAAAGTGCGAGTTGGTATCCCGACATGGTTTCCCATGAGTGGTACCTGTCTGTATGGCCGGTAATGTAGAGCGCTTCCATCGTTTTTTATGCAAGAACTGATGTTGCTATTTCACCAAAGGCGGCGAGCTATGGTTTCCTTAGAATGTGATGAATCCCGTAGTGGGACTATTTGTCGCTTCAGTAGTGGGTGTGTCCGGTGATTCAGCTACGGCATGTGCTGAGGCTTCCAGTTCGGACAGCTCGGCCGATGTGCGGCGGAAGGTAGGGCTGGACTCGATGGAAGCGATGAGGGCATCGTTGTCCAAATCCGAATCCTGTAGGATAAAGCTGCGTACCACACGCTTGGAGGCCAATTTGGAACGTCCGTAGAACTTTTCTACCATCTCGCGGTCTTCCTCCTCGCGTTGCAGGCGTTCGCGTTCGCTGATGCTGTTTTCGCGTTGCTGGCGTTCGCGGATAGCTTGCTCCATCCCGGGGATGTTGCTCATGCCGAATCCTGAGGCAAGGATGGTTATCTTTACCTCTTCCTCCAGTTCGTCCGAGTCGGCCACTCCCCAAATGACTTCGATGTCGCTGCTTTCGAATTTCTCCATAAATCGGTTCAGTTCCTCGAATTCCTCTACAATCAGCGGTTTCTTGGCAGATTGGTAGATGTTGAAGAGTATCTTGCGGGAGTTGTAGATGTCGTTGTCGTTGAGCAGGGGAGAGTTCAGCGCATCGCGGATGGCTGCATCAAGGCGCTTTTCGCCGGAGCCGATACCGTTGCTCATGATGGCTACACCGCCATCCTTGAGAATCTTGCTGACATCGCGGAAGTCGAGATTCATGATGCCTTCAACGGTAATGATTTCGGCAATGCTCTTGGTGGCTGTGGTAAGTGTTTCGTCCACCATGCGGAATCCCTCCTTGACAGGCAGGTTGGGGTAAGTTTCCAACAAGCGCTCGTTGTTGATGACAAGCAAGGCATCCACGTGGCGGGCAATGGCCTCTACACCTTTGAGGGCCTGCACAATCTTGCGCTGGCGTTCAAACTTGAAGGGGATGGTGACGATTCCTACGGTGAGGATGTTCATCTCCTTGGCTATACGGGCAACAACGGGGGCTGCTCCTGTACCTGTACCTCCTCCCATACCGGCGGTGATGAATACCATTTGGGTGTCATCCTGGAAGAGGGCGCGAATGTCCTCGATGCTCTCTTCGGCAGCCAGACGGGCCACTTCGGGGTCGTTGCCGGCACCGAGGCCCTTGGTTGTTTCGCGTCCGAGTTGTATCTTGATGGGAATGTCGGACGAGGCCAAGGCCTGACGGTCTGTGTTGCAGAGTACGAAAGTGACATCGCGGATTCCTTCGCGATACATGTTCTTGACGGCGTTGCTTCCGCCTCCACCTACACCAATCACTTTGATAATGTGGGAATCTGCTGTCGGCAGATTGATGGGGAGTATGTTGGTTAAATCTTCCATAAATTCATTTGCAATTATCATGTTAAATAGTGGAAAAGTCTATTGTCTGAACTCCTAAGCGTAGCGACAACTCCTGAATTTCTGAACTCCAAAGAGTTGAACTTTGAAAGTTTGGTATATTATATATGTGTAGTTATTCCTCTTCGTTCAAAATCTCCGTTGCCCACTTTTGCAAGCGTCCTAACAAGGAGTTCTCGCGTTTGCGGCGTTTCTCCTCCTCAGCCTTTGCCTTGCGGATGGCCTCTTGGCGTTCCTCCTCTTCACGTCGGATGGCAGCCTCTTGCTCTGCTTTTTCTTGAGCGATACGCTGTGCTTCGGCGGCGCGTTCAGCCTCCTCCTCCTGTGCTCTGCGGGCAGCTTCGGCCTTTTGTCGCTCAATCTCCTCTTGTTGTGCAATGCGGGCGGCTTCGGTCTCTTTTTCGGCGGTGTCAAACAAATCACGCGGGGGCTCTTGTTCGCAGCAGTTCTGGCGTGCACTGTTAAGCAATCCCAGTAGTGTTCCCTGGCGGCTGTTTTTGCTTAACAGTTCGGAGGTTACACTTTCCACTTGTGGGATGACGTATGTGGCATGTCGGAATTTCTCTATATGGGTTTTCTTCTGGATGGCGGTCTGAAGCTGTCCCAAATGTGAACCGCCACCGGTGACGATGATGCCTGCCATCAGTTTGTCGTCGTAGCCGGAAAGACCGATTTGGTTCCATACATTGGCAATAATCTCCTCCATGCGTGCTTCTGTGATTTCGTTCAGCACACGGTCGGTGATGGTAGAGTCATCAGTACCGTAGGTGTAGGTTACGGGTTTGCTGTCGGCTTCGAAAGGCTCGGAATAGGCCGATGCATATTTGACCTTCAGATCCTCGGCAACGGTTTCCTCAATACCCAAACTACAGATGTCCTTGGTAATGTTGTTGCTTCCTAACGGGAGCACCACCAGATGGCGCAGCAGATAGTCCTTGTAGACTTGTACGGTTGTGGTCTCGGCTCCAAAATCAATGAGGGCACACCCGGCACGCAATTCGGTATCCGTAGCGGTGACTTTGGCCATTTCCAACGGGGCAATAAAGTATCCGGCAATGCGGGTTGCCGCCAATTGGAAACTTTCTTCTATTTTGTTGCGCACTCCTTGACGGGCGATAATATGGAGGAAACGTCCTTCGATGTGTGAGGTGATGACTCCGACAGGGTCGGTCTGCAATCCTGTACCAACCTTGTATTCCTGCGGTACCACTTCCAGTATTTCGTATCCATCCGTGCGGGTGCTACGGCTTGTGGATATCAGTTCGTCCACAATGTTGTTGGTAATGCGGGTCTCCTCTTCAAATTGACGGATAACCGTGTTTTTTACGGTACGTACGGATTGTCCGCTGATGCCCACATACACTTTGGCTATCGATGCATCTAAGGCAGCCTCCAATTTGTTGATGATGGAGGTGATGGCTCCGGCGGTTTTGTCGATATTGAAGACGGCACCTTTGCGGATGCAGGCAGTGGCATCTTCACTGGCGTATGCCAGAATGGTGAGTTTGCCGTCAGAATCCTTCTGTCCGGCAACACCCGTAATTCTTGTGGAACCCAATTCGATGGCTACCATGAAATCAGTTGTCTGTCCCATATATATAATGTCTTTATAATTTATTTTCTTTTGCAAATGACTTGGTTGTCAAACTCTACACTGATGCGTGAGTATTTGTTCCAACCTACACGGCTCAACCCTTTGGCATAGAACGTGCGTATGCGTTCGAGCTTCTCTTCTATACGATCAGGCTTGCCCAAGAACAGGATGTGGTCGCCCACATGGGGTACCAGTTCTATTTCCCCTTCTGGAGTAACATGTATCTGTTCCACTTGTCGTTTCCAGAACTCGTCCTTGCCAAGCAATTGCGCCAGTTCGAAGAGAGGACCTTCTGCCATATTCTTGTCGATGTTGCCTGTGGCTACCGGCAAATGTGCAGCGTGGCCGCTACCGGGCATAGAACGTCCTTTGTCGTCGATATAGCAGTTGAGTCCTTTGTCCGAAATGACCCGCAGGATAGGGAGGCGCTGCTCGATATAGATACAGATATTTCCTGCCGGAGTCTTATAACATTCCGCATTATCAATGAAGGAATTCTTTTCCAAGAAATCTTCAATGGATTTGCATTGGACACTGTCGATATTCTTCCCCGTGGGGTATAGCCGGTTACGCTTTAGTAAGGCACTGGCCTCTGTGGGGGTGATAAAGCAAGTGCGTGCACTGTCTTCCACCACAATTTTCACCTGTTCGACCATTTGTCCCGGAGGGGTATGGTTCAACCACGTGAATGCAACGGCCAAATAGGCCGATACAGCTAACATGGCGATTAGTAGTAGAATGCGTTTCATACTCCGTTGGTTTGTTAATCCTTTGCTTTCTTTTTTTAATCGTTGAATGGTTCAACTTTTCATTATCTCTGTTATTTCATTGGCTTTGTTTTCCAAATCCCCGGCTCCCAACAGAACCAATATTTCGATGTCGTTACGTTGGCGGATAAGGTGGGTTACATCTTCCTTGCTGCAAAGCGTATAGGGAACTCCTTCTTTCAGATTGTCAGCAATCAATTGGCTTGTCACACCAGGAATGGGTAATTCGCGGGCAGGATAGATGTCTGTCAGGATAACATCGTCAAATAGCGACAAACTGTCGGCAAATTCTTGATAGAAGTCGCGTGTGCGTGTATACAGATGTGGTTGGAAAACAGCTGTAATATGTTTGTCGCTATATAGTTCGCGGATAGAGAGCGCACTTTGCTTGATTTCTGCCGGGTGGTGGGCATAGTCGCAAATGAAAGCCCGATCGGCACTTTTCAGGTGAAAGTCGAAACGGCGGTCGACTCCACGGAACGAGGATATTCCTTGCTTTATCTCCTCTTCGTTGGCTCCTGACAGTTGGGCAATGGCCATGGCAGCGATGCTGTTGTCGATGTTGATGCTGAGAGGGACACCTAATTCAATATCCTTGATGTTGCCTAACGGTGAAATGAAATCGAAATGGATTTCGCCTCCTCCGATGCGGATGTCCTCTGCATGGAAATCGCCAGTGTGGCGACCGTAGGTATAGAGGTTGACTCCGTCCTGTAGGCGTGGCTTCATTTCCAATCCTTCGTGTACAACTAAAGACCCACCCGGTTGGATAAGTGATGTATAATGGCTGAAACTTTCCAAATAAGCCTCTTTTGTCCCATAAATATCCAAGTGGTCGGGGTCGGTAGAGGTGATGGCTGTGATGTAGGGAGACAAATGGTGGAACGAGCGGTCGAACTCGTCGGCTTCGATAACAATCCATGGACTGTTTTCCGAGAGTATGTAGTTGGTTCCATAATTCTTGGCAATGCCTCCAAGGAACGCATTACATCCGTCGGGTGTGTGGTTCATCAAATGCGCCAACATGGTGGAGGTGGTGGTCTTGCCGTGTGTACCGGCTACGCATAAGGCTTTGGCTGATCGGGTGATAGTACCTAATACCTGGGCACGCTTTTGTATCTCGAAGCCCTGCTTATTGAACCAGACAAACTCTTCATGTTCTGAAGGGATGGCCGGCGTGTAGACCACAAGTGTCTCTGCCTTCACTTTGCAAAGTGGCGGAATCTGGTTTACATCCTCTTCATAGTGAATCAGTGCCCCTTCTTGCATAAGGCGGTTTGTCAGTTCGCTGGGAGTACGGTCATATCCGGCAACGACCTTTCCTTGAGAAAGGAAGTAGCGGGCTATTGCGCTCATGCCAATGCCGCCTATGCCTATGAAGTAAACAGATTTGATATTGTTTATGTCCATGACGTTATCTTTTGTTTCTTTTGTCTTGATATTCCTTTGCCAAATTATAGACTTCGTCTGCAATGACCTCTGCCGAATCGGTGTAGGCTAATGTGGCAATGTTGTCACTGAGTTTTTTCAACAAGTTATGATCTGCGACAGTTTCGATGGCTTGTTTGAGCAATGTGTCGGGAGCATTCATGTCCTTCACATAAAGGGCAGCCTCATTGTTCACCAATGCAAGTGCATTCTGTGTCTGGTGATCTTCGGCTACATTCGGAGAGGGAACGAGGATGACAGGTTTCTTCAATACGCAGAATTCAGAAATGGAACCTGCACCGGCCCGGGAAATGACCAAATCGGCTGCAGCGTATGCCTCTTCCATTTTCGAGATGAAATCGGTGACGTAAAGCATAGGTAGCTTTTCATATCGGTTCAGTTGTTCCAGAATCTCTTTGTAATAGTACTTTCCTGTTTGCCAGATGAATTGTACCCCTGACTGCTTGACCAAATCCAAGTGCTTGAGTACACTTTCGTTTATGGTGCGTGCTCCCAAACTTCCACCTACGATGAGTACTGTTTGTCTGTTTGGGTCGAGTCCGAAGGATTGAATGCCTTGTTCGCGAGTAATAGTTGTTTCGGCCAGTCCTTGTCGAATGGGATTGCCGGTGAGCATAATTTTCTCTTTCGGGAAGAAGCGTTCCATTCCCTTGTAAGCAACACAAATGCGTTTTGCTCCTTTTGCCAACATTTTGTTGGTGACACCCGCATAAGAATTCTGCTCTTGAATCAGGGTGGGAATACCCATCATGGCGGCTGTGTTCAGTGTCGGTCCACTGGCATATCCTCCTACACCTACTGCAGCATGTGGACGGAACTCTTTAATAATCTTCCGGGCCATCCATCCGCTTTTGATGAACTTGAATATGACAGAGAAGTTCTTCAGAAGATTCTTACGGTCCAAACCGCATATCGGCAATCCCATAATGCGATAGCCAGCAGCAGGGACACGTTGCATCTCCATGCGTCCTTCAGCTCCGACAAACAGTATTTCTGTCTCAGGATATTTCTTTTTCAGAGCATCAGCTATTGATACTGCCGGGAAGATGTGACCTCCTGTGCCGCCTCCGCTGATGATGATTCTAATGTTTTCCCTGTTCATGATTCTTGAGTTTATGTGTTAATTGTTGTGGGTATCTAATTCCTCATATTCATCTTCTGATTGTTCGGCCGAGATGGATGATAAGGGAATGGAATTCCCATCAGTGGCAGTTTGCATACTGGCCATCAGTGCTTCCTGTTGTTTCTTCTTTTCTACATATCGGCTTACACTGAGGATGATACCAATGTAGGCGCAATTGATAAGCGTGGATGTTCCTCCTTTACTGATGAGGGGCAATGGTTGTCCGGTAACGGGGAATAATCCCACGGCTACCATCATGTTCAACATGGCTTGGCTTACAAGCAACAGCGCTAATCCCATAACCATCAGTGACAAGTATTTCTTGTCGCATTGTCCGGCTATTCGTCCCGCTCGTAACAATAGTATAATGTATAGGAATGCGACAAAAGCTCCTCCCAGCAACCCCAACTCTTCTATTATGATGGCATAAATGAAGTCAGAGAATGCCTGCGACAAGAAATCGCGTTCTACTGAGTTGCCGGGCATTTTACCTATGATATGGCTGGTTGCTATGGCAATGTTGGCATGTGCGACTTGTGCATTCTTGTTGATGTCGTAATCTTCAGGGGCAACCTCTACTCCATTTCCGAATTCTGCCAAACGGTTTTTCCACGTCACGGCACGATGTAATCCTGGAATATCATCCAATACTTCGTTTGGCGTGACGAACAGTGCAGCACCTGCCAATCCTATTGTCAATGCGATAAGGCCTATCATCTTGCCTAATTGCTTCAGTGGTACACGACCTATGTACATCATCAGTACTGTAACACCAAACAACATTCCTGCTGTTGAGAAATTCTCGGGAGCTATGAGTGCACAGATGATGCCTATAATCCATAGAATATATTTGAAAGCCTTTGGGTGTGCTTCATTTTCTCCCTGCATCATGGAAAGGATAAGTGCTGTAGATGTTATCACGGCCATTTTCCCCAGTTCCGAAGGTTGGAATTGAATGCCGAATATGGGAATCCAACGACCGGCTGCATTTACCTTTTCCACAAAAAACATTGCCACTATCAACAGTACAATAGCAGTCGGTAGCGTCAGTACAGGTATTAACCTGAATAATTTGCAGGGCATGTTGTGTACCAGAAGCACAACTCCTGCTCCCAACATGATATAGGTACAATGCTGGGAGATGGGTGCCCAGTAATTACCGCTTTTATAGGTAAGTGTACTGGCTGCACTGAACACTTCAATGATGGAAATCAGGCATAGCATCAAGAATACTACCCAGATAACCTTGTCACCCTTAAATAGACTTTTCAATAAATCCATAATTTGTTATTCTATTTGAACTGTAACAAGCTGTAGGATTACAACTTTTTTACACATTCCTTGAACTGTCGTCCACGGTCTTCGTAACTGCTGAAGAGGTCGAAACTGGCACAGCAGGGACTTAGCAATACTGTGTCGCCAGGTTCTGCCATCCTGTATGCTGCATCTACTGCATCTGTCATGCTTTGTACATCAGCAATAGGGAGTCCTAAACAATCAAAAGCCTCGTGTAATTTTTCGTTGTGTAGACCCATGTAAACAAGAGCCTTACATTTCAGCTGTACAAGTTCTTTGATTTCACTGTAGTCGTTCCCTTTATCTTTTCCTCCCAAAATGAGTACGGTAGGTGTGTTCATACTTTGTAGGGCATACCAACATGAGTTTACGTTAGTTGCTTTTGAGTCGTTGATATATTCAACTCCTCTTACCCGACAAACACGTTCCAATCGATGCTCCACTCCTTGGAAAGTGCTCAATGCAAGTCGTATATCCTCTTTGCGAATACCTGCCAAGTTGGCTGAAATGCCGGCGGCCATTGAATTGTAAAGGTTGTGTACTCCTGTAAGGGCCAATTCCTCTTGCTCCATGTTGAAAGCTATCGGTTGGGTAAAGCAGACCTTTTCTTCCTCGGTATATGCCATCAATCCTTGCTCTTTGGCTTGCGCAAAAGGGCATAGGCGGGCATGTATGCCGTATCGTTTCAATTCACGTTGGATAATGGGGTCGTCGTTCCAGAATACGAATGCATCATCCTCCGTTTGATTCTGTAGTATGCGGAATTTGGCATCAACGTAGTTCTGCATTTCATTTTCATATCTGTCCAGATGGTCGGGTGTGATGTTCATCAACACGGCAATGTTCGCTCTGAAGTCGTACATATTATCCAATTGGAAACTGCTCAGCTCTATGACATAGTAGTCGTGCTTTTCCAGTGCCACCTGCAATGCCAGACTTTTTCCTATGTTTCCTGCCAAACCCACATTCAGTCCTGCCTGTTTGAAGATATGATAGATGAGTGATGTGGTTGTGGTCTTTCCATTACTACCTGTGATACATACCATTTTGGCATCCGTATATCGTCCGGCAAATTCTATTTCTGAAATGATGGGTATTCCACATGCCTTTATTTTTTTTATCATAGATGCATGGTCGGGTATTCCGGGGCTTTTTATCACTTCATTAGCCGTCAGTATCAACTCTTCGGTGTGTTTGCCTTCTTCCCAAGGAATCTCGTATTGGTTCATCAGTTCCTTATATTCAGGTTTGATGGTCCCCATATCTGTTACGAAGGTGTCCATTCCTTGTTTCTTGGCCAAAACGGCAGCTCCGGCTCCGCTTTCTCCCGCTCCTAATATGACAATTCTTTTCATTCTTGTTATCTAATCTTCAATGTGATTATTGTAATGGCTGCCAACACAATGGTGACAATCCAGAATCTGACAGTTATCTTTGACTCATGGAACACGGCTGTAGGACGTGTGATGAGGTATTTGCATTCAGCATCCAGCATAGTGGGCAATGTGCGGAAGTGGTCGTGTATCGGTGTGCGTTTGAATATACGCCTTTTCTCTCCACGTTTTTTCCACTTTTTGAAATACCTTACCTGCATGATAACGCTCAAGTTTTCCACGAGGAATACACCGCATAGGATCGGTATCAACAATTCCTTGTGTATGATAATGGCAAACACGGCAATGATTCCGCCGATGGTGAGGCTGCCGGTATCGCCCATGAATACTTGAGCAGGGAAGGCATTGTACCAAAGGAATCCGATAAGTGCGCCGATGAATGCACAGATGAAGATTACCAGCTCTTCACTTCCGGGTATGTACATGATGTTCAGATACGAGGCATATCCAGTGTGACTGGACACATAAGCCAATATTCCTAAGGTCACGCCTATGATAGCGCTGTTGCCTGCGGCCATACCGTCCATTCCGTCGTTCAGATTGGCACCATTGGATACAGCAGTCACTACGAATATGGTTACGATGACGAACAGAATCCAACCGGCCGTTTGTGCATGTTCACCCGCAAATGCTACAAAATCGGCATAATCCAAATTGTTGTTCTTGAAGAATGGGATGGTTGTCTTTGTCGATTTCTCCGGTTGGCTTTTATGCACTACTTCCGTGTGATCACCTTGTCGGTTGACCTCCATGTTTTCCCGTATCACTACGTCGGGACTCAAGTATAGTGTCAATCCTACAATCAATCCTAATCCTACTTGTCCGATAATCTTGAAACGTCCGTGCAATCCCTCTTTGTTGTGATGGAAAATCTTGATATAGTCGTCAGCAAATCCCAATGCTCCCAACCAAATGGTGGTGATAAGCATCAGTTGCATATAGACATTTTCCAGTTTCCCCAATAAGAGGCAGGGTACCAATATGGCTACGATGATGATGACACCTCCCATGGATGGAACTCCTTTCTTTTCCACACCAAAGGGATCTATGCTTGCATCGCGTTGTGTCTCGGTTATCTGTTTGCGCTTCAGTAGTTTAATGAAGTATTCCCCGAAGATGGCCGAAATCAGTAATGCCAAGATTACAGCCATCAGTGAACGGAATGAGACGTATCCCATTACGCGTGCTCCTGGAAAATCTATCTGTTCTAAATATTTAAATAGGTAGTAAAGCATACTATTTAATGATGAGTTTTAAGTTTCAGAGTCTTCTTTGCTAATGCTTTTTACTGGTTTCTTGTCACGAATTGCATCCCATTGCCTTTTTAACTTCCTCTTTGTCATCGAAATGGTGTTTTACTCCCTTGATGTCCTGGTAATCTTCGTGGCCTTTACCCGCAATCAGTATGACATCATTTGGCTTGGCAAGCATACATGCTGTGCGTATGGCCTCTCGTCGGTCGGTGATGCTCAATACATTCTGGCGTTCCTCGTCTGTGAGTCCAGCAAGCATGTCGTTTATAATGTCTGCCGGTTCCTCGAATCGGGGATTGTCCGACGTGATGATTACCCGGTTGCTTCCTTTGACAGCCTCTTGAGCCATAAGGGGGCGTTTCCCTTTATCCCGATTTCCTCCGGCACCTACTACGGTGATGATATCACCGCGTGAACCAAGCACTTCTTTGATGGAACTCAGCACGTTGGCAATGGCATCCGGCGTATGTGCATAATCGACAATGGCGGTGTATCCTTTAGGTGAACGCACTGTCTCGAAACGTCCCGAAACGGGTTTGAGCATACTAAGGACACGCAACACTTCGTCCGTGTCTTTTCCTAACATGACCGCTGTGCCAAATACTGCCAACAGGTTGCTGGCATTGAATTTGCCAACAAATTGCACGGCTGTTTCGTGTCCGTTGAAGTCGATGAGCATTCCTTCGAAATGGTCTTCAAGAATGCGGCCCTTAAAGTCGCTGAGGTTACGCAAGGAGTAGGTGGCTACTTTGGCTTGTGTGTTTTGCGTCATTACCAATCCGTTCCTGTCGTCCAGGTTAGTTACCACGAACGTATTTTTTTTCAGGTCGTCGAAAAATTTCTTCTTGGCCTTCAAATAATTCTCTACCGTTTTATGGTAATCCAAGTGGTCGCGTGTCAGATTGGTGAATACACCTCCGGCAAATTCCAATCCTGCAATTCTGTGTTGTGCTACTGAATGCGAACTCACTTCCATGAAGGCATATTCGCATCCCTCTTCGGCCATTTGTCCGAGCAGTGAATTCAGGCTTATTGGGTCGGGTGTTGTGTGTGTGGATGGCACAGCTTTGTCGTCGATATAGTTGCATACGGTAGACAAAAGGCCCACTTTGTGCCCCATTTGGCGGAACATCCGATACAATAGGGTGGCTATGGTGGTTTTTCCGTTTGTTCCTGTCACACCCACCAGCTTCAGTTTGCTTGTCGGATTCCCATAGAAGCGTGTTGCCACTACACCGGCAATCATTTCGGTGTTTGGCACGCAAATGAATGCCACCTCTTCGAAATCCTTCATCATTTCAGGCACTTCTTCACACAAGACGGCAATGGCTCCGGCTTCTATAGCCTTAGGAATGAAGGCGTGCCCGTCGGATTGTGTCCCTCGCATGGCGATGAACAAATCTCCTTTGGCCACTTTGCGTGAGTCAATGTGTACTCCATTGATGTCAATGGAGGTAGGGCCATATATGTTGGTTGTTTCCAACCCTTGGATAATCTCTTGCAGTTTCATAGAATACCTTTATTATATATAGATAATGTATTACTTTAATACGAGTCTTACGGTTTGTCCCTTTACCAATCGGTTGCCTGCAGGTATGCTTTGGCTACGTACCTTGCCGATACCGCTTAGGTTGACTTTCAATCCGCTCTTTTCCATCAAGTACACGGCATCTTTGGCACCCATGCCTCTGACGTCGGGAACTACGCCATCTTTTAATTCCATACGGGTCAGTCTTACGCCATCAGTAATCATGTCTGATTTTCCAAAGGCATTCTCCTTGTCGTAGTCTCCTTCCCATTCGTTGTCAATGTCCAATTCGCGAAGGATATATCGCGCTTCGTTCAGGTCTCCATTCTTCACGTCGGGTATTACTACGCTATTGGAATCTATGGCTTCAGTTATGTTGCGTTTCAAACTACCGGCCATCACTCGTTCAGCTATTCGGCTGAATACAGGTCCGGCCATTCCGCCTCCCGATGCAGGATAACCTGGTTTCCGAATGGCTACAATACAGCTGTATTGAGGATTTTCCGAAGGGAAGTAACCGCAGAAACTTACCAGATATTGCCTGTTCCCATTCTTGTATCCTCCTGCACCTTGTGCAACTTGTGCTGTACCTGTCTTGCCTGATACATGGAATTGTGTTGAGCCGGCTTGCTTGCCCAATCCTTTGCTTACCACACCTTCCAGCATATCTTGCATTTTTTTCAGTGCACTGTTCGAACAGATGGACTCTTTAAGCACCACGGGTTCAAACTCCTCTATTACTGCTCCATCGCGCATGATTGCTTTTACAAAGCGGGGTTTCACCATCTTGCCATTGTTGGCTATCGCATTGTAGAAGGCCAATGTGTTGATTGGGGCAATTTGTGTCTCGTATCCAATGGACATCCACGGCAATGTGGTTTTCCACCAATTCTCCTTATTGGGGTATCGGATGATAGGAGGTTGATAACCGGGAATCTCCAGATCCAATGGCTCGCCGATGCCGACGCGATAGAGACCTTCTACGAATTTACGGGGATTGTCACCATACTTTTGGTCGATGATGTACGACACACCAATGTTGGACGATACACCCAATATCCGTGGCAAAGATGTTTTTTGATAACCGCCTCGAGCCCAATTGTGGTCTCTCATGGCACTACCGTGCATCATCAACACGCCATTGCCTGTGTCAACGATTTCTGTAGTATCCACCACGCCGTCGTCAAGGGCTACCAATATCGAGGCTGTTTTAAACGTTGAGCCGGGTTCCATGCGGGTAGAGATGGCATGATTGTTCATTTCGTAGTATCCTCCATCGTTGCCTTTGCTCATGTTCACGATGGCACGAACCTCGCCCGTAGCCACTTCCATCAGGATTACCACACCCATGTCGGCATTCAGCTCCTTCATCTTGTCCACAAGGGCTTTCTCGGCAATGTCCTGCATGTTTACATTGATGGTGCTCACAATGTCGCAACCATCTACTGCCGGCACATCCACAATATTCAGGTATTTGTTCATCACCTTTTGTCTGTGGGTAAGACCGGTTTCGCCTTTCAGGATAGAGTCGTAAGCCAACTCCAATCCATTTTTAGCTGAGTCGGGATAGCTTGGGAAAGTGTCTCCAAGCGTACGCATGGCCAACGAGCCGAAGGGTTTTTTCCGACGGTTGAAACTTTGTCCTATAAATCCTCCTGTATATTGGTTCAGGCGGAAAACAGGCAGTTTCTTGACCTCCTTGTATTGGATATACGAAATGCGTTTGGGATAGATTTGCCAATTCCGACTTTTTTTCTCTCGTCCTTTGAGCAAGTGCGCCTTGAACTCTGCAGCACTACGGTCCGGGAAGATGCGATGCAGGCCTTCGCTGATTTCG
The DNA here is from genome assembly GCA_017517605.1 of Bacteroidaceae bacterium. Lineage (GTDB taxonomy): Bacteria > Bacteroidota > Bacteroidia > Bacteroidales > Bacteroidaceae > Phocaeicola_A. Next base: position 14,892 of record JAFWYQ010000001.1, read on the forward strand.
TCAATGTTGTTCTTCAGTAATGTGTCCCGTCGGTATTGATCTTTTTCTCTACGCTCTGGGAAATTCTTTGATTCCGAAGTCATGAAGTCCATGTAGATTCGGTATTCAGGCAAACTGCTGGCCATCAGTTGGCCATCGGCCGACAGAATGTTTCCTCTGTTGGGCTTTACCACTACATTCTCTTTGACAAAGCGGTCGGCAACTTGTTCCCAATACCCCCGTTTGACGAACATTAAAAAACCTGCACGTACAATAATGGAGATGGCCACTATCACCAACAAGGCGACAATGGCTAAGTAACGTATCGATGTGCCTTTTCTAAAGTCCATAAAATGTAGTTTGTTCAATTGTTTTTTTTATTCAATTACGTACGGAGGTGCTGTGGAAGTTTGCAGATTACTGTGTTCGGTTGACACATACTCTTCAATACGAGATTGTCGGGTACGCTCAGTCAACTCACTCGAACGTGTCAGGGCATCATATTTGATGTCGGTCAGTTCCTTCCTCAACCGGTCTATTTCAATCATTTCCTTTTGCACGGAATAGCGGTTGCTGATGTAGATGACTGTGTAAATTGTGATTAACAGAAGGAGCATGGCCTGTCGGCGCAGGAAATCGTTGATGAGGAAGTCTCCCAAAAAGATATTCTTCAACGTCAGTTTCTTCCCTGAGTTGGTTGGTGTACCCTCCATCTTCTCTTCTTGAGGTGGAGTTGTGGCATCTGTTTCCTTCAATTGTTTCATCTCTTCTTTCATGACGTTCCCTCCTGTTATTGTTCAACCTTTTCTGCAATTCTCAATTTGGCGCTTCGCGAGCGTGGATTCCTGCTTAGTTCTTCCTCTGTGGGGACTATCACTTTGTTGTTTACGGGGCGTAGTGACGTTTGTATACGTCCAAAGAAATCCTGTTCGGCACGACCTTCCACATTGCCTGTGCGCATGATGTTCTTGACCATTCGGTCCTCCAGCGAATGATAGGTGATGACAACCAGGCGGCCGCCGGGCTTCAATACCTGAATGGCCGACTCCAACATTTCGCGCAAGGCTTCCATTTCCTGATTCACTTCAATGCGAAGTGCTTGAAACACTTTCGCCAACTCTTTTTTCTCCCGCTCGCGTCCGAACAGGGGCTTTACGATGTCGAGGAAATCCCCGATAGTCTCTATCTGCTTGTTTGCCCGTGCCCTTACGATGGCTGAGGCCAGTTTGCGGCTGTTCTTCAATTCACCATACAGGTAGAAGATGTCGGCAAGTCTCTCTTCGCTAAGCGTGTTCAGCAGTTCGGCGGCCGTATATCCGGCCCGTTTGTTCATACGCATGTCCAATTTCCCATCGAACCGGAAAGAGAATCCGCGTTCAGAGTCGTCGAAGTGATGCGATGATACTCCCAAATCCGCTAAAATGGCATCCACCTTACCATGCACGTCGTGGTAACGCATAAAGTTGCTCAGATAACGGAAGTTGCTGCGTACGAAAGTAAAACGTCCGTCAGCAGGGATATTCTGTTCGGCATCCTTGTCTTGGTCAAATCCGTAAAGACTGGCAGAGTCATCCATGCGTGCCAATATTTCGCGAGAATGACCGGCTCCACCCAATGTGAGGTCTACATAGATACCTCCGGGTTGGATGTTCATGCCATCCACCGCTTCGTGCAGCATCACGGGTACGTGATATGTTTCAGCTGTAATTATGTTCGTTTTGGTATCCATGAGAATTTGGGTTATATATGCGTCAGTTTATGCTTTCGTCTTTTATAGAGTCTGTTCTTGGACAGTTTCCATCAATTGCTCCAACTTTTCTCCAAATTCTTCAGGAGAAATGAAGGGACTATCCACCTTTTCGCGTGCCCAGATTTCGATGGTGTCGTCCATGCCTATGAAGCGTACATCCAAATTGATGCCTGCTAATTCGCGATAGCGGCGTGGTATCAGAATGCGTCCACTGGTATCTGTTGTCAGAATTTCGGCATCGGCAGCAAATTGGCGGAATATCTGCTGCTCCTGACGGTTCCAACGGCTCAACTTGCTACGCAGGGCAGCCAATTGCTCTTTCCAGATAGTTTCGGGGTAGATGACCAGGCAATCCTGAAATACATCCTTGCGCATTACCATGCTCTCTTCTCCCGCCTCTTGCAGTACATGACGAAAGTTGGCCGGAAGGAACACACGCCCCTTCACATCGGCCTTTGCATCGCTACTTCCTATGAATTGAATCTTGTTCACCTTACTTAAAATGAGTTTTCGGCTGTAAAATTACACAATTCCCCACAATTCCCCACACTTTTTTATGAAAAAGTTTCAAAAAGATTGTTTTTTATTTGTTTTTGTGCACAAAATACTGATTTTTAACTATCTGAAAATAGTGTATTGAAGTGGGGGATGAAGATGAAAAATAGGGGTGTGGGATACTCTTTGTGGGTATAGTATCGGAAGTTGTATGGTATGGAAGTCAGCGCATGGAGTATGGAGAACCATCTTAATCCAAATTGCGCGGATTGACACGAGGTGAACCTGTGTCAATCCGCGCAATTTGCATGGGTTTCAGAAGAGTAGGTATGGGGTATGTCAAACGAAGTCTTCCCCAATCTTTATTTGAGTGTCGTTGATGATTTTGCGAAGCATGTTTGTGTTGTCCTTGGGACATATCAGCAATGCATCCTCAGTGTCGGCAATCAGATAGTCTTCCAATCCTTGCACCACAATCATTTTGTTTGCTTTCCGGGTGCCTACTATGCAGTTGTTGCAATCATATAGAAGCACCTTTTTCCGTTGTCGGGCATTGCCGTGTTCATCCTTGGGCAGGGTGTCGTAATAGGTGCTCCATGTTCCCACGTCGCTCCATCCGAAATTGCAGGTTATAACGTACACATTGTCAGCTTTTTCCAATATTCCGTATTCGATGGAGATATTGGGACATGCGGGGAAGAATTTTCCGATAAAATTCTGTTCGTTGTTTGCCCCATGATGCCGGTCATTGTCATAGGTCTCGAAGTTTGCGGTCAACTCGGGTGCATGATGGCGTAAGGACTCGATAATGGTATGGGCTTTACCCAAAAAGATACCTGCATTCCAATAAAATTCACCACTTTCGAGGAATACTTCAGCCAATTCCCGTTCAGGCTTTTCGGTGAAGGTTTTCACATGGTAAAAGTTGTCTCCGTCGTTTTCCCCCGCTTGGATATATCCGTATCGGGTTTCGGCCCGATGGGGGCGGATGCCGACACATAGCAGGCGGTTGTGTTGGTCTACATAATGGAAACCGTTATTGATGTCGCGAATGAAATCTTCCTCCTTGAGAATCAAGTGGTCCGACGGGGTGAATACAATATTGGCCTCGGCATCGACGGCATGGATGTGGTAAGTGGCCCATGCCATGCAAGGAGCCGTATTCCGTCGGGTAGGTTCGGACAAGATGTGTTCGGGAGGCACTTCGGGCAACTGTTCGTTGACCAATTGGGTGTATTCGGTATTCGTCACCACGTAGATATGCTCCTTGTCCACCACTTTACAGTATCGGTCAAAAGTCTGTTGCAACAGGGTGCGGCCGGTATTGTAGAAGTCGAGGAACTGCTTGGGTAACTTCTTGCGGCTCAGTGGCCAAAATCGGCTTCCGATACCTCCGGCCATGATTACGCAATAGGTGTTGTCTTTCATGAGAATCAGTTTTTGTTGTAAATTTTCCGCTAAGGTACTTCTTTATTTTGAGTTGGACAAGCCTTGTGTGTTATTTATTGTGAAGAAACTGTGAGTTGGCTGCTACTGGCTACAAGTGGCAAGTTCTCTATCAAGTTAATAACTAAAGAATTAAGAGATGAATGATAGATCCAAACTTCTTGTCACTTGTAGCTTGTCACGCCTTAATTTCCGTCCGGCTTTTCAATTTCCGTAAATGGGCTGTTGTTCCATTTGAACGAGTCGAAGCTGTCGGGGTTGGCAGGATTGTATCCCGGGTAGTCGTCGCGCAGATATTGAACCAATGGGTGGTTCAGCTCTTTCAGCCCTTCAATTACGCACTTGGCAATCTGGTAGGCACCGTAGGGGTTGAAGTGGGTGTTGTCGGCAAACTCCTTGTCTTGTCCCGGCCACGTACCGGCAGGGTAGTGCACGAGGGCTTTCTTGGAGCCTTCAACGCCCAAAGTCTCATACAGGATGGTGGTCATCTGTTGCAGGTCGATGACGGGTGTCCCAGTCTTCTCTGCCAGGAATTTCACTGCTTCGGGAAACTCTCCGTGGGTGTCTACCAACTTGCCGTCCTTGAAGTTACGGCGCTGTGTAGGAGTCACCAACACAGGGTGTGCACCGCGTGCACGGGCTTCGTCGATATAGATTTTCAGGTTGTAGATGAAGTGTCCCCAAGCTCCGCTTCCGGTTTTTTTCTGCTTCTCGTCGTTGTGGCCGAATTCCATAAAGATGTAGTCGCCCTCCTTCATCTGCGAAAGTGCTTTTTTCAAGCGTCCGGCGCTGATGAATGTGTTGCTTGATTCGCCGCTTTCGGCATAGTTGGCAAAGCATACCTTGTCGGTGAAGAAGCGCGGAATCATCTGTCCCCAGCTGGCCCACGGCTCGTTGTCCTGATCCACCACGGTAGAGTTGCCACACAGGAAGATGGTGGGCACATCCTCCACGCGCTCGATGTCGATGCGGGCACAAGCCGGAACGTCGCCATTGAACTCCAGGGTCAGTTTGTCATCCCAGTTCAGTTTGTTCTTTTCGCGCGGCTTTATTTTCACTTTCTCCTTCTCGTCAATTACGGTATTGCGCTTGTTGATGGTGAAGGTGTACTCCTTGAATTCGCCCTTTTTGGTGGTGATGTTCTCTACGAACAATCGGCGCGATTCGCCTCTTACACTGGTACTTGCGGCGCGGTTCTTGCTACCCAGTGTCACGGTCACACGGTAGTTGCCGTCAGGCACTTTTACAGAGAAAAAATAGGGAGTTGTACTCTTCTTTGTCGGAGCCGGTTGCAGGTCGTAGCCATAGCCTGTCTCGTCGTTATACACACTTGTTTCTGTAATCGCGGTGCACCCCTCGGCCACGCGGCGGTTTCCTGTCAAATCGAAACTGAATTGAGTTTTGAGTTCTGAGTTTTGAGTTCTGAGTGACCATGCAGTCTCCTGAGCTTGGCTGCAGAGGGCTGTCATCAGCATCAGCAAAGCGGTTCTTACTTTCATTTTTTAGTCGTTTTTAGTAATGATTTTAGTTTTCGCCGCTAAGGTACACAGACTTTTTCATATTACACACTCTTTTCGGATGAAAAATGAAGGATTTCTTGATTTGTTGGTTCATTCCTTCCCTTCTTCTTCATTCTTCATCCTATCCTCTTCCCTTAGCTATCTCATCGGCGGGATGGGCTTTGGCCGTCTTCCACACGCGCCAGCCGACGCAGAGGGCCACGAGCAGGGCTACGGCCATAAAGATACCGACGTAAATCCACCAAGGAATGGAGGTCTGCACCACGTATTGCTCCAGCCAAGGCTTCATACAGGCATAGCCCACGGGGAAGGCAACGAGAGCCGCCACTCCTTGCAAAGCCATGTATTCGACGATGAACATGTCGAGGATGTCCTTTGTGGTGGCACCGAACACCTTGCGCACGGCAATCTCTTTTCTTCTCTGTTCGCAGGTGAGCATTATCATCGACCACACGCCGAAGAGGGCGATGAGGATGCAGACGATGGTTGTGATGTTGAGCAGTTGTTTCAGTTTGTTCTCCGATACCAACAGACGACTGTATTCTTCCATCGCGTCGCGCCATTGATGAGGGGCATAGGTGAGTTCCCGTTCCTTGAAGAAGGCTTCAATCTTAGTCATCAGTGCCTGTTTCATACCTGGTTTGTAGCGGATAAGGAAATTGTACGGAGTGTGTTCTTCTTCACATTGAAGCAGATAGCTTTTGGATTTGATAATGGGAGACTCATTGTGGAAGTCCTTGACAACTCCCACTATTTGCTTTCCCCAAATACTTTTTTCCAAAGGGTTATTCCATCCCATCTGATGAACGAGTGCTTCGTTTACCATACAGGCATTACTTTCTCCATCGCGCAACCAACGGCCTTGTAGCAAAGTGAGCCCATAGAAGTCAACCAAGGCTTTCGAGATGGATTGTGTATATACGTCGATAATCCTATCCAGTTCAGGGTGTTGGTCTGGGCTAAGTCTATGGCTGAACGTACTGAATATGGGATAGATAGGCTGGTGACAGGCAAAAGCCGTATCTACTTCGGGACATTGCTTGAGGAAGATGAGCAGTTCCTCCCTCACTCTTTCCATACTGTAGTTGACAGAATATGTCATGCGGTTTTCGCGTTCAAAGCCGATATCACCGTGTCGCAAAGTGTCCAGCTGCTTCAACAACACTACGGTACTGAAGATGCAGAAGATGCTGATGCCTATCTGTACCCCTGTGCTGATGCGGCGGAAGATGTTGTAATGCACCAATCTGTCCGCAGCAGAGATGTTACTCTGCAACGATTGGCGACGGAAATACCAGATAGCAGGCAGGGAGACAAGCATCGACACTGCAAACACCAATGAAACGTATATCAAACTCTCACCATAAAAGTAGTTTTCGTTCTTGGGCAATCCGGTCATGGCAAGGAACTGTTCCATGAAGCCACCAATGATGAACAATCCCACAAACAGGGCAATGGCCAATAGCAGAGCATATTCGGTCAGGAATTGAATCATCAAATCTTTGCCTGTGGCGCCAAACACTGTGCGCAAAGCCATTTCGCGACGGCGGATGAACAGACGGTTGACGAACATCGTCAAGTAGTTCAGCAGACCACACGCAATGAGCATCCCTCCGGCAATGGCAAACAAGTATATGTGATTGATTTTCATCTGGGCAAATTTCTCATATTGCACTGTTGAGTAGTGCACCTTGGTAATGGGGACGGCTTCCATTCTTTGGTAAGAAAATGCTTTTTCAAGCCCAGCGGCATTTATTCTACTATAAGCCGACATATCCTTCCTATAGAGTGGTATGGTGTCAAGTCGGGCATTCAATGCCTCCATATCCACGCGTGGAGATATGTGGGCAAACACTTCGGAGCTATGTGCATCGGGGAATTCGGCAGAATTACGGCACAGGTAATAAATGTAAGGAAAGTTGCTATGTTCGCCCCAATAGCGGAAAACGGCAGCGATTCTAAATGACCGTTTGATGGTTGTTCCATTTACCCCTCTATTGGTGGTCTGTAATTCCTTACCAATAGGTGATTCATCAGCCCATAGATGTTTGGCAAGTTGGTCGCTGATGGCAATTTCCCGCTCGTTATGTACAAAACTGGTGCTTCCTTCTATTATATCCAATCCGAACAGTTCCACAAAGTTGGTGTCGTTCATTACCCATCCTTGACCAAAACTACTCATCTTCCCGTCATTTATAGAGAAAAACATGGGCTTACCATTGATGGAATCGAATTGGACGACTTGAACATGGCTCAATTGTTCCAATTGGGGAATCTCGCGCAACGTACGAACGTCTATATCTGGATAAAGCGTTGTACTTTTGTCTTGAAGAATGACATACAGATTCTCCGCATCCTTATGAAACGCATCATACGTCGTTTCATACTTTATCCACATGCTTGCAAATGCAAAGCAGGCAAAGCCGATGCCCAAACTGACGATGCTGACCAATGATTGCAGGCGGTACTTTTCCAGTTGCTGCCATGCGAGGCTTAGATAGTGTAGTAGCATAGTTTTATGTTTTTTGTTTTTGAGTTTTTGAGTTGACAAGGCGATGCGGCACATTATTTTTGACACGGATGACACGGATTTCACGGTTCCATGCGAATTGTCTGCCGTAGGAGTGCCCCTTGTGGGTACCCAAATGAAACGGATAACACCAATCATCGGGCATCCACAAGGGATGCCCATACAGTGGACGA
>JAFWYQ010000027.1 GCA_017517605.1 Bacteroidaceae bacterium
GTATATTCATTAGAATATGATTGGTATCCGTCTCCTCTATGCGTCACTTCCACCGTCAAATTTTCACTTGATATAATGTTGTAATAAATACCATCTACCTCAAAATTATGGGCAATTGCTGCGATGCTATACAATATTGCTGTTATTGTTAATAGCATGGTTTTGGATGCTTTCATTGTTTCTTTATTTTCTTTTATTTATTACCACCTCTGTTTTTTTTATGGATTCGGTCTTTTCAATATATCCTTCTCTCGCGCACTTTCATGTTGGAAGAGTATTCAGCGCGAATATGGGGCAAAGATAGAGTTTTTTTTATTATTTTAATGAGAGAGATCAGCAAATATTTCTGTTTTTTGTTGCTTCGTTGACATTTTGTCAAACTGTATATTCCGCATGCGAGAATCGCGTATTCTTGTGTGAGAGAGATTCGGCTTGGAAATACGCGATTTTTGATGCGCTTAAAAGATTTAAACCATTGAGGAATAAGCAGAACGGCAAATGATCGTTTTAGAAAAACAGAAATTCTACGTGCCAATAATGTGCCAAAACGAGGGTTTGCCGAAAGAGTGAAAATGAAAGTGGTGTGTTTACCCCCGTTCGATGGCCATCGGACAGGAGATGAATGGCTATCGGAGGAGAGACGGATGGCCATTTGTGTGTGAGACGGATGGCCATCCAATAAAAGTCCGATGGCCATCGGACTCGTGGGCATTGGGGTAGGGTGATGCGTCGGAATGCCGATTATGATGTGTAGATGGTGCGACTTTTGTGAATATGAAAGGGGGAAATTGGTGCGTTTTTTATCTATTTATGCAAAAAGAGAGTCGTATTTTGCATAAATATGCACTATTATGCTCGCTTTATGCAGTTAAAAAATTGACAAAATGTAAGTAGAAAGCATTTTTCTTGCATACAGGATATACAAATGTCCTCGGATACCATCTAACTTTCGTTTCTTTGTTGTATCTTTGTCACAGAATTTGAAGACAATGATAGAACTGACTCAAGAAGAACTGAAGGAGAGACTCTCCGACAAGATATTTCACCAAATATCCGAAACGGCTGATGAACTGGGCGTAGAGTGCTATGTGGTAGGCGGATACGTGAGGGATATATTCCTTGAACGCCCATCGAAGGACATCGACGTGGTGGTGGTGGGCAGTGGCATTGCACTGGCCGAAGCCTTGGCCAAGCGGTTGGGCAAGCGGGCGCACCTGTCTGTATTCAAGAACTTTGGTACGGCACAAGTGAAGTTTCACCACACGGAAGTGGAGTTTGTGGGAGCACGCAAGGAGTCGTACCAACGCGACTCGCGCAAACCCATCGTGGAGGACGGCACACTGGAGGACGACCAGAACCGGCGCGACTTCACCATCAATGCCTTGGCAATCTGCTTGAACAAGGCTCGCTTTGGCGAACTGGTGGATCCCTTCGGCGGCATGGATGACCTATGGGAAAAGACCATACGCACACCACTCGACCCGGACATCACCTTCAGCGACGACCCCCTGCGCATGATGCGATGCATACGCTTTGCCACACAGCTGAACTTCTATATCGACGACGAGACGTTCGAATCGCTCTGCCGCAACAAGGAGCGCATCGAAATCATCTCCAAGGAGCGCATTGCCGACGAGTTGAACAAGATTGTGGCCTCGCCCATTCCCTCGAAAGGGTTCATCGACCTGGAGCGGAGCGGCCTGTTGGCACTCATCTTCCCCGAAATGGCGGCCCTGCAAGGGGTGGAGACGATGAACGGACGGGCACATAAGGACAACTTCTACCACACGCTGGAGGTGCTGGACAATGTGGCCAAACAGACCGACAACCTGTGGCTACGCTGGGCGGCTATCCTGCACGACATCGGCAAGCCGCGCTCGAAACGTTGGGAACCACGCATCGGGTGGACGTTCCACAACCACAACTACTTGGGCGAAAAGATGATACCGAATATCTTCCGCCGCATGAAGTTGCCGATGAACGAGAAGATGAAGTACGTGCAGAAGCTCGTAGGGTTGCACATGCGCCCCATCGTGATAGCCGATGACATAGTGACAGACAGTGCAGTGCGTCGTCTGCTCTTCGAGGCGGGCGACGACATTGACGACCTGATGCTGCTCTGCGAAGCGGACATCACCTCGAAAAATGCCGAGCGCAAGCAACGCTTCCTCGACAACTTCAAGATGGTGCGTCAGAAACTCAAGACCTGGAGGAGCGCGACCGCATCCGCCAGTTTCAACCACCTGTCACCGGCGAGGAAATCATGGAGGTGTTCGGCCTCTCACCCTGTCGCGAAATCGGTACACTGAAGACCGCCATCAAGGATGCCATCCTCGACGGAGACATCCCCAACGAACACGATGCCGCCTTTGAATACATGCTTGAAAAAGCAAAGAAGATGGGATTGGAAAGGGTGAAGTAAAGGACAGAGGGAAGTACATACACCGACTTGAAGTTACTGCCTCAGTGATGTCAGTCCCCTGCCTCAGTGATGTCAGTGTACTGCCTCTATAGTGGCAGAGGACTGCCAAGCGGCTTTGGCAGGGATTCATTTCCAATGCCACTCCTCCCACCAATGGATGTGCAAACCAGACAACTCTATAGCACGAATAAATAGCTTCATGGGTTCATAACCATGCCAGATTTGACGTTGTGGAAAAGTATTTCCGTTTGCTCCTTCTGTAAATATGACAAGACAACCATCGTATTCTGTGTAAAATCCGTTTTCTTCTACATGATTATTAGGTAGTTTTAATGAGTTCAATGAATCCTTCAAGGTTAGAAACCCACCCCATTCTTCTGTTGTCAAAACACGACAACCTGTATCGTGCGCCAATTCACCGACTTTCCTACACCACATAATCTTGCCATTGACTATACGAATCTTTATTTGAGGCAATTCCCCAAAAGAGCCGAATAGTTCAAAATCAAACCACCTGTTCTTTTTATAGTTCAAAGCCCATTCATCTGATTCACTCCACCATTCAAAATGACATTCGTTTTTTGCCTGCCCAAACGCATTCAGTAGAAAACTCTGCGGCCATTTAAAGTCGGTGAGCGAATAGAGGTAAAGCACAGCGTCCTTTAAGTCACCGCCAAAAGGATAGGTCTTGACATAGTACTTCCCTTTCCTATAAAGTTCCACACTCCATGTGTCTGCTCCGTTGTAAAAGCCCGTATCGCCCAATCCCTCATCCCGGATGGAAGAATTGTTCAACAAGGCACAGAAGGTTTTCCATTCTTCATGGGTCAGTTCACGCGTATGCAGATAATTATAGGTGAACTGAGTATAAATTGCTGTCCAGAAGAGTTCATAGCGTCCTACTTCTGTTTCTTGAGCTATCAGAATTATGTTATAGAACCTTCTGCTAAGGATACAACGCACGGCATGAAGGTTGATGCGGAATGATTTCCCCTCTATCACAGGATAAAGTCGGACTCCATAATTATCGGCACACATTTCCAGGACTTCATTCTGCTGTTTGATAGCCGCTCCGCCTTGCTTGGTCAATTCGGGAGGAAACTTCCACCATCCCCACCGATTCATCAAGCGCCCTTCTTCACCACGCGAAGCTACAGAATCCAAATAAACCTTATCCACTTCAGATTTCCATTGCGCTATAGCAAAGCCTGTGGAAGTAATAAAGATAAAGAGTAGAATATAACGTTTCATGATACTATTTTTTTGGTAATTTGAATTGGATAGGGAATGTGAAATAGCCTTTTATTGGTTCTCCATGTCGGAGGTCACGGGCAGGTTCCCAACAAGGCATGATACGGACAATGCGCAAGGCTTCGGCATCCAATAGCGGATGTGAACTACGGAGAATTTTAGTTGAGGCAATATTGCCTTGCTCATCAACAAGAATCTGAATGATACTTCTTCCTTCAATACTGTCGGATAATAATTCTTTAGGGTAACGTAGGTTGTCATAGATGAACTTTACCAGAGCCTGTGTCCCTCCTGGAAATTTTGGTATTGGAACATCATCAAAAAAGCCATCTTCTTGCTTAGTGGACGTACTGTCTGCCAAATGTGTCATACGTGCATACACCGCCCAATGAGGATTTCCATCGATTGGGTGATTGGCTACCGCATCTTGAGCAGACATCCAATACCCTACGCCAATGCATAACATCCATAAAATCTTTCTTTCCATAACTTTTTCATTTTACAATTAAACTTTGAGGCAAAGGTAGGAAGATTCGGTTTTACACAATGCTTTTAGGGAATAAAATGACAGGAGGGGGAAGGCGGCGCAAAAGACAATCCCAATATAATGATAATGCAGTATATTGGGATTCAAAGATTTACGTATATTTTTGCTCGATTTGTGGAAAACCGAATAGTTTTCATTCTTCAGGAAGGAATCTCTGCAAATCCTTGCGGTAGATGCGTACCGTGTCAGGAGAAAGGGCTGCTGCTTCGGCTATCAAATTGTTGTCGGTAATGCCTGCATATAGGAGGCAGACAACAATCTGTTTATTGGGTGGAAGAGCGGCTTCGTCCATGCGAGTGGCAATACCTGGAGAAAGGTATTCGGCATACTCTCGGAGTAAAGGCAGATAAGATTCTCGCCGAATACGCATACCACGCATACGATCGGACGAATTGCTTTGAATTTGCAATAACAACAATACGGCGGCATTGTTGCCTCCTTGCTCTAAGAAATTGAAACACTGTTCCCAACGGAGATAATTTGTCCGCAACGTGTTGTATGAGTCTTGCAACTCTTGTAAAGTAGCATTTGTTTGCTGTTTTTCTTTTGACAAAATTCGATTCTCTGCTTCGATTTGTTGTAGTTCTTCACGACTGCTTTTTAGTGTGTCGTTAAGTCCTTTTAGCTTGTTTGCATTCTCTTGGTATTGCTTTTCGATTTTTTGTAGTTCACGTTCCTTCAAACTGATGCGGCTACGTAAGGTACGGCGTTCTTCGATACTTTGAAGTTTCATTGTCTCTAATTCCTTTGTCAAAACAGCGCGTTGTCGGTCATGATTCCGCTTGCGTTGTTGGAAGAAATGGATTATAAGCAATATCACAACCAATGCAACACTTGCGGTTAACCATACTATCCATCGGCTTTTCTGTTGTTTCAAGAGGTGTTCATGATGGATGGTTGTGGTATCCTCCTGCCAAGAGAGTTCGCTTACTTCTATAGCCCGATTTCGGTGTTGCAATTGTTGGTCGTATATGGAATGCAGACGGTTGTAGATGACGGATTGCCGATAGTCTTTCCGTACACGAGTCAATTCTGCCAATAGGCTGTAGATGGAACGTTGTAATGTGCTATCCGGGCTTTGGGATGCCAGATGCAAGTACTCTTCTGCGCGCGAATAATCGCGACGGTCGATGGCTATGCATCCCAAGCAATAGAGGGCTTTGCTTTTCCATGTGGAATCTTTCAGTGTAGGTAATAAGTCGATGAGCAAACGGTTGGCCTTTTCGCTCTCTTTTTGTTCGTGCAGGAAAGCGGCATACTCTAATTGGATGCCGGATGATTCGTCTTCGTCAAGAAGAGGGAGTTTGGAAAACACCTGTTGGTAATACACTTCGGCACTATCGGCTTGTTGGAGCAAGCGATGGCAGGTGGCTATGTTCTTCAACATCCACACTTGATGGGGAGGTTTGCTGGTACGTAATTTATAAGGATAAGATTTTTGATAGCAGTCTAATGCACGCTCATAAAGTTGTTGGGTGTAATAAATGTCGCCCAACCGTTCGAATGTCATTCCTAAGAAGTGAGGGTCGTCTACTGAAGAAAGTGCCTGACGTGCCTTTAATAAAGAGGAAACGGCCCCTTCGATGTCACCTCGGAATTCCCGACGGATACCTTGGTAGAAGAATGCACGTCCTTGATAACGTGAAGGCTTATCAATTTGGGAATAGTAATCTACCGCTACATCAATGAGGGTGTCGCCAAACAAACCGGCTTTCCGCATACGGTGCGAAGCTTGGGTCATTAGTAAGGCGCAACGGGCCCGTTGCTCTGCGCTCCATTCGTCGACGGGTTGGTGATACAACAGTGCTAATGTGCTGTCCGGCCACTGTTCAACCTTTGCCTCGGCTTCGGAGAGTAATTGTTCTACCGAAGGGTGAACACATGAAACCAAACAGGAAACGCATAGATACAGGATGACTTGATAGATGAACTTCATGGGAAAAAGAATATTCCTTTCTCAAATGTGCTTCCGCCTTTTGATTGTATAAATACTTATCCTTATGTTGGGAAACAGACTATTGCAACTTTTGATTATGGTATACCCTCGTAACTACCCATGACACCACCAAAGGTGATGGTTTCGGCACTGACCTTCATGCGTTTGCATAGAGGGGAGTTGAAGAAGGTGACGGTAGCTTCGCCTTGTGCATCGCTAACAACGTAAGGCGCCCAGAAGAGGGTTCGTCGGAAGTCCTTCTCGTCGGGTAAGTCCGCATAACTGTAGTCGGGCAAATAGAATTGTATGGCGGGCGTGAATCCTTGAATCTTGGTACGCCGTACTCCGTTGTATTCCTTATTCCTGAAGTAGTCGTTGCGTACGAAAATGGAGATGACAACCGTGTTGTCCTGATTGGTTATGGAGTCCAATCCGTAGCGTGCCAAGGCCATCTCTACATTGGGCTTGTCGCTGATGGCAATAGCCTCCACATCCTGTACCGTCAAGTCAATCACGTTGATGCTGACATTGTTTTCAACCAACCAACCACCGGTACCTACGCGACTGATCATGAATCGCACGGGGCGTCCTTTGTATCTTGCCGTTATGTTGTTGGTGTCGATGTCGAACGTAAAGTAAGGATTGGTTTGCTCCAACCATCGGTAGAACTCTTCCAGATACTCTTCGCCGGTGTCGTCCATACGCATACGTTCGTCTTCCATTTCGTAGATTAGGTTGTTCCATTTCCGAACAAGCTCTGAGCGCCACTCTCTATCCTCTTCGATTTCTACGGTGGGAAGCAGATTCTCCCATCGGGTTCTTCCCCATTCATCGTAAAGTTTTGTTGAATCCTCGGCTTGAACTATGATGTTTTGTGCATCATTGTTCTTAGTGAATAGCACCAGTTCTTCTGCATCGTATTGGCGCTTTTCGGGATCATATACTTTATCCAAGTTTACATTCATTTCTTTCAATTTCTCGTCTTCGTAAGTTTGGATATTCATAATCCAACGGCCGTTGAAGTCTTCTGCCAAAAATGCGAATTGTCCTATCGAGTCAGTCAGGCATGAGCCTCTGAGATTTTGTCCGGCTCCATTGTATAGGAATACTTTGATATCGACTCCCTCTTTGGTCTTGTTGCGGAAGGTGGAGGTGAGGTTACCTCTAATCAATATACCCTCCTCGGCAGGGTGGGTCACTTTGAAGTCTTCGGGGCGTGTCATCTCTTCCCAGTTGTAGCGACGCCATCCTTGGGTACACATAAGCAGGTCAAGCGCTTGCCGGTGTGTGGCATCGTCGGCCTCGAAATAGTAATCAATATTATGGATGTATCCCTTCAATTCAGAGCCGAGCAACAGATTGGCGGAGATATTGCCTCCGTTAGCTTTGTTGATGGGGGTCTCAGTATCAGCATCGCGCACCGCGAGGGAGAACATGGTGCGTACGGGGTTTCCCTCGTTGTCGGTCAACTTGAATTTCATCTCCACGTTTTCGCGTGGCTTATAGACACTTTTTGCACCATTGAGAGCAAATTGAATGCTGCTCTTTTGTGGGATGAATGTGAGGCGGTCGGCATAAACGCGTCCTTCGGTGTTGAACAGTGTGAATTGATTGACTCCCTCAGACAAATCGCTTTTGGGAAAACTCAGTGAAGTGCTCATTTGGTTGTCCCATTTAATCTGTTCGAAGTGTGTGATTCGTCCGCGGCACATGATTGTCAATCCCAAGGCTTGGGTGGTGTCAACACGTTCGTTGCGGGTAAGTTGGATGACGACTTCCTGCTCCTGTGAGTTGTCTATACTCATGGCGATGCCTATTGAATCTGCAACGGGAAGAGGGTATTGTTCGGGTGTCTTCTTCTCGCTTTGGGCAAGTGTCATGTAGTAACTTTCTCCCTTAACAGGGGTTAAGTTGAAGATTCCCATACCTTGGTGTGTTACTTGTGCAGAGGTGACTTGCTCGTTGCGATTATTGTAAATCTTTCCGCTGATGGAGATGGGGTTTCCTTGTTTATCGGTAGCCTTGAATGCTACTTTATTGCCCACTCCTTGCACCAAGTTTCCTCCTTCGGGGAAGAATTGGATGTTGACTTTTTCTGCGTTTTCTTTCTTTGCACGCATGTCGGGGCGTCGTTCAGAATGTGGAGTGGGGGTCATGAAGGGATCTTTGTACATGTCCTTCCCTTCTGTTTCCGGTGCATTGAAGATGGGGAATACGCGTGAGAAGATGGGTGCATCAGGCCAATTGAGCATCAGTGCCGTGTAAGCGCGCACTTCGTAGAAACCTGCGTGCAGAAGGTCTTTAAGGGATAGTTGTCCGGCGCATTGTCCGTTTTCGATTTTCAGCTTGTGTGATTGCAATACCCGTCCTTCGGGGGAAAGAAGTTCTACATAAAGTACCCGACTGATGATGTTAGGGCGGTTGCTCATGGGATTCACCACATACGCCTTGAACCAAATGGTCTCGCCCATGAAGTAGCCGGTGTTGTCGAAGTGCAAGTAGACTTTCTCTTGGGAGAACATACTATTGTATGTCACGATATTGCGAACGAATTGTGCCAAGCTGTCTGTTTGTGGTGATAATGTATTCTCTGCTTGTTGGGCACTTGCTGTTAATAGATTGAAAGTTAATAGGATAACTCCCAATAACCGACGATGTATTTGTATGAAGGTATTCATATGTTACAAAATAATGAATGTGAATTATTTATTGGGGGACAAAGATATAAAAAATAGTTTGTTTCTAATCTATTATTTGGCAAGAAAATCCAAAAAGTTCTTTACATACTTGCCAATGCCAATGTGGCAATGCTCAGACGGCAATTGGGGATGTCCTTGAGAATTGCTTGCGCACAATTCGATAATGTGGCACCTGTGGTTGCAACATCGTCGATAAGCAGTATGTGTTTACCTTGGAGGAGAGCGTGGGCTTGTGTGGTGGTTTTGAAGATGCCTTGTACGTTTTCCCATCGTTCGCGTCGGTTCAGATGTGTTTGCGTGGGATTGTCAACCGTGCGTATCAATAAGTCGGATAATACAGGGATGCCGGTGGATTGGCCGAGTCCTTCGGCCAGTAGTTGGCTTTGATTGTATCCGCGTTTTCGCATGCGCTCTTTGGATAGAGGGACAGGTATGATAAAATCTATGCCATCAAGGAAGTTGTCCTCCTTTTCACTCAAATGGGTACTCATGCAATGTCCCATGTAGATGGCCAACTTTTTGGCGCCATAGTATTTGATGGCGTGAAGGATGTGGTGCACGGGGCTTTCGGGAGTGTAAAAGAGGTAGCTTGTTGCGCGTTCGACGGGTATGGAGCCATAGAAATGCTGCTCCATTTCATTGCCTCTTCGCTTGTGATATAGGGTGCGGGGCAGTTGGCTTAAGCAATTCAAGCAAAGGTGCTCTTCGCTCGGATTGAGCCTTCCTTGGCAGATGAGGCATTTGCGAGGGAAGAGCAAGTTGCTTAAATCGTTGAATAATGAGGGGAGTCGCATTGCAAGGCTTACCTCTTTTATTATTGAGGTGTAAACAAGTTGCTGAAATTGGCAGGGTAGGGTGTCTCGAATTTTAAGAATTCTCCCGTTACTGGATGATGGAAACTCAAGTAGAATGCGTGCATTGCCATTCTGCTGAGTGGGTTGTTTTCAGTATCGTATTTGTTGTCACCCACGATGGGATGTCCTAATTCTTGCATGTGAAGACGTATCTGTTCTCTGTGTCCGCTTCCTAAATCCAATTCTACCAATGTGTATCCGTTGGCTCGTTTGATGGTGGTGTAGTGGGTGACGGCCTTTTCTCCTGTGTTGTTGGTGGCGGCATGAGCTACGTAGAGTTGGTCGTTTGCCAACCACGAGGAGATGACTCCCTTGTCCTTTTCCATCTCTCCGTTGAGAATGGCCACGTAAGCACGTTCGGTGACGAGGCGATCCCAGTTTTCCAGTAAGTTCTGCTTGGTGCGTTCGTCTTTGGCAAAAATCATGAGGCCTGATGCTTCACGGTCGAGTCGGTGTATGCCATAGATTCGGTGTTGTTTTCCTGAGCGCTTTACATAGTCGTCCAAGATGGAGAAGACGGTGCGTTCGCGTTTCTTCTCACTTCCAACGGCCGGTACACCTTCGCGTTTATCTACGACGATGATATAGGCATCTTCGTACACGAGTTTGACTTGTTGGCTCTTGAACTCCTTGTGGTTGTGGCTCTTGCTTACTTGCACCAGCATGCCCGGCTTCAGCTCGAAGTTGTATTGTGTAGTGATTTTCTTGTCTACGAAAATGACTCTGTGGGTAAGCAGGGATTTGGCCTTGTTGCGGCTCATCCCTCCTTTTTCCATCAAGAAGGTCATCAGTTCGGCTGGCTCCTTCACTACGGGGAGGTTTGTGAATTGTTCGGCACGGCGGGCAATAGGGCGGCCGGTGTTATTTCTGTTTCGCATACTTCTTGTTTTTTGTTAACAAACCTTATCCTTGGTTTCGTTTCTCCTTATCTCAGGGTTAAGGCTACCTTATCCCAAGGCTGATGTCGGCTTATTTCTTACTTTTCGTTTGCCTCTCTTTTCTCCAGCAACACTACATTCTCCACGTGGTGTGTGTGGGGGAACATGTCTACGGGTTGTACGGCCATTACCTTGTAATCCTTGTCGAGCAATTGCAAGTCTCGTGCTTGTGTGGCGGGGTTGCAACTCACGTACACAATGCGTTTGGGTGCGGCAAAGAGGATGGCGTCAATCACATCGTTGTGCATACCCGCACGTGGAGGGTCGGTGATGATGACATCGGGGCGTCCGTGCTCTTCGATGAAGTCGCGGGTAAGGATGTCCTTCATGTCGCCAGCATAGAAGAGGGTGTTTCCGATACCGTTGATGGCAGAGTTTACCTTGGCATCTTCGATGGCTTCGGGCACGTATTCGATACCTACCACCTTGCGTGCACGTCGGCTGACAAAGTTGGCGATGGTGCCTGTGCCTGTGTAGAGGTCGTAGACGAGTTCGTCGCCCGTCAGGCCTGCAAAGTCGCGTGCTACTTTATATAAGTTATAGGCCTGTTCGCTATTGGTTTGGTAGAAGGATTTGGGACCCACCTTGAAGCGCAACCCCTCCATTTCCTCGAAGATGTGGTCGTTGCCACGGAAGACGTGTACATCGAGGTCGCCGATGGTGTCGTTGCACTTGTTGTTGATGACGTAGAGGAGCGACGTGATTTCGGGGAAAAGGTCGGCCACGTGTTGCAACAAGGCCTTCATCTGTACCTCCTCTTCGGGTGTGGTGACATTACATTGGAGGAGCACCATCAGTTCGCCCGTTGACGAGGTGCGAATCATCAGGTTTCGCAAAAGTCCCTCCTGAGTGCGAAGGTTGAATAATGAGTATCCGTGTTCGTAGGCATAGTCGCGCATGGTGTTGCGTATGCGGTTGCTGATGTCGTCCTGAAGCCAGCACTTCTCGATGGCCAGCACCTTGTCGAAGGCACCAGGGATGTGGAAACCCACGGCATTCATCTGGTCATACTTCACCTCCTTGGCCACCTCCTCCTCGGTGAGCCAACGCTTGTTGCTGAAGGTGAACTCCAACTTGTTGCGATAGAATTGTGTCTTCTCACTTCCGAGGATGGGAGTGATTTCGGGCAACTCAATCTTGCCTATACGGCGTAGATTGGCTTCCACCTGCTTCTGCTTGTATTTGATCTGCTCCTTGTAGGGAAGTACCTGCCATTTGCATCCGCCACACACGCCATAGTGTTGGCAGAAAGGTGTTGCACGGACGGGCGAATATTCATGGAAATGCACCGCCACGGCCTCCGCATAGCTGTGCTTCTTGCGCTTCACCTGCAAGTCCACCACATCACCGGGCACCACATAGGGTACAAACACCACCATGTCATTCACACGGGCCAATGCCATACCTTCGGCAGCCACGTCGGTTATTGTCACCTTTTCCAACAAAGGGAGCTGTTTCTTTTTTCGGGCCATTCTTAGTCAATATAGTAAAAACTTTGCAAAAGTACGCCTTTTTATCCGATTATTTTCTCTCCCACGGGGGAAAAGTTTTTTCCAGACAGGAAAAAAATGAAATACAGGTGAATGTATGCAAAATTTCCTCCACAATATTTGTCTCTTCCACGTTTTTTGCCTACTTTTGCCGACTGATTGACGACTATGAACTAAACATTATTAATTTTTCAATATAAAATTAGGAAAGTATGGACAAAAAAAGAGTCTACACCTTCGGTAACGGACAGGCCGAGGGAAAAGCAGACATGAGAAATCTGTTGGGTGGCAAGGGTGCAAACCTTGCCGAAATGAACTTGATTGGTGTACCCGTTCCTCCGGGTTTCACTATCACAACAGATGTATGTAACGAGTACTTTGCAGAAGGCAAAGACAAAGTGGTTGCCCTGTTGAAGGACGATGTGTTGAAGGCTGTAGCCAACATCGAGACTTTGATGAACTCTAAGTTCGGTGACACTGAGAACCCTCTGTTGGTATCAGTACGTTCAGGTGCCCGTGCTTCTATGCCCGGTATGATGGATACCATCCTCAACCTCGGTCTCAACGACGAAGTGGTTGAAGGTATGATCCGCAAGACTGGCAATGCCCGCTTTGCATGGGACTCTTACCGTCGTTTCGTACAGATGTACGGTGACGTAGTGCTCGGCATGAAGCCCGTTAACAAGGAAGATATCGATCCGTTCGAAGCTATCATCGAAGAGGTGAAGGAAGCTAAGGGCGTGAAATTGGATAACGAACTCGAAGTAGAAGACCTGAAGGAACTCGTTGCCAAGTTCAAGGCAGCTGTGAAGTCTCAGACAGGTAAGGACTTCCCGACCGACTCTTACGAGCAGTTGTGGGGTGCCATCCGCGCTGTGTTCGACAGTTGGATGAACGAGCGTGCTATCCTCTATCGTAAGATGGAAGGTATTCCCGCAGAGTGGGGTACAGCCGTTAACGTTCAGGCCATGGTATTCGGTAACATGGGCGAGACTTCAGCTACTGGTGTATGCTTCAGCCGCGATGCAGGTAACGGTGAGGACCTCTTCAATGGTGAGTACCTCATCAACGCTCAGGGTGAAGACGTGGTTGCCGGTATCCGCACACCCCAGCAGATTACCAAGATTGGTTCTCAGCGTTGGGCAGAGCGTGCAGGCATCAGCGAAGAAGAGCGCGTAGCCAAGTATCCCTCTATGGAAGAGGCTATGCCCGAAATCTATGCTGAGTTGGATGCCCTCCAGACTAAGCTCGAAAATCACTACCGCGATATGCAGGATATGGAGTTCACCGTACAGGAAGGCAAACTCTGGTTCCTCCAGACACGTAACGGTAAGCGTACAGGTTCTGCCATGGTGAAGATTGCTATGGACCTCCTCCGTCAGGGTATGATTGACGAGAAGACTGCTCTCCAGCGTTGCGAGCCCAACAAGCTCGACGAACTTCTCCACCCCGTATTCGACAAGAAGGCTCTTGCCAGCGCTAAGGTGTTGACTCGTGGTCTTCCCGCATCTCCGGGTGCTGCTTGCGGTCAGATTGTATTCTTTGCTGACGACGCTGCCAAGTGGGCCGAGGATGGCAAGAAGGTAATCATGGTTCGTATCGAGACTTCTCCCGAAGACCTCGCAGGTATGGCCGTTGCTGAAGGTATCTTGACCGCCCGTGGTGGTATGACCTCTCACGCTGCCGTAGTTGCCCGTGGTATGGGTAAGTGCTGCGTATCAGGTGCCGGCGCTTTGAACATCGACTACAAGGCTCGCACTATCGAAGTGGATGGCGTAGTGTTGAAGGAAGGTGACTTCATCTCTCTCAACGGTACTACCGGACAGGTATATGCCGGCCAGGTTGAAACCAAGGCTGCCGAGGTTTCTGGTGACTTCGCTGACTTGATGGCTCTTTGCGAGAAATATACCAAGCTCGTTGTGCGTACCAACGCTGATACTCCCCACGATGCACAGGTAGCTCGCAACTTCGGTGCTGTTGGTATCGGTCTCTGCCGTACAGAGCACATGTTCTTCGAGGCTGAGAAGATTGTTGCCATGCGCGAGATGATTCTTTCTCCCGATGCAGAAGGCCGCAAGAAGGCTCTTGCCAAGTTGTTGCCCTATCAGAAGGCCGACTTCTACGGCATCTTCAAGGCAATGGACGGATGCCCCGTGAACGTTCGTTTGCTCGATCCTCCTTTGCACGAGTTCGTACCCCACGATTTGAAGGGTCAGGAAGAGATGGCTAAGGCTATGGGCGTAACAGTTCAGTACATCCAGCAACGCGTTGAAAGCCTTTGCGAGGCTAACCCGATGCTCGGTCACCGTGGTTGCCGCTTGGGTAACACATATCCCGAAATCACTGAAATGCAGACTCGCGCCATCCTCGGTGCAGCTGTTCAGTTGAAGAAGGAAGGATGCGATCCTCATCCCGAAATCATGGTGCCTCTGACAGGTATCCTTTATGAGTTCGAGGCTCAGGAGAAGGTTATCCGCGAAACAGCTGCTGCCCTCTTCGCAGAAGAAGGTGTTGAGGTTGAGTTCAAGGTAGGTACTATGATTGAGATTCCTCGTGCCGCCTTGACAGCTAACCGCATTGCCAGCCGTGCTGAGTACTTCTCATTCGGTACCAACGACTTGACTCAGATGACCTTCGGTTACTCACGTGACGACATCGCCAGCTTCCTCCCCGTTTATCTGGAGAAGAAGATTTTGAAGGTTGACCCCTTCCAGGTTCTCGACCAGAATGGTGTTGGTCAGCTCGTTGAGATGGCAGTTGAGAAGGGCCGTTCAGTACGTCCCGACTTGAAGTGCGGTATCTGTGGTGAGCATGGAGGTGAGCCCAGCTCAGTGAAGTTCTGCCACAAGGTAGGTTTGAACTATGTTTCATGTTCACCCTTCCGTGTGCCCATCGCACGTTTGGCTGCGGCTCAGGCTGCTGTTGAAGCATAATACATACTTTTCAATATGTTTCTTGGGGTTGCGTCAGTTGATTGGCGCAACCCCTTTTTGTTTGTCAGAGACTTGCATCCATTAGGAGGTGGACTGTTGATACAGACTATGGGATGGCATCCTTGGGTTGTAGGAGCATTCCTTCTCCTCTCGGTGAATGTAGTAGGGGGGTGTAGAATAGAGATTCCTCGCAACCTGTTGTAGTTGTAGGTTGCGGGGAATCTCTGTAATGTGTTGTATGGTGTATGGGGGGGAGGTCTTGCGGAATCCCTCTCCTCTATTATTCCTCTGCTTCTTCTCCTTTGAGGATGGGGAGGCAGAGGTGGTACTTGACGGCAAGGATGCGTACAAGGAAGACGCTGAGGCCGCTGACTATCTGGGTGACCATCACATCCATTCCTGTCCAATCGCACAGGCCGTAGATGAGGCCGCCGATGATGCAGGCGAGGGCGTAGATTTCCTTGCGGAAGATGAGGGGGATTTCGTTGATGAAGACATCGCGGAAGACTCCGCCGGCTGCACCTGTGATGGTGCCCATGATGATGGCAACCCATAGGGGGAAGTCAAGGGCGAGTGCTTTCTCTACACCCACGACGGTGAAGAGGGCGAGGCCGATGGTGTCGAAGATGAAGAAGGTGTTCTGCTGGTGGATGAGGTGCTTGCCGAAGATGATGACCCACACCAGGGCTATGCCCGAGCAGATGAGGTACATGGGGTTGGTCATCCAGATGGGGGTGACACCGAGCATGAGGTCGCGCAGGGTACCGCCGCCGATGGCTGTTACCACTCCCACGACGTAGGCTCCGAATAGGTCGAACTGCTTGGCTGAGGCCAGGCGTATGCCACTGATGGCAAAGGCGAAGGTTCCGATAAAGTCGAGCACCTCCATGAAACTGGGGAATCCCATAGTGATGGTGTATTATGATTTAAAAGTCCTTTGTTCTTGTTGCGCTACCTCCTTTCCTCTTGTGGGGGAGGCATGGGCGTCAGCGCGCCACGTTGTTGACGGGTGTACCTGCCAGGTAGTGACGCAGGTTGTCGATGGCGATGTCCAGCAGGCGGGTGCGTGCTTCGGCTGTTGCCCATGCGATGTGGGGGGTGATGAAGCAGTTGTCCAGTGCCAGCAGCGGGTTGTCGGCTTGGGGTGGTTCTTGCGCGAGCACGTCGAGTCCGGCGGCGCGGATGGTGCCTTGCTTGAGGGCATTGGCCAAGTCCTGCTCGTTCACCAGTGGGCCGCGTCCTGTATTGATGAGGATGGCCGTGGGCTTCATGGTGCTGAGGCGGGTGTCATTCACCAGGTGGAGTGTGGCATCGGTCAGGGGGCAGTGGAGGCTCACCACGTCGGAGGTGGCAAAGAGTTCGTCCATGGTGCAGGGCCGGATGCCTTGGGGCAGTTGGTCGGGTTGTTTGGAGGTAAAGGCCACTACCTCCATACCGAAGGCCAGGGCTATGCGTGCTGTGGCCATGCCTGTGTTTCCCAGTCCGACGATGCCTATGCGCTTGCCTGCCAGTTCCACGAGGGGGGTGTCCCAGTAGCAGAAGTCTTTGCTTGCACTCCACCGTCCGTGTCGGTTGTTGTCGGCATAGTGTGCTACGTGTTGGGTGATGTTCAGCAGGTGTGCGAATACCATCTGTGCCACCGATGCTGTGCTGTAGGCCGGTATGTTGGTGACGATGATGCCTCGGTTGCGTGCAGCCTCGATGTCCACCACGTTGTAGCCTGTGGCCAGCACGCCGATGTACTTCAGACAGGGCAGTGCCTGCATGTGTTGGGCGGTTATCACGGTCTTGTTGGTGAGGATGGCTTCGGCACCTTCGGCACGTGCCAGCACTTGGTCGGGGGCGGTGCGGTCGTATATGGTGCACTGTCCGAGTTCCTCTAAGGGCTTCCATGACAGGTCGCCGGGGTTGGCGGCGAATCCGTCCAGTACAACTATGTTCATTGTCCTTGTCTTTTTCTTTAGGTTATTTATAACGGTCTTTCCACAGGCTTTGCATACGTTCCTTCAGCTTGGCTTCGGCGGCATTCTCCTGGGGTTGCCAGAAGCGGGCGTCCTTCACTTCGTCGGGCAGGAACTGTTGTTCCACAAAGTGTCCCTCGTAGTTGTGGGCATACTTGTAGTCCTTGCCATAGCCCAGCTGTTGCATCAGTTTGGTAGGGGCGTTGCGCAGGTGCAGGGGGACGGGGCAGTTGCCTGTGGCACGCACGGTCTCGAGTGCCGAGTTGATGCCCATGTAGGCGGAGTTGCTCTTGGGGCTGGTGGCTAAGTAGACGGTGACTTCGGCCAGTGGGATGCGTCCCTCGGGCCAGCCTATTTTCATTACTGAGTCGAATGCGGCATTGGCCAGCAGCAGGGCATTGGGGTTGGCCAATCCGATGTCTTCGGCAGCTGAGATGAGCAGGCGGCGGGCGATGAAGGCGGGGTCTTCGCCTCCCTCTATCATGCGTGCAAGCCAGTAGAGTGCGCCGTCGGGGTCGCTTCCGCGGATGCTCTTGATGAAGGCCGAGATGATGTCGTAGTGCATCTCGCCGTCCTTGTCGTAGGCCAGGGGATTCTGTTGCAGGCGCTCCACCACCTTCTGGTCGGTAATGGTCACCTCCTTGTCGGCGTCGGCCTCGACCACCAGTTCCAGTATGTTGAGCAGCTTGCGTGCGTCGCCTCCCGAGTAGCGTAGCAGGGCATCCGTCTCGGCCAGTGTGATGTGGCGGCTCTTCATCTGCTCGTCGGTGGTGATGGCGCGGTGGAGCAGTTCCAGCAGGTCGTCCTTCTCCAGCGACTTGAGCACATAGAGTTGGCAGCGCGAGAGCAGTGGGCGAATGACCTCGAACGAGGGATTCTCGGTGGTGGCACCGATGAGCGTCACTGTCCCCTTCTCCACTGCGCCCAGCAGCGAGTCCTGCTGCGATTTGCTGAAGCGGTGGATTTCGTCGATGAAGAGGATGGGACTTGCCTGCGAGAAGAAGCGGTTGCTCTGTGCCCGTTCGATGACCTCGCGCACATCTTTCACGCCCGAAGTCACCGCACTCAGTGTGTAGAAGGGCGTCTCCAGTTTGTTGGCGATAATCTGTGCCAAGGTGGTCTTTCCCACCCCCGGAGGTCCCCACAGGATGAAGGATGAGATGCGTCCGGCATCAATCATCTTTCGTAGCACGGCTCCCTGTCCCACCAGGTGTTTCTGCCCTATGTATTCGTCCAGCGTCCGCGGTCGCAGGCGCTCTGCCAATGGTTGTCCCATGTTGATTCTCTATTTTGGGAGCAAAGATAGTGCAAGCTGAGAGAAGAACAAAAAGAATCCGTTCTTTTTTTTCTTCCGAGGCCCCTTCTGTCTGTTTCAAGCCTCTCCAAGGGGGGGGCAAAAATGGCTTCGGAAAGTACCCTTCAGAGACACAGGTGGGTCTCTGAGCAAGACATAGGTGGGTCTCCGAGAGGGGGGGCGAGGAGGCCTCTTTTCCCCCCTCCTTTCCCCCCCCTTGCAGCGACATCAAGATGTCACCCTCAAGGGGAACTTGATGTCATCGATAGTGAGATTTTGATGTCGTTTTTCGCCCCATCCATGACACATTGCCACCCATATAGGACAGCAGAGTGTTAAAAGATATAGATGTTGCTATACAAAAGCGTGGGATATTCAGAAAAAATCCCGACCTTTGCACCCGATTGAATCACTAAAGAAAAACAGAACAACAGATGAGTCTGACATTTGACCAATTGATTACGCGCCTGCACAGCCAACACACGCGCAGGCGCATTGCTGTGGCCTGCCCCAACGATGCACACACCTTGCGTGTCATCCAGCGGAGCCTGCAGGAAGGAATTGCCGACTTTGCCCTTGTGGTGGAAGAGGCGCATCAAGCAGGGGCCCAAGAGCTGCATCAGCAATATCCCGACAACGTGACCCTCTACACTGCCGAAGACACGGTGGATGCAGCCCGCATGGCCGTGGCCCTGGTGCATCATGGCGAGGCCAATGTGCTGATGAAGGGTACACTGAATACCGATGTGCTGCTCCGTGCCGTGCTCAACAAGGAGGAGGGACTGCTCCCCAGTGGCCGCGTGCTGAGCCACGTCACTGTGGCACAACTGCCCATGTATCACAAACTGCTGCTCTTTTCCGATGCCGCCGTTGTGCCACGTCCCCGCGTGTCGCACTTCGAAGCCATGCTCAACTACGACCTCGAGGTGTGCCGTCGCCTCGGCATCGACGAGCCCCAAGTGGCCCTCATCCACTGTACCGAGAAAATCAATGGCAAGTTTCCCCACACATTGGGATACGTTATATTAAAGGAACGCGCGCGTAAGGGACAGTATGGCCGTGTGCAAATCGATGGCCCCATGGATGCCAAGACCGCTTGCGACCCTCATAGCGGCGAGGTGAAGGGCATAGAGTCCACCGTGGTAGGAAATGCCGACCTGCTAATCTTCCCCAACATCGAGTCGAGCAACACCTTCTACAAAGCCATCTCACTCTTTGGGCAAGCCTGCATGGCCGGTATGCTCACAGGCACCAGTGCCCCCGTGGTATTACCCTCAAGGGCCGACTCGGACAATTCGAAGTACTACAGCCTCGTGCTGGCCTGCACCATGGCAGGGGAATAAGCCCCTGCCATCCTATAGAGCCTATAGATATCCATAGTGCCTATAGTAACTATAGTTTATAACAATCAACAGAAAACCCACCATGCGAATCCTCGTAATCAATCCCGGCTCCACCTCCACCAAGCTGGCAGTCTATGAAGACACCACTTGCACGTGGATGACCGGAGCACACCATCCGGCCAAAGACCTGGCCCCCTTCCATCACGTGAACGAACAGTATGAGTACCGTCGCGAGTTTGTCCTCGACCTGCTGAAGAAGGCCGGCATCGAGGTACAGTTCGATGCCGTCATAGCCCGAGGTGGCCTGCTCAAGCCCACCCCCGGAGGTGTCTACACCATCAACGAGCAGATGAAGTACGACCTGCTCCATAGTCCACACGAACATGCCTGCAACCTCGGTGCACTCATTGCCGAGGACATTGCCGCCCTCAGCCACTGCCCCGCCTTCATTGCCGACCCCGAAGTGGTGGACGAACTGCAGCCCGTGGCCCGACTGACGGGCATCCCCGAGATAGAGCGCATCTCCATCTTCCACGCCCTCAACACCAAGGCCGTGGCCCGCCGCTATGCCAAGTCCATCGGCCGACGATACAGGGAGATGAACTTCGTCATCGCCCACTTGGGTGGAGGCATTTCAGTGAGTGCACACCGCCAGGGCAAGGTCATCGACACGAACAATGCCCTCAATGGCGACGGCCCCTTCACACCCGAACGGGCAGGAACCGTGCCGGCCAACCAACTGGTGGAACTCTGCTTCAGCGGCCGCTACGACGAACGTCAGGTGAAGAAGATGCTCTGCGGACAGGGAGGCCTCATCGCCCACTTGGGCAACAACGACATGATCTCCATCGCTGCCAATGCCGAGCAGGGCATCATGCCCGACAAACTGGTGCTGGACGCCATGCTCTACAACGTGGCCAAACACATCGGAGCCATGCATGTGGCCCTGGAAGGAAAGACCGACGCCATCATCCTCACCGGCGGCATCATGCACAGCCACTACTGCTCGACAGAGCTGCAACGTCAGGTGGATTACCTTGCCCCCGTCATCCTCATGCCCGGTGAAGACGAGATGGGAGCCTTGGCAGCCAACGCCCTCGGAGCCCTCAAAGAGGAGCTGCCCTTGCAGACCTATTGCCCGAAGGGCGACAACTGACCACTTGCAACAGACGACGGGCTACGCGTGAAGTCCTCGCACTGACCGATAAAAAAGGGGGACTGTACCACATCAATCAGGTACAGTCCCCTTTCTGTTTCTTACCGCTTACAGCGACTCGTCAATTCTTGTCCACCTTGCTGAAAAGAGTGATGAGTACCGAACCCAGCACTCCGGCCGAGAGCGAAGCCATCAATACAGCAATCTTACCGGCTGCACGCAGGTTCATCATCACCTCAGGAGCCTGCTCTCCGAATGAGAGAGTGTCCACAAAAATAGACATGGTGAAACCGATACCTCCTAAGCAAGCCACAGCGAAGAGCATCTTCCAGGTACCGCCCGACGGCATCTCGCCTACCTTGCACTTGATGGCAATGAAGCTGGCAATACTAATGCCCACAGGCTTACCAAGCAAGAGACCGAAGAAGATACCCATACCCACAGAACCCAATTCGGAACTCATCTGGAAGATGTTGAAGTAGCTTAAGTCAGGAATCTCAACACCAGCATTGGCCAAGGCAAAGATAGGCATGATGCAGTAGTTCACCCACGGATTGAGCGCATGCTCCAGACGGTAGCTCATTCCCACTGAGTTGCTGCTGATGTGGCTCATGCGGCGCAGGCAATGGCGCTGGGGACCGTTGGGGAACTCCACCTCCTCCTCGCCTTCGCAATCGTCATATTCCTTGATACGGGCTTGGTACTCCTTCGTGCGACGGCGGAAATAAGCACGCGAGTAACGGGCGTCCATCGGAATCATGAAGGCCATTACCACACCCGACATCGTAGAGTGAATGCCGGCATAGTAGAAGAGGAACCACACAGCGATGGCAGGGATAAGGTAATACACCATACGCTTCTCACGCAAGCGGCTCATGAAGTAAACCCCTATCAATATCAACACAGCAATGCCCAACAGGGCAAAGTTGATTTCACCCCCATAGAAGAAGGCTACCACCAGAATGGCACCCAAGTCATCAGCAATGGCCAAGGCCGTGAGGAATACCTTCAGCGACACAGGAACCTTGTTGCCCAAAATGGACATGATGCCCACGGCAAAGGCAATATCCGTGGCCGTGGGGATTCCCCATCCGCTGGCAGCAGCCGTACCATTGTTGAAGAACATATAGATGAGTGCAGGGAAAAGCATACCACCCATAGCGGCAATCACTGGAAGCATCGCCTTCTTTACCGAGCAAAGCTCGCCACACACCACCTCGCGCTTGATTTCCAAACCAACCGTGAAGAAGAAGATGACCATCAGGATGTCGTTGATGAACTTCTCCACCGTCATGTTGTGGGGAAACACCCAATCAATGGCTCTCACTCCCGTCTCATGGTCAATGGGACTTTGGATGGCCATCGAGAGTTCGGTTTCAAGAAACACATGATACAAATGCTTCGTGAAAGGCAAGTTGGCCAACAACATGGCTACTACCACACAACTCAGCAGAATCACCCCCGAAGCCCAAGGTTGGTTCAAGAAACTCTGTGTGGTCTTTCCCACCTGGTCTACTTTCTTCGTCCAGGAATACACAGGAATCAGTCTCATAGTAATACTTATGTTTTTACAGATGTTATACAAATTGCCTGCAAAGGTACTCAATAAAGCAAATGAATGTACCTTTTCAAGCAAGAAAAACATGTACCCCCCCTCTTTTTCCTCCTTTTCCCATGAATAAATGGAAATTGTGAGCCTATCGCAGCCTTTCGTCCCGACAATTACACCCGTGCCGCCCTTATCGTCTGCACCTTGGGTATTGTCTTCTTCAGCCTCTTCAGCTCAGTGTACGAGAGCATTGGCAATTATTCCTTTGGAATGTAATTGTAATTGGTGATATATAAATGCCACTCCCCGCAATCCACCATATAAGTGAGGTTGCGGGGAGGAGTTTTTGTGCAATGTAATGTTGCTACGACTTTTAATTTTATACTCTAATATTATTCTTTCTTTGGATAAACTTTTGGAGTACTATCAATTTCCTTCGTTTCAACAAATGTTGGAACAGATGTCGAAGAACGAGTCATCGTAGCATCAGGCATATTCAAAGCACCGATAGTAACCGTTTGGTCATAAGCTATTGAACCTGTATATGGTCCAAAAGTATCCTCTCCAGCATTGATTGTCACACTATAAGTTGTAACCGCATGGCTTTCACTACCATAATAATGAACTTGTACCAAATAAACTCCATTTGGTGCTTGAGTCCAATACACATGTTCAGGACCAGGTCCGACCAAATCATCCCTATCCAACCAACCTCCAGAAGCAGAATTCATATGATTATAATAAATTTCTTCTCCAAAAGGATCTGTCACATGCAAATCTATATCGGTAGCTCCACTCTCTTTTTCCCATTCTAAGCGAACCGTTATATCTGCCTGTTCTTTCAAAGTAGCTGTAAAACATACTGAATCAGAAATTTCTTCTCCAGTAACCATATCAATAGCAACAGCCTTTACTTTTTGTTCACCTCCATCACCTAATGTCCAATAAGTACCAGCAAAATAACCGTCTTCCGTTCCTACAATATCTTTAGAAAGACTTCCCCCACCAGAAATAACTTCAAATTTAACTTTTTGATAAGCAGTTTCTACAAGAGTACCATCTTCGGAATGTGCCTTAACAAAAACTTCCAAAGGTTCTAACAATCTTTGTCTAGCATAACCCTCTTGATTATCCGTACTTTCCTTTTTTACCAATTCCACTGTACTACAAGAAGACACGTCTCCATCATAATAGCACAAACAAAAATCTATTTCTTTTGGAGCTTTCATTCTCCAACCGATTCGTAACACCGTATTACAACCACCTTTTATAATACTTAGATATTTGAAAACCCTTCCTGCATTTGTCAAAGTAGATTCTGCATTTGGGAATTTCTTATAAAAAGCTTCTCCAGCAACTAACGATTTAAATTCATTGGATTTCAAATAAGTTATGGTAAGGCTAGCTATATCTTGAACTACAGATAAAGGATCTTTAGTTTTTATCTGAGTTTCCAAGTCATAAATGTCCAAAAAAGTCATACATAGATTAAGAATCTCATTGTTCTCATTAAAAGCAGATGCCACTGGTACAGCTTCCAATAATATATCATGTAAAATATTTAGCCAAAAGCTCCTTTGAGCTTGAGCTGTTGTTCGAGAAAAATGAAAACGGTATTCCCCTTCTTCGATAAAATAAAAATTCCTAGGTTCTGAATACCCTAAATCACCAATAGAACCTCCAGACCAGCCATAAGCTGTTTGTTTAAGTAATCCCCAAACGCCATAACCTCCAACGATTGTTGGTATATCAAAATCTTTCTCTCCTATTGTCGGATGTTTAACCGTTCCATCATACATAGGTGACAATGCAGTATTCTTTATCGTCATT
Organism: Bacteroidaceae bacterium; assembly: GCA_017517605.1. Taxonomy (GTDB): domain Bacteria; phylum Bacteroidota; class Bacteroidia; order Bacteroidales; family Bacteroidaceae; genus Phocaeicola_A. The sequence continues at coordinate 24,204 of JAFWYQ010000027.1, forward strand.
CTGTTTCCATTGATTTCAATTATAAAAGGATATGGATTTTCTATATTTAATTGCTCCCAATTTGTTATAACAGAACGAGACATTATCACGATATCTGATTCATGGTTCCCACACAAATCTTCCATAACATCACTCAAAGCCAAAAGCAATGCCGTATTATCTTCCGATAAAAGGTCTTTCTGTCCTTCTATACTTTTCTTTACTTCATCAACCAAAGTTGAATAATGAGGCATCCCTTTTATCATATCAACAAGTTCTGAGAAATGTTCTTTCCCTATCGGAGCCAAAACAGGATTCATGGTTACCAATGCCAATGCTGTACTATTTTCATCCATAACAACAGGCTTTTCTGAAGAATAAAAATCTCTATACAACATTATAATATTATTATTGTCATCTGTCAAATAAATAGTTTGAGGATAATCATCTATTGGAGCCTTTATAGAAAAACTAGACGAAACTAGCGACAAATTTTCATATACCGTTTCTATTTTTAAATTATCCACATTTTCCAATGCAACCGTTCCACTCACTTTTGCAACATCTGTTCCATTACTATTTTCCAATTGCAATCTCAATTCTGTACCATCAGCAAGCACCAAAACCAATTCACCATTTTCAATACGAACATCGCTAAAGAAAGAATCACCATTAGCACCATTGTGACCAACAGCCATTACAGGATTATTTGTTTCATCCAAAAGTAATTCAAAGGTTATTCCTCTGTCATAACTGATAACCCAATAACCTTCTGTATTTACTTTCAAAATAGGAGTAATTCCATCATCACCTGTAACAGGAATCTTTTCTCCATTTTTATCAATCAACCAAGATTTTGTTTCACCAATAATTTGTACCCAATAATACTTTCCTTCAAATTCATCAATACTGATAATAGGCGCATCAGTCCCGTTCTTTCCATTAGCAATAGTTATGGATTTTCCATCAGAGAAATTTATTCGATAACCATTCTGGATTTTACTTATGTTTGTAACATATATATTATTTTGCAATGCATTCACTACAATGCTAATCGAACTTATATCTGAATTCATTTGACTTAGTTGATCTTCAACCGATGTTAGGCGATTGTCAAGAGAATTAACTTTATCCCATAATTCTCCATCATTGTACTTACATGCTGCTATTACAACAATTAGTAGTAACAATGCCGACATTTTTTTAACTTTATTCTTCATTACTTACAATGAATTGTGTCTCAAAAAAATAATGAGACGCGTTAATATAAAAAATAATTATCTCTAAAAATCGTTCATGGTATATATACTTTCCAAACGTTATCGTCTTGACGAATCAAGTATAAACCTTTCTTCAAATTAGTGTTATAGTCGGAAAATTTTCCTACAAAAGAACCGTCTATTCTATAAATATGAGCATCATCTCTTGTATCATACGTTTTATTGATAGATTTGATATCTTCTTTGCACAATTGAATATTGTCTATGAATATTCCACCAGATGACAAACTACCATACAATTTATAATGGAATGTATTACTTGTAAACCTTAATGGAATTTCTATACTTTCCCATTCTGTTTTTATATCGTTAGATGTATATGCCAGATATTCACCATATTCATCTTCTATAAACAATTCAAATTGGGGCTTTAGTTTGTTTGGAACATTGTAAGAACTTATATTGAATGAAAGAGTATAGTTGTCACCTGCTATCACTTCAATATCTGGCCCTATAGTTTCAGATTCACAAATAGAACTTTCTTTACCTAAATAAAGCATTAAGATCTGTTTGCCATCAGTTGCGTTTGGTATCAATTCTGAGTTTACAACAAAATTACCTTTTCGATATGTACGCCAAACTTCTTTACCAATTATGGAAGATACTGTTATATTGTCATTGAGGCTTGCTTCAAAACTTTCCTCATAAACAATATTTTTTTCTATGGGAACATCAGGCTTGTCTGATGTTATAATGGAGTCTGTTATTGTTGTTATAAAAGTAATACTTCCATCAATGGGATTTTCAGTAATATTCGATAGTGATACTTTTGCAGGACTTCCATCCCAAGCTAACATTGCGGGAAAAGTAGCAGAAGAAATGTTTCTTACATTTTTACTTCCAGGAAATGGACATTCTGTAGAATTTATATTTCCATATTCTTCGTTTTTTGCATCAGAATAAGACGCACATACAGGATATAATCCTTGTGGATGAGTTGCATTTACAGTATTTGTAGAATTATACCTGTCAATATTAGGATGAACATGATAAATCATCAATCCTCCTCCAGGAAGTGCAGAATCAAATCCATGCCTCTGTCTATTTTCCAATAAAAAATAGTCTCCTTCACATTCCGTATCGATTCTGTATATAATTGATTGTTCCGCGTTACCATCATTTACATTTTGCATAATAATGTGTTGGCTTGATTCAAGTTTAACTTGCTTGTTCCACTTAAACACACTACTTCGGACATAAGGATTGAAATTGGCTGGTGAGCGTCCTTCATCATTCCAGCTTCCATCGGCCATTATATCCCATTGGCCCGTACCTCCATATTCTCCCCCAATATTGTAATTTGTATCATAGTAATCCATTGCTCCAAGTGTATGTCCCAATTCGTGGCATACAACACCAATGTTGGTAATACTATGGCCTGTATTTCCTTTAAATTCAGGAGAACATGAGTAACCAGCCAAAGAATAACCTATTTCACTTTTTAAGTTTATTCTATTTGGATATTGATGACTCCAAATTGCATCAGCCAATGCTCCAGCCTCTTCTCCATAACCAGCAAATATAATATGTACATTGTCTATGAGTCCATCATTATTATTGTCATAGAGTGTATAATCCACGTTTGATGGCAAATTCATCATAGCCTCGATACAGAGTTCTAACGCATGTGAATCACGTCCTCCATAAGTGCTATTTCCTCCATAATATCTCATAGGGTGTGTTAAAGTAAACGGACCGTAGATGTCTGAAATATAATCTAATTGTCCTTGCGATGCAAATTGATAAAAATCCCTAACACTTCCCATTGCACCATTATTACAATAACCTAAATTGTTGAACAAGGTTTCAAAGTCTTTTTTAGTTTTAGTGAATGCCAAGTCTTTATACTGCATAAGAATGACCAATGAACGTCGTTCACCTATCATAGCGATATTTGATGCAGACCTTCTATTGTCAACAGTATTATTGACCTTATTTATTTGTATTCGTTCAGGCACAATGCCCTTAGGACAATTCTTTTTGAAGCTTTTGATTTCAAAAGTTTCATCCTCTTCTGTCATTAATCTGAAAGAAGATTTTCCTACTTTCCCATCATTTAAAACGGTTGCATACCACCATCCGTCAGAATCGTTTAATAATGTGTATCCGTCTTCGCTGATTGCGAATTTTTGATATTCATCACCTTTCATATAAATGGATGTAGTCTTTCCACTAAATGTGGATACGTAAACTTTACGAGGATATGCGGGAACCGCAATAAGATTAATGCTATAGGAACACGCAAACAGATATAAAACAATTAGGAGAGTACTATTTTTCATTTTTATACCAAATAAATGAAGTCTCTCGCCTATTCGAATAGGGAGAGAACTTCATTTAATATTACACTTTTATTTCCGTAATTTATTTGCTTTCATCTCTTCCTTTGAACGGTCAATAATAAAAGCTCCTGTTGATACTTCATTATTTCGGCTTCGTTGTACGATATATTCCTCATCATATTCTTCTTCATTGATTAAATTTTGGAAGCCGATAAGGTCAGACGATAATTCTCCATTTTTAAACACACCCCATCCATAAGCAATACAGTACGTTCTATATAACATGTCGATAGACGTATATGTGAATTTGTGCTCATTGGGATAATTTGTCACAATTTCCAATCCCCAATTCTCAGAAAACCAATGTTTCTTATTATGTTTTAAATAATAATTTATTTGGAATGCATATATAGCAGGGTCAAGAATTTCATCCTGGCCACCATAAATAAGATGATAAGTATCACAATAACCTTCTTTATATACATCAAAACTGAATCCAAATGTGGCTACTTCAAAATTATAGAAACTTACATATGCATCGACATCTCCATCATAGTAAGGCGGAGTTTCAATTCTTGTATATTTTAGTTCACCAGCAATACCTTCAATGTCGTATGCAAGCGTTACAAGATAATATACAGAGTTCTCCTCAATTCCGTAACCTTCACTATCATATGGCGTAAATGAAATATATCCATCTTTATATTTTAACTTTTCTTCGGCACTAATAAGTTCAAGAATTTCCTTTTCTGTCAATCTGTCACGAGAATTTTGAGATAACAAAAACCATTGAAAGTCATTAACATTTGAAGTTGCTTCGTATTCCCAGCATATTCTATCGTGTAGAGCAACTTCATTTACAGGACTGACATGACAAACAGGTTTTCCTGCTTCTTGTATAATGTCAATTGATACACTAATATCACCTCCTGATAACATAAGTGTAACTTTACGTTCAGATTCAGAATTATTTTCACTTGATGGATAGATTGTCAAATCAACTTCTCCTTTACCTGATGTGGCTGATACATTCAACCAATTAACTTTCCCATTTAACGACCATTGAACATCTGATTTAATTTTAAAAACCTGTTTATAGTCTATGCCACTTTTCCCGTTAGCAAACATACCAGGAAATGTATGCTCGGCTGCATTCGTTCCATTAACAGTTAAATAATGTTCGTCATCTTCATCACTGCACGACGTAGTCATCAAAGGGATTAATCCCACGAGCACCATAAGCAGAATGCTCCAAAACTTTGTTTTTTTCATTGTAATAAAAAATAAGTGTATTGGAACTCCCCTGCAATACGGATTCTATTATTGTGATTCATTGACACACATATAAAAAAAGCGCGGGAGCCTGTATCATTACCCGTCCCGCATATAGAGGCCTTCGCATTGCCCAATCAAGTTGAACGAGCAATGCAGAGCCCCACGCCGATATGTATATATGTAACCATTATATCCGCACGATGTTCATACGGATACTATTTAGGCATATTACACACCCAGGGACATCTACCATTGCAATGTTCGTGACTTGATTTTGGAGTTTGCGAAGTTCCTATATGCCAAGAACAAAGCGTTGATAAACGCCTTTTCACATGTCTGTGTTTTCCCACCCTTCCTCCTTCCCGCGAAGGCATCGGCGCAAGAAAACGTGGCAAAGATAAAGATTAATTGTGAATTCTCAATTATGAAATAGGACGAATTTTGCGTTTTATGTTGAAGAACATAAATTAAGAGTTCTGAATTATGAGTGCTGAGTGCTGAAGTATAGTTTCTTCAACTTTGTCCCTTCGTATTTTTAATGCGGAGGCTATGGGTAGAGCGCATCTGTGATGCGATGAAAATAAGCTATATATAATATGGTGTATAAGCGCGTTACAAATGCGCAAATCACCCCTCTTCGTTGCAAACAAGGAGGGACTAACATTTTGTCAATTCCAAAACTGCATAAAGTGAGCATAATATTGCATATTTATGCAGAATCCGCCTCTCTTTTTGCATAAACAGGTTAAAAACATACAATATTTTCCCTTTCGTATTCGCAAAAGTCGCACCATCTACGCGTCAAAATCGGCATTCCGATGCTTCACCTCACCCCAATGCCCTCGAGTCCGATGGGCATCGGACTTTTGTTGGATGGCCATCCATCTCACACACAAATGGCCATCCGTCCCTCCTCCGATGGCCATTCACCTTCCGTCCGATGCCCATCGGATGGGGTGGAAACACTCCTCTTCCATCTCTCCATTCGGCAAGCCCTCGTCCGTTGCACATTATCGGCGTGTAGATTTTCCTCTTTTCAAGAGCCACATTTCCCGTTTCCTTTTATTACTCAACAACTTACACCACACGACCGCATTAAAATTCGCGTATTTCCAAGCAAACTCTTTCTCGCACGGAAATACGCGATTCCTGCATTTGGAATATACAGTTTGACATTTTGATAGGCCACACTATATACATTCTACATATCAGGATTCATAATAATACGATATGCTATATGCCACTGAATCGTTGGCATAAATCCACCCTTATCGGATAGCCTCCGCCACCCTCACCTTATAAAATAACGCTCCGAAAGTTTTTTTCATCTTTTTGAAAAATAATTGGGTCAAACTCGTCCCCCATATCCCCTTGTCCAGCCGCATTTGAAATGCGGCGGCTATGAGCATGAGCATCTGTGATGCAATGAACACAAGCTACGAGTTATCAGTCAGTACTCATCACTCGTAGCTTGTAGCTCGTCACTTAAAATACTATATTTATAATAAGGTATATAAGCGCGTTACAAACGCGCAACTCACCTCTCCTCTTTGCAAACAAGGAGGGACAGAAAAATGGCACACGGACGAAACGGACAAAACGAATAATCGCTGATTTTTTTTCTTTTTGACAAAAGGATAAAAACCGTTATTAAATCCCTTTCAATCAGTAAATTATTCATAATTCTGACAATTTTAAAGTTGAACTTTAAATTTTACGCCGCAATAGTACGGATTAATTATGAATGATGGATTATTTTGAGCTATACGCCTAAAAAAAGCACGGATTACATGGATTTTGTGCAATCCGTGTAATCCGTGCCTTGCTATTGGGGAGGGGAGTGGTTTACTCTGCTACCTCTTCAGCTGCCTCTTCTGCGGGTTCCTCGAAATCGGCCATATCGTTGTCCACGAGGATGTTGTACCACGAGATGAGTTTCTTGATGTCGTTGTTGTAGACGCGGTCGCGGTCGTAGTTGGGGAGCACGGCAGCCATGTATTCGTGCAGGTCGTTGGCGCTGGCCTTCTTGGGGTCGATGGTGGCGGGTTTGCCTTCTTCCTTGGCCTTTACGTTGGCAAATACTTTGTAGAGGGGTACTTCCTCTTCGTCGGTGTACATGGCGATGTCGCCCAGGGAGATTACCTTGTCGGTGCCGTGTACGGGTTGACGTTTCTTGGTGGCATCGAGTGCCTCTACAATCAACATGTTTTTTCCGCGTGAGATTAATTTATATAATCCGGGTTTGCCTGATATAGACAGAATAGTTCTTAACATAGTCGTAATTTCTTTTTTTTATTTTAGTTGTTCGTTAATTGAAATCGGGCGCAAAAGTAACATTCACTTGCGAGATAGACAAAATAAATTGGCTAAAATATCCAAAATTTGTGGCAAGATGGCGTGATTGCCCTCATTATGGAGGGTAAAATCGGACAGACGGACCTTTTCTTCATCGGGCATTTGGCGTGCGATGCGTGCCTTGATGGCTTCGGGGGTGGCGTGGTCGCGCTGGCAGGCCCGCTCTATCCTTATGGATTCGGGTGCATAGACGGTGAGTACTTTATCGGCCAAGGTGTTGAATCCGCTTTCGTAGAGGATGGCTGATTCGATGGCTACCCAAGGGGTGTGCTGGCGTTGTTTCCATTGTAGGAAATCTTCTTTGACGATGGGGTGTATGATGGCATTTACCTGTTCGGCATGTGTGGAGCTTTCGAAGAGGTAGCTGGCCAGGGCAGTTTTGTTCAACGAACCGTCGGGGAGGTAGACGTGGTTGCCTACCAATTGGGTGAGCGCTTGTCGGATGGAGGGGTGGGAGTTGTTCAGCCGGCGGGCTTCGTTGTCGCTATTGTAGACGGGGATTCCCATGATGTGGAGGCAACGGGCAACGACGGATTTTCCGCTACCTATGCCACCGGTGATGCCTAAAACGAGGGGAGAGGGCTGTATCATGGTTGAATCTTTTGCTCGATAAGATACTCTACGCTGGTGGGCGAGAGGCGTATGTGGCTGATGTTGGCGGGTGCCTCTGTCAGCTGCAATTGGCAATGGTCGTTTGAGGGGGCTGCCAATAGAGTTTCGTATGACACGCCTACGATGAAGTCTTCTGCCGTGATTTCCTTGAAGTGTTGCATTCCTACCTGGAAGGTGATGTCTACTTTGGAGGGGAAGGTCTTCAGTTGCTTCTCGTCGGGGAAGTGGAAGCCGGTGATGGGTACACTTACCGTCTTCTCGGTAAGGATGTCGGCATAGTATTGCACGTCGGCCTTGTCGGGGATGAATTTGGCTCCTTTGACGGGTGAGATGGAGAGGGTGAAGTTGGTGGTGTCGGCAATGTCGCTAAGGTCCGTTTCTTGGGTATAGGCGGCATCGATGGAGTTCAAGATGTTCTTGGGAGCATATACCATGACAGAGTCGGGCATGATGCGTTGTCCGGTCAGGTAGTATTGGCGTTTGGTTGTGGCATTTCCTCTGATGCGTACGGGCACCTTTTTGCCTTGGCCTTGGGTGTAGAATATTTCCAAAGTATCTGGGGTAATGTCTTTTACGCGTGTGGATACGACTAACTGGCTTTCTACTTTCTTTGTCAGTTCAGTGGTTATCAGGCGTATGTGATTACCTTTTTGACTGTATTCCTCGAAATCCAAAGTGACGGGGACAAGGCTTTGCCCTAACAGGTATTTCACCAATACGGTGCCTTTGTCTTCGAGTTTGAGACCAATTTCTTGGGGAATGTCGCTGGTGAACAGTACGTTTTCGGGTACATTCTTCAGGCGTAGGGGGACTGATACTTCTGTCTCGTATACCTCGTCGAGGGTATGCAGAATCCAGAAAGTGGATGCGATGAATACGAAGAATAGAAAAAACAGGAACTCTCTGCATTGGGGGCTTTGCAGAAAGTTCCGTACTTTTTGCGCAAGATGCTTGCAGGCTTTCTGAGCCTCTTTTTTGTTGAATTTCATCTTGCTTGGGAGAGGATTAGTTGTTGGTGCCTTGTTGTGCATTGGCGAAGATAGAGTTGCGGTCTATCTTGATTTTCACGCCTGAAGCGATTTCCAATGTCACGGTAGTTACGTCCAAATCCTTGATTTTACCATAGATGCCTCCGGCAGTTACAACGTCTTGTCCAACGGTGAGGTTGTTGCGGAAGTTCATGATTTCCTTTTGTTTCTTCTGTTGCGGACGAATCATGAAGAAGTACATGATGGCAAAGATGGCTACCATCATAATAATCATAGAGAAGTTGCCTCCTCCGGCTGCCTGTAGCATAATTGTCAATACATTCATTGCTTTGATATTTTTTTAGGTTAGGAAAAAATTTTTTCTGTGTTGAAAACAAATTCGGGCGGTTAATTCTTCATCAACTTGCCCTCTTTTTTCAATTGATTAACCACTGCATCCAACAATCCGTTGATGAAAGACGGGCTTTTGGGGGTGCTGTACAACTTGGCTATCTCCAAGTATTCGTTGATGGATACGCTGATGGGGATGTTGGGGAATGAGGTGATTTCGGCCAGTGCAATCTGGATGATGAGGCTGTCCATGAAGGTCAGACGCTTCAAATCCCAATTGCGTGCATTCTCGCCCACCAAATGGAGATAATAGTCGGCATTCAGAATGGCACGGCGGAAAAGGCGGCGTGCAAAGTCGCGGTCTTCCTCGTCCTTGAACTCGGGAAGCAACTCTTGTTTGGCTCCGTTGCCCTCTTCGAACCGTTTGATGGTCTTCAGTACGAAGGTGTCCACAATCTCCTTGTCATCGTTCCAATAGAGGCTTTGTTCTTCCAGAATGGCATCCAGCTCCTCGTTGTTGAACACCAGATTCTTGTACAACTTGCGCCACAATTCGCGGTCTTCGGCATAACTGCTTGTTTCGGCAGCCATGTATTCCTTATAGATGTCGCTCTCGATGATTTGGTTGTAGAAGGCCTTGACGAACTCCTCTTCGTTGATCCATGTCTTCTTTTGGGTTTCAACAAACTCGTTCAATTGTTTGTTCACCTCCAACTGGGCGGCGAAGCGGTTTTCTGCAAACTTCATGTTCGGCATCAACTCCTCCTTTGTCGGACGCAGCTTAGCTTTGCCCATCTCTATGCGCTTGTTGGCATATTGGGTGACGGCAACAATAAGTAGTAATAGGTAATTATATAGGTCGTAAGCTTTCGACAAGCTGAAGA
>JAFWYQ010000004.1 GCA_017517605.1 Bacteroidaceae bacterium
ACGAACAGCCGATTATACTCTTCCCATAACTTTAAAAGATTGCTATACACCACATACACGACTACTTGCCCCCACTATCCCATCAAGCAATCCTCATATTCTGTTCGTAGGAAGTTACTTTTCAATGAATATAGAAGGTATTCTACATTTTGTCCAACACATATTGCCGCATACACAAGCACACCTAACTATTGTCGGCACAGGCATGAACCAGCTTGCGACAAAACTTAAAAACAATAAACTGGTAGAAATAATGGATTTCACTCCAAATCTTACTGCTTTATACGAAAAAGCCTCATTCGTAGTTATTCCCATTTACTCTGGAAGCGGCATGAAAGTAAAGACTGCAGAGGCTCTTATGTATGGGAAATATATTATTGGAACACCTGAAGCATTCACAGGCTATGACATATCTCCAGAAATCGGCATCCAATGCTCCAATGATGCACAATTCATCCAAGCTATTAATGAATGTCGTCACCAAGGATACAACCCCGCATCTAGAGAACTTTTCCTAAGCAAGTATTCTAACAATCAGGCAATAGATATTCTAAGAAAAATCATTTTCACACCTTCATCAACATCCGAGTTGGTAGCGGATGATAACGATTAACAAGGTGAAGCAATGAAGCTCCACCCCATAGCCATTTTCTTAACCATTCACGCCACGAAGGACTCGGACGTTCACCACTCCATTCTGTTTGGTCAAAATAATAATAAAAATGGCGTTTATACGGATGAAACGATGTGTAATTCCATGGCTTCAAAATATAAGTAAAATGAATGATAACAGGAATTGATAACGATTTTACAATTGCCCTTTGAGCTTCCACGTTAATTTCTGGCATATATACTCGAAGCATAGGCTCTTGCAAATTGAATCTGAAAGGTAAATACTTCGTCTTGCCCACAGACAATACATTCAACACATCCTGGTCGGCATAGTCCAACTGCAAGTCCTTCCGACCAAGCAATGCTTTCGCACGCCCAACAAAATCCGCTTTCCGCCAAGCCTCTAAATCAATCAACAATACACCGGCATTAAAGTATCGATGTTCCTCCTTCGACATATGCAGACGGTTGTAGTATCCCTCATTGGCACTACAGCTGTCCTCCACTGCACCAATTTCATATCCCTCATCCAATGGATACTCCCACAAAGGCTGTAACGAATCCATCACCAGCAAGTCACAATCCAAATAAATGACCCGCTTAACATCCTGCGGTAATAATATAGATAAGAACAGGCGCGCGTATGTAGTCGGTGTGATATAGCCGTATTGTCCTTTTGGCAGGGTATCCAACAACAGATTGTCCACATCGTACGAGGCAAAGTCCGCTCCATGCTTCTCCACCACACTACGCACCTTGGCCAGTTCCTCATCCGTCAAACCATTGGCCAACAGATGCACGCGTATCCCCTTCCCCTCATTATGGTCAAAGAGGGAAAGCAGCATCGTGATGCAATATTTCAGATAATTACGGTCGGTACTACAGGCTATTTCCATAAATAGTTTCTTATTCCTATTTAAGTTTCGCAAGTTCAACTATCAGGAGTTAAAGGAGAAGTTTCCTTGAGCGGTAGCGAAAAATCGCTTCGCTAGGAGTTAAAGGAGTTAAAGCCAAATGCGTTGCTCACATAATTTGCTAAACTATTATTAGTTCGAGCAAAGCTCTCATCAGTTTCACAGTCGCTCCGCTCATCGAAAACCTCTTATGATTGTTTCATTAAGGTATGGTGGCTCTAACTCCTAAGCTCGAAGAGCCGATAACTCCTTTAACTCCTATAACTCCTTCGCAAGTTTTTACTTGCGAAACTTGAGTTCCTATTTTTTAGGACACAGAGACACGGAGTCACAGAGAATCTTTTTACATAGAGAAAACTCCGTGTCTTTGTGTCTCTGTGTTCTACAATAGACGATTCTATTCTCTTTCCGCCACAAAGATACAACTTTTCATTCATAAAACAAAAAAGGAACCCTATAAAGGATTCCTTTTTTGCGGTGCGTACGGGACTCGAACCCGTGACCCCATGCGTGACAGGCATGTATTCTAACCAACTGAACTAACGCACCTCTTCGAATTATGAAAGAGGCGGTGCGTACGGGACTCGAACCCGTGACCCCATGCGTGACAGGCATGTATTCTAACCAACTGAACTAACGCACCATTTTTCATTTTTTCAATCTATCACCTCATCAGTGATTGCCATCTCTCTTGATTGCGGGTGCAAAGGTACTGCTTTTTTTGAAAGTAGCAAACTTTTCTGACTCTTTTTTATCTATTCAAGCAAAAAAAACTTATTCCTATACCTGTTATCGGAATGACAGAATGCTAAAAGAGACACTTTTGATGGTGCATTCCGAAGACATGTTGCTTCCTTTTTCGTTGGAAAGCTGAGAGAAAATTTACGATTTACTAATTTCCAATTTACTAAGTACGATTGATGTACTATTGGGAAATTGGGTCATTTGTCCGACGAGTCCAAATAAATAAATCAATTATCCAATCGTAAATTAGTAAATCGTAAATATACTCTGTGTCCTGAATCTTATCCTTTCGCTATCTCCTCCGCCGGACGGGTACGTGCCACTTGCAGGATGCGCCATAGAATGGTGAGCACTACCAATAAGGCCACACCAAAGAAGACACCTGCCCAGAAAAGGAATCCATGATTGAAGAATACCAAATAATCTTTGCTCAACGTAGTGAAGATAAAGTGAACAATGGGGAAAGCCAACACAAAGGGAATCACCAACAGGTAGAAATACCTGCGCCCGAAGAGCCAAAGAATGTCGCTGAAGAGTGCACCGTGCACCTTTCGAAGGGCCACTTCGCGACGACGGCGCTCCGTGTCGAGCGTGATGGCTGAATAGACACCCAACAAAGTAATGGTCAGACTGACAATGGCAAAGAAGAGGATGATATCCTGCAATGCCACTTCAGGTCCTTGGTCGGCCTCGATGTCGTCCATCAGCGTATGCACCTCCGGTTCAATGCTGGTGGCAAGCACCTTGCGAAGCTCTTCCATCGCATACTCGCGCACAGCATCCACTTGTCCGGGATAACACTTCAGGTAGATGTGTCCGATGTAAGGGTCGGCCGCCCACTCCGATTCATTCAGATAGAGCCAACCGTTCTTGTTTCGGGCAACCATGCCTCTGTCGGTAGCTACACGCGGCGTATTCTTCACAATGGCCGTCACGGTATAGGGCGTATTCCGATAGACATCGTAGAAAACGCGTCCGAGGATGTCCTCATCGAACAAGGCGGCAAAGTCCTCGTCGGCAGCAATCTGTCCGCGTGCCTCGGGAAGCACTCCACGCACCAGTTCGATGTTCATGAACTGGAAGTAGTTGAGCGTAAAGTCCTCCAACAGGACATCAATCTTCGAATCCCAGTTTCCACTCTCGGTCAGAATACCATTGCCTGATACAGAGCCAAGCAATCCACCGTCCTTGGTCAACACATCCTTCACACCCGCGTGCTGCTTCAAACGGTTCACCAACACCTGTTTCTCGTCGGGCCGCATCAGTGTCTTGCTACCATCCAAGGGAATGGAGAGTATCTGCTCCTTCTCTGCACGCGAGAGGGTGCCAAGCACCGTCCCTGTAGTCAGACGTGCTTGCAGATAGAAGCCCACCGTGAGGCTAACGAACACCCAACAGATAAAGAACTGGATACCCATCATCAAGTTTCGTCCCACGTGGCGACGGATACGTGGCGCACTGCTGATGCCCGTCACTCCTTGCTGGATGGTAATGCGCTGTATGTACCAGCTCACCGCCAAACAGATGATGGCACAAAGCAGAAGCAAGCCAAGCAGATATTCTCCCGTCTCGCGCCACATCACTGAAGTATCAATCCGAAACACATCAGCAAACATGGCCGGCACCTGGATATGTGGGATAAAGGCCCGGCACACATACGAACAAACCAATGCGGCGGCGGCCAGCAGGAGGAACGTCTGTGTAAAGAGCATCCAGAAAAGGTCGCGCAAGCGGCAACCGAACATGCGGCGCAAGCTGTATTCGCGCGAACGGTTCAAGATACTTCCCACCAGAAAATGCAGGAAGTTGAGCAATCCCACCGAAAGGATAAGTAGAGCAAAGGTGGTCAGTATACCAGTAATCATAGACGTAGTGTCAGCCATGTGCTCGCCCATGCGGGTAGCCACAATGGTTTTATCCGTACGCTCACGCCCAGCGATGTGGGTAATGCTGGGCAGGATGGTATTTGTCAGTTCGCGGTTCACATCCTCCAACTCTACCCCATCGGGCATCAGACCATAGATGTAGGCCTGCCAATTGTAACCATACTCCAAATGACGCGGACTGTTCACATCGTTCAGCTTCAGTGCATCGATACCCATTTCAAAGAAACTGATGTTGCGAGGCATGTCGGCCATCACGGCACGGACAGTATAAGCCGAATTATTGCGCCCTGTAGCTTGGACGGTTCGGCCAACAGCATCAACCGCCGAACCGAACAATTTACGGGCTTTCGATTCGCTCAGCACAATGGAATTGGGCAAATTGGCCGCCTGCTCCCAACTGCCGGCTACCACCTTCACGCTGAACACATCGGCAAAAGGTCCGTCAGTCTCCACGGCCTTCAATTCCACGGGCACTTGCATCCCCGATTCATCTTCGTAACTGTGGGTGACTTGCGAACTGCCGATAACCATGCAACGCTTTTCGAGCGTATTCATTGGGGCGGTCACAATTTTCTCTCCCTCCAAAGGGCTGAGGATGTAAAGATTGCCCGTAGGTGTCTGATAGACCACCTCCGCAATGCGGTCGTAGTTCGGGAAGTGTTTGTCCATGCCCATGATGTAGCGGCTGAAGTGCATACAGAGGGCAAAGCACAGCAAACTGGCCGAGAGGCCGAGCACACTGATGATGTTTTGCGAAAGATACTTGTTGATGTTTCGCCAGGCAACGGTTAGGTTATGTATAAGCATAGATTCTTCTTTTTAAAGGAGTTAGAGGAGTTATCGCTTCGCTCTTGGAGAGAAAAAAGCCGATTGTCTTACCGGTAGGGGCAGACCTATGTGTCTGTCCAAATGGAATCAGTTGCCAATATCGGGCGAACACATAGGTTCGCCCCTACGAAATGCAGATAGCAAGACATTTGGCTTTAACTCCTAACGAGCGAAGCGAGTGATAGCTCCCAGGCTCGCCAGAGCCGATAACTCCTTTATCTCCTTGTAATTAAATCAAAGATGCATCTCCTCCACTACTTGTCCATCGAAGAGGTTGATGATGCGGTCGGCATAGCTGGCATCGTGGCGTGAGTGGGTTACCATCACCACAGTACAACCGTCCTTGTGGAGTTGGCTGAGGAGCGACATCACCTCGTTGCCATTCTTGGAGTCGAGGTTACCCGTAGGCTCGTCGGCAAGAATAAGTTTAGGGCCACCCACCACGGCACGGGCAATGGCTACACGCTGCTGCTGACCTCCCGAAAGTTGCTTGGGGAAGTGCTTTTCGCGATGGGCAATGTCCACGCGGCGCATCACCTCTTGGATGCGTTGCTTGCGCTCCTCCTTCGGTACACCCATGTAGATGAGCGGAAGTTCGATGTTCTCATACACGTTCAACTCTTCGATAAGGTTGAAGCTCTGGAACACAAAGCCGATGACACCCTTACGCAATTGGGTGCGACGGTCTTCGTTGAACTCCTCCACATTGGTACCAAGCAGTTCATAAGAACCATTGGTTGGGTTATCCAACAGGCCGAGAATGTTCAGCAACGTGGATTTACCACAACCCGAAGGTCCCATGATGGCTACGAACTCACCTTCCTTCACTTCCAGGCTCACGTTGTGCAAAGCCCAAGTTTCCACTTCTTCCGTACGGAATACTTTCTGAATACTGTTTGTCTTGATCATAATTGTAAGTTTTTAGCCCCCTCTAACTCCCCCAGAAGGGGAAGGATAAGGAGAAATGTTAGTAATTTATATTAGTTATTTACGATTTACTATTTGATTATTTAACGATTTGATGCCGCATGGCCCTTATTAACTCGTCAACTTGCCAACTCGTCAACTTGTTAACTCATCAACTAAACCCTCACCCTTTACAAATCTCATCCGCGGGACGGGCGGTAGCCGTCTTCCACACGCGCCAACCGATGCAGAGTGCCACAAGGAGTGCTACGGCCATGAAGATGCTGACGTAGATCCACCACGAGATTTCGGTCTGCACCACATATTGCTCCAGCCATGGCTTCATGCAGACATAGCCAACGGGGAAGGCAATGAGTGCCGCCACTCCTTGCAGGGTCATGTATTCGAGGAAGAACATATCGAGAATGTCCTTTACCGTAGCGCCAAATACCTTGCGGATGGCGATTTCTTTACGGCGTTGCTCGCAGGTGAGCATAATCATCGACCATACACCGAAGAGGGCGATAAGGATGCAAACGCTGGTGGTGATATTGAGGAGGGTTTGCAAGTTGTTTTCAGATTGCAGCATACGGTCATATTGTTGTTGGACATCCATCAACTTCAAGTGAGCATAGCTCCAATTTTCTTTTTCACTTTTCTCTTTGATTTTCTTGGACAATGCTGGCCATGCGCCTTCTTCGTAGGTAAATACTGTATAGAAACTTTTCCATTCCGCCTTTTTATCACTTTCGGTTAAAGGTCTTTCGGGAATCAGCATATAGGGTCGTGCCGGCATGGTGGGAGTTTCGTTCAAAAAGTCCTTTACCACACCTACCACCTTTCCTTTCCAAGGAATCTCCTTACCGATAGGCTCTGTCCATCCCATCTTTTTGGCCAAAGTCTCGTTGATAAGCAGGCTATTCTTGTCTCCATCTTGCAGGAATCGTCCTTCAATCAATTCCAAGCCATAAAATTGGCAGTACTTTTCCGTCACTTCTATAGAACGGAGTTCCAAATCTTTATCCAATTCGGGGAAATCCTTGACGAGGAATTTCTCCAAGCCATAGCTGTAGAGTGGGAAAAGAGGTTGATGGGGAGTTATTATTTCCTTGATTTCGGGTAGTTGTTTCAAGAAATCGCGCATAAGCGTAGCCTCTTCAAATCCTCTATGATCCAACGCCACTTGGTTTGTACGTTCAAAGCCCAAGTCTCCCTTTCGCAAGGTGCGTATCTGTTTCTGCAGCACTACGGTGCAGAAGATGCAGAGGATAGCAATGAAGAGTTGAACCCCTGTGCTGAATCGACGGAAAAGGTTGTAGCGGGTGAGACCGCCTACTCCCGTAATGCTGCTTTGCAACGACTGGCGACGGAAATACCAGATGGGAGGAAGTGACACAAGCAAAGACACGACAATCACCATCGACATATAGAGGAAACTCTCGCTATAGACGTATGCCAAATCCTTAGGGACTTGCACCATTTCCGAGAACCAATTCAACGACAATTTCAAGAAATAATTTCCGAAGAACATGGCAATGGCCAGCAACAAGCCGTACTCTATCAGGAATTGAGCCATAAGGCTTCCACCCGATGCTCCAAATGCCGTGCGAAGGGCAATTTCGCGCTGACGGATGAAGAGACGGTTGATGAACATCGTCAAGTAGTTGAGCAAGCCACATAGAATAAGAATCCCACCGGCAAAGGCAAACAGGTAAATGTGGTTTACCCGAATGGTCGCATTATTCTTATAGTCAGAGGTGGAATGACGCAATTGAGTGATGGGAACCACTTCATAGAAGTTGAAGCCTGGTGTCAACACGACTGTTCCTCCCCCCACTTGATACGTAGGTATGTTCGTGGAGTCGATGCGTGCGTTCAGTGAAGCCAAGTCTGTATGCTCTGAAAGTTTCAGAAATGCACATCCTTGAACCTGACCGCGATTTCCCGGAATACAGCTCATCGCCTCTAATGGGAAGCTGGTATGTTTGCCCCAATCCTTGAATACGGCCGTCACGGTACGTACGCTTTCTGCATTCTTCAATTCCTTACCCAAAGGAGATTCATCACCCCACATTTGACGGGCAAACTGATCGCTGACAGCCATTTCTTGGGGATTGTGCAGAAAGCTGAACGAACCTTCGATAGG
The DNA here is from genome assembly GCA_017517605.1 of Bacteroidaceae bacterium. Lineage (GTDB taxonomy): Bacteria > Bacteroidota > Bacteroidia > Bacteroidales > Bacteroidaceae > Phocaeicola_A. The sequence continues at coordinate 8,037 of JAFWYQ010000004.1, forward strand.
ACGAATGTCAAACATCTCAATGAAAGTACTGTCGTGCAAGATAAACTCGTTTACATTTCTAATCACCTCATCACTATTCTGATAACTTTCTGATTTCCAATAAACATGGCTTACCAACTCCACCTCGGGGAATTGGGCAAAGCTGCTTTCCACCACATCATCACAAAGGAAATTCTCATGCCACATTATGACATGAATCTTCTCCGCATCCTTGTGAAATGCATCGTACGTTGTCTCATACTTTATCCACATGGCCGCCAAGGCAAAGCAGGCGAAGCCGATGGCCAGACTCACGATGCTGACCAATGATTGCAGGCGGTACTTTACCAATTGCCGCCACGCGAGTTTGAAATAATGTTCTATCATATCCTTTTTAATTTTAGATCCTTCTCCTTACCAACCCCTCCGTCACTAAAGTTCCCCTATTGCTGTGCTAACTCGCAATCGCCCTGTATGGAGGGGAGTGGATTGTCATGTATTACAAATCCGTTAACTTTTCTCTTCTTTTTATCTATTCATTAAAGTCTTTATTTTCAACTTATTGCAGTTTCCTTGAAATTCTTACTTTGGAAACTGGAGTTTCTCTGTAGGGAAACGACGGTTTCTGTAGTGGGAAACGCGAGTTCCTCTATTGAGAAACTGCAGTTTCTGACGTAGGAAACGTGAGTTTCTCAAGAGGAGAAATGGAGTAGCCACTATGGAGGAAGAAAATTCCCCTTATAGGGTACTGTTGTTTCCTTTATGACGAAGCGAAGAACAACTTACGTTCGCCGGGTAATTCTTCATTCTTCACTCTTCACTCTTCATTCTTCATTCTTCACTCTTCTTTCGCTCACTTAAGGCCTTACAAAGTTATTTAATATTCCAAAATAAATTCTGTTAAAATCTATTAAATCGTATTTTGAAGGGCAAAATTGTATGATTTGTTTACACTTCTTTCGGCGAAAGAGTGTACTTTTGCAAAAAAATAAAGAAATGTACAGCTACAAAATAGCCATCATAGACGATAATCTGGCCGTGCTGAAAACCTTGAAATTGGTATTGAAGGGTGTGTTCGAATCGGTCATCACCTTCCCCCATCCCAGTGCTTTGCCCTCCCTGTTGGAAGCCGAAAAGGTGGATGCCATCCTGTTGGACATGAACTTCAGCGCACAGCAATTGGACGGAAAAGAGGGACTCAACTGGTTGCGCTATATCAAAAGCCGCCCCAACCCTCCGGCTGTGGTGCTGATAACTGCCTTTGGCGGTATCGACCTGGCAGTAAACTCCATGCATGAAGGTGCGGAGGACTTCGTGACCAAACCGTGGGACAACGACGAGTTGATAAAAAAACTGCTGAAAGCCATTGGAAAGATTGAAAACCTACGAAGCGAAAAAGAGACCTTGCACGAAGCCACCCAGCTGAAAGACCGCCACGAGACGATCCGACAAATGACTTTAGAGGAGTTGGAAAAGCAACACATTACCGAGATATGGGACGAATGTGGAGGAAACCAATCGGAAGCAGCCATGCGCCTGGGTATCACCCGACAAACTCTGCATAAGAAACTAAAGAAATATGGAATGATATGAGATTGAGTTATGTTACTCATCGCTGCTTGAACTCAAAATCCAAAACTCAAAAACTAAAAAACTAAAGAACTTAAAAACTCAGAACTCAGAACTCTAAAAAAAATGTCCCTCCCCTTCAACTACCGCCTACGATTCCTGCTCATGGCCCTGCTGTTCATGGCCTTGGGAGGTGTAGCAGTGTGGGGTCTGCTACAGGAGTGGCTGCCCACGCACACCGAACTTGTATCGGTAGTAGCCATACTGCTGGCATTGATGCTTCTGAGGCTGGTCAACCGACTGCCCAACCAGGTTATCCACTTCGTGAAGTCACTGCTCAGCCACAACTACACCATGCATTTCCCAAAAACCGGCGACAGCAAGCTGGACGAAATGTACAACGGCATGAACCGCATCACAGCCCAATTCCGCGACAATATGGCCGATCTGGAATACAAGCAGCTCTACTACGACCGTCTGCTGCGCATCATGACACACGAACTACGCAACAGCATCACACCGGTTATCAGTCTGTCGAGCGACATGCTGAAACGTCCCGAAAACTATACACCCGACGAAATGCAGGAGAGCCTGGAGGTGATACACGATCAGTGCACGAGCGTAAATGCCTTCCTTGACTCGTACCGGCAACTGACCCACCTGCCCGCACCCGAAAAGAAAGAGGTGGAGGTGGAAAAACTGTTCACCCAACTGCAAAAGCTACTGGCGCACCCCTCGCTGCACTTCACATGGGGAAACGGCATGAAGGTGACCGCCGATGCTGACCAACTGACTCTGGTACTGACCAATCTAATAAAGAACGCGCGCGAGGCAACAGCAGGACTACCCGATGCCTGCATCCATATCGTAGCCAGCGAAGCCGACGGTTCGCCCTACATTGCAGTGAGCGACAACGGACCGGGTATCCCCGAAGAGATGACCGAAGAGGTGTTCTTGCCCTTCTATACCACCAAACAGAGTGGCACAGGCATCGGCCTCTGCCTGAGCCGACAAATCATGCGCCTGCATGGCGGCGACCTGAAACTGATGCCCCAACACGGACACGGAGCGACGTTTATGGTGATGCTGTGAAGCAATATGGTTCAAAGTTTAAGGTTTAAGGTTCTCGAAACTTTAAACAAAAAAGGATGTGTCCACATCCGCAGACACATCCTTCGTTTTTCAACTATTCTCCTTATTATATTTACACCAATCTGTTCGTCGTAGCATCGGGGAAGACTACCGTAGGCTTGAAGGTCTTGGCCTCCTCAAAATCGATCATGGCGTATGACATGATGATGACAATGTCGCCCACCTGCACCTTGCGGGCAGCCGCACCATTGAGGCAGATACATCCACTGCCGCGCTCACCTTTTATAATATAGGTCTCGAAACGCTCACCGTTGTTGTTATCTACAATATGTACCTTCTCACCAGCAATAAGGTTGGCCGCATCCATCAAGTCTTCGTCGATGGTGATGCTCCCCATATAGTTTAGGTTCGCCTCAGTGACGCGCACACAGTGCAATTTGGATTTCAGAACTTCTATATACATTTACTATTTACAAATTACAATTTACAATGCACAAATTACAATGTACAAATTATTCCCCAATACAAGAGGTACAAGTTCCGAATGGCAAAATTGTACATTGTACATGGTAAATTGTACATCAATTTATTTGTATCTAATATTATCAATCAATCTCACATCGCCGCAGAAAACGGTGATGCAACCGACAATACCTTCGGCCTCGTCCCACGAGCGGACAGTCTGCAAGGTGCGGTCATTCACCACCTCGTAGTACTCCAAGCGGAGTCCCTCGATAGCTGCAATCCCCTCTTCAACAAAGGCTTTTGTCTCTGCCAATGTATGCGCCTTGGCAAACTGCTGACTCTCGAACAGGACGCGGCTGATGTTCAGGGCCGTCTTACGTTCCTCAGCCGACAGGCGGGTGTTGCGGCTGCTCATGGCAAGGCCGTCGGCCTCGCGTACAATGGGACAACCGACAATCTCAAGCGGGAACTGCATCTGGCGCACCATCTCGCGGATGATGGCCAACTGCTGGAAATCCTTCTCACCAAAGTAGGCACGGTGGGGCTGTACCATATCAAACAGTTTGCTCACCACCTGACACACACCATTGAAATGTCCGGGACGGAAAGCCCCTTCCATCACCGTATCAAGCGGTGCATACGAAAACGAGCGGGTATCCGGCTCGGGATAAACCTCCTCCACCGAAGGAGCAAAGGCTATCGTTGCACCCACCGACTGCAACAGCTCGCAATCAGCCTCCAAGGTACGGGGATATTTCAGCAAATCATTCTTGTCGTTAAACTGGGTGGGGTTTACAAAAATACTCACAACCGTCACGTCGTTCTCAGCGACACTGCGCTTCACCAACGAAGCATGACCGTCATGCAAGGCACCCATTGTAGGCACAAGTCCCACCATCTTCCCTTGCGCTTTCAAGGCAGACAGTTCGGCTTGCAACTCCTTTATCGTGTGTATAACTTTCATCTTCTCTCGAATATTTACGTTACCAAGGTTCACAAACTCATCAACTCAACCATTAATTCATTCATCCAAACCGTGAAAAACGGTGCAAAGTAAGCTATAATTTGGCACATGACGAAAGAAAACGGCCGTTTTGTGCAGAAAAAGTTTCACTATACCCCTACTTTAGGGAAAAATCAAGGTTAAAAATCAGTAACTTAACAAAACATAACCATTTATTAAGGTACGAAATCCTTTTAATTGCCTTTTTTTTTGTATCTTTGCACAATCTTTTGAGAAAACTATATCAAGATGAAGGCTAAAAAGGTTTTATTTATAACCCAAGAAATCACTCCGTACGTCCCTGAGTCTCCCATGTCGCTCATTGGCCGCAAACTGCCACAAGCTGTTCAGGAGAACGGACGCGAAATCCGCACATTCACCCCCAAATGGGGAATTATCAACGAACGTCGTAACCAATTGCACGAAGTAATCCGACTGAGCGGTATGAACATGATTATCGACGACACTGACCACCCATTGATTATCAAGGTGGCCAGCATCCAGTCGGCCCGTATGCAGGTCTATTTCATCGACAACGACGACTACTTCCATCCCCGCCAGATGACAACCGACGAAAACGGCGTTGAATACGAGGACAACGACGAACGCGCCATCTTCTATGCTCGCGGCGTGTTGGAGACAGTGAAGAAACTCCGTTGGTGCCCCGATATTATCCATTGTCATGGATGGATATCAGCCTTGATACCCCTCTACATCAAGACAGCCTACCGCGAGGAGCCTTCATTCCGCGATTCCCGCGTGGTGTACTCCATGTACGATGACGGTTTCCAGAACTGCCTGAAAGAGGACTTCAAGAGCCAGGTACTCTTCAAGGACATGACCGCCGAACAACTCGAAGGCATCGGCGCACAAGTCAACGCCACCGAACTGAACAAACTGGCAATCCAATATAGCGACGGACTTATCCAAAGCGCTCCCAATGTGCATCCCGAACTGATGGAATATGCCCAGCAGCGAGGCATCCTCACCCTCCCCTACCAAGGCGAAGAGAACTATGCCGGCAGTTTCTGCGACTTCTACGACCAAGTGTGGAGCGTAGGTAAAGAAGAGGTGATTGAAGAGGAAGAATGATTCTCCCCCACTCCCCCCGAGTAACATAAATAAGGCAAAAACATTCTGTCATCCGACTGAAACAATGAAGAAAAGATATTTCTGGATTATCCTGTCCATGGCACTTCCCATGCTGTTTGCCGCTTGCGACGACAGCACCGAAGGATTGGGCGAATCAATGATGCCCGACAAGGACCATATCAGCATCGACCAAAAGGTCTATACAGCCACCAGCCGTTCGCTGCTGGCAGGCGACTCCATCTTGGCAAAGACATCAACCGCCTACCTGGGACGCTACACCGATCCCCTGTACGGCACCTTCGAAGCCGACTTCTTGGCACAATTCCATTGTGTGGAGGACTTCCAGTTCCCCGAAGGGGGTGTAGCCGGCGACACAGCCGTGTCAGCCGAAGTGCGCCTCTATGTCAGCTCCTTCTTCGGTGACTCCATCAGCCCCAGCCACCTGAGCGTCTATCCGCTGAACAAAGTGCTGGAAGAGGAGAAGAACTACTACACCGACCTTGTCCCCGAAGAGTATTACGATGCCACACAGGCACCCCTCGCCTCACGCCCCTATACGGCCGAGGACAAGACCATCCCCGACTCCATCACCGAAGGTAACAACTACGTACCCTACATCCGTGTGCAACTGCCCCGCCAGTTTGGTACCGACATTATCCGCAAGTACTACGACAATCCCCAGAACTTTGCCAATGCCGAAGCCTTTATCAACAACGTATGCAAGGGCATGTACTTCAAGTGCGACCAAGGCGACGGCAGCATCCTTTATGTACAACAGGCACAGCTCAACGTCACCTTCAAATACTTTGTCCAGAGCAGCAGCGGCCGTGTAGACTCACTGATAACCGTAGTGGCCCAGTTTGCAGGCACCCAAGAGGTGATACAGGCCAACCGTTTCAAGACCGACAAGGAGAAGTTGAAGGAGTTGGTAGATAACGACGGCAGCTGCACCTACCTGAAGACACCCGCCGGTATCTTCACCGAGGTAACCCTCCCGTTGGACGAGATTGCAGCCAACCACATCAATGCAGGCGACACACTGAACTCCGTCAAGTTCACCCTCACCCGCTACAACGAGACCGTAGCAGGCACCGAACCGGCCGCCTTCAAGATGGGCGTTCCCAAAACCATACTGATGGTACGCAAGAAGGACATGTACACCTTCTTTGAAAAGAATCAGGTAGCCGACAATAAGACCTCCTACCTGACCACCTTCAACAGCAGCGACAACACCTACACGTTCAACAACATGTCGCAACTCATCACCGAGTGCATAGCCGAAAAGAACAGCGGCCAAGCCATCGACGAAGACTGGAACAAAGTGGTGCTCATCCCCGTAGTGACAACCAAAGACAATACAAACAACATTGTCACCATCCGTCACAACCTCAACCTCACCAGCGCCCGCCTCATGGGTGGCTTCAACCCCGGCAACGAATTGCAAGTACGCATCACGTACAGCAAATTTGCAGAGTAAAAATCGCACAAAGAAAAAAGGTCAGAAAGGATGAATCTCTCTGGCCTTTTTCTGTATGACGACACATAGGAACCACAAAAACAAATATCAACATGAAACAGACTTTTATTTATTTAATGTTCAGCCTGTTTGCATCCCTATCGGCCAAGGCTGTGAAATTCGTGGAGTTACGAGTAATCGACAAAGAGTACCTAATGGTGCACATGCGCGATGGCGAGGTACGCTATGAGGATGACGGCAAAGGGGCTGGTGCCTTCTTAGGACATACACAGGCTGAAGACACATTGATAGTGTTCGGCAAACGGTTATAACCCGATGTAGCCACAAAGGTTGATAATTGGAACATCCATTCGGCGGAGGACAAGACATTTACGGATGCACGCCCATTGGCTGTATGGCGGAAATCAAAACCAATGAATACCGACCACACACTGACAAGCGAGCTGGACCATTGGCTATTCCTGCATCTGCCCCGAAGCATGAAACAAGGATGCACATACACAGTGACATTACCTGAAGAGATGGAAGCTGACGTAAAAGAAGCAAGCGTGACATTCGACATTTGGCAGACACAATCAGAGGCCGTACATGTGAATATCATCGGCTATACACCACATGAGACGCAACATCCTGCAGACCTATACCTGTGGTTGGGCGATGGAGGCAAACGCGACTATGCATCCTTCGAGGGGAAAAATGTCTATCTATATAATGTAGAGACAGGCCACTCACACAAAGCCGGAAAAGTGAGTTTCTGGAAGAAAGCCTCAGGCGAGCAAGAAGCCAACCGCAAAGATATGACAGGTTCGGACGTATGGAACATAGACTTCAAAGGAAGTACACCCGGACGCTACCGCTTGGTTGTGGAAGACGTGGGATGTAGCATGGATTTTGATATTGCGGACGATGTCTATTTCCAACCATACCATTATTCGGTACGCGGCTACTACTACATGCGTTTGGGAGAGCCGATAGATTCCAACATCTCGCCGGCACCACGCCAACCAATGTTCATCCCCGAAGTGGATCCCATTGGATTCACTGTCTATAAGACTAATCTGCATCCGTGGCATCCCGATTGGCGGAAGATACGTGGTGATGTGTGGGACGAACCACACTTCAAACCCGCACTCACATCAGCTTTTTGGGAACACCGTCTGCCAGGCAACCCTGTAAATACCGAAGTGCGGGGCGGACACTCAGATGCCTTTGATTGGGATCGCCATCTGGCTCACGTAAGCAACATCTACGACATGCTTCTCCCCTATCTGCTCACACACGGCCGGTTGGCAGAGGACAATTTAAGCATACGCGAAAGCGGAAACGGCATCCCCGACCTCATCGACGAAGCACGCAACGAAGTGGATTTCTTCCTAAGCATACGCGACGGCGAAGCCTACTCGCAAGGAGTAACCAACCCGGCTAAGGAGTGGAGCATCATGTTTCAAGCCGGATGCACTACCATGGCCGCATGGGCAAATTCTGCCAATTGTGCCATGCTGGCTGAAGCTTTCCGTATCCATGGAAACGACTCGCTATGCAGTTATTATACCGAAGAAGCCATCCGTGCTTTCCGTTTTGCCAGCAAACAAGAAAACCTGCAACTGGATGACCAACAGGATATAGGAAGTGCCCGTATGCGCGGGCGCGACTTCAAACAAATGGCAGCAGCCTACCTCTATAATGTAACAGGAGACACTTATTGGGAACAGGTAATGGCCGAAGAGTGCGTCATAAAGGATATACAGACCCCCATATTTGATAAAGGGAGGAATGCCTATTATCAAATATGGGGCACAGCAGCCTACCTCACTTGCCCACATAAACGAAACCACCCAACTCTATACGATTGGATGAAGCAGAGCGTACAGTTCCACGCTGAAGAAAACAACATCCGCCACATGGACCTGCGCCCCTCTCGCCGTACTGCCAACGACTCACGCTGGCAAGTATCAGAAAACCTGCAACTGGTAATGTTGGCACACTATATAGCTACTAACCCAAAAGAAAAAGCACGACTCGAAAAAGCCATGTACATGGAGGCCAGCTGGGGATTGGGACGAAACCCATCGAACACCGTAGAAATGACGGGATTGGGCGAACGACATATCGAACATTGCTACACTACCGGACACGATGACGGAGTGCCTGGAGTACATCCGGGACAAACACCCTTCAACGGTACAGAGACATGGTCGGCAGGCGATGGAGGCGATGCACGCATCATACTCGCACGTTGTTATCCCGACTGGAACAATGGTGGATGGCCGCACCAAGAGTCGTTCTTCAATATCCGCTACATGTGGGTAAACGGCGAATTCACTCCACGCGAAACCATGCGCGGAAAAATGGCTCTGTTAGGATACCTATACGGAATAAGGAAATGGGAGTGAGCAAAAATAATACAGCCAAAAGACAACCGCGCCATGGCTAAGATGGAGTGCGGAAGAGTTATGAATTGCTTTCAAATTAGTATCTTTGCAGGATAAAAGACAGTGACAACGACCAATCAATCTACCACTGACTTGTTGTGAATTGCTTTCAAATTAGTATCTTTGCAGGATAAAAGACAGTGCAATGATGAATGCTACTTCCAACATACCGGTTGTGAATTGCTTTCAAATTAGTATCTTTGCAGGATAAAAGACAGTCTACCTTGAAGAAATGGCGAGCAAGGTAATGTTGTGAATTGCTTTCAAATTAGTATCTTTGCAGGATAAAAGACAGTGCAGACTTGATGTTGATTCCAACTACACGGTTGTGAATTGCTTTCAAATTAGTATCTTTGCAGGATAAAAGACAGTCCACATCACCACTCCAATCCTTCTGCGACAGTTGTGAATTGCTTTCAAATTAGTATCTTTGCAGGATAAAAGACAGTAC
>JAFWYQ010000028.1 GCA_017517605.1 Bacteroidaceae bacterium
ACAACTGTTTCGCCACGCAGTGCTTTTTCTTGCAACATACGTTTTTCTGCCAACTTCAAACCCATATCAAGTCTGGCCATAAAATCTTTTACTTCTTTATCTGACATAATTCTTGATTTTATTATACAAAGTTTCTGATACAATTTCTGTATCAATATTCTTTCCTCCTTTAGCTACAAAAACACGCGAAGTACGACTGTTATCATAAATCATCCACAAATCAACTTTATTCATAAACAATTTGAACAGGTTGTTAATCCCTAATACATACCTTCGCGATATAACATCCAACGGAATATTGTGGCCTCCTTTACTTACTCGTTCTGCAACACGTCTGATTGCCAACTCTGGTGATTCAAGCCAAAAGAATATCAAATGTACATAATAGCCACGTTCATGAGCCTTACGAATAAGATTGATATATGATTTTGTGGCAAGCGTAGTTTCTATGGAAAAGTTTTCACCCTTATCCAATAAATATTCAATTCGTTGCAACATCAATCGCCCTGCTTCTATGGCTACACTTTCAGGATTGAACGGAGATAAGCCCTTCGCGATTTCATCTGCATTCACGAATTCACGGCACTCAAGAATTTCGGGAAGGACGGTATATGAAGCTGTCGTCTTTCCTGCACCATTACAACCACTGATTATGTACAAATTCTTACTCATCGCTACAAAAATACGAACTTTATCTAAAACACACAATAAATCTTATTGTTTTCTCTAAGTCTGTCAACCTTTCAACGAATAGTCGTCTCACCGTCGAACGCATCAACCTATAAATTGTACCTTGTAAATGGTAAATTGTACTTGAATTTATGTTCTTCAACATATTCCATTAAATTCTTCACTCTTCGTTCTTCATTCTTCACTAAAAATATGTATCTTTGCAGTGTTTCCGCTTTACACCTTCCCACAGAAAGTGTGTAGCGTGTAGCAAACATAATGTAAGAAAGGCGTTTACGACGCTTTGGTTTTGACAGTTAGAAATCCTAGGAAAATTTCAAAAGCAAGTCAGATGCAAAGCAACGGTGAATGCCCCTTTGGGTGTATTGTGTACAACCCTTCCTATACTAATGAAAAAACCATAAGTATCAACTTCTTATGGTATATTTGGTATAGTTGGTTGTTATATCTATACATTCGGCGTGGGGTTTTCGATGTTGCTCGTTTCGACTTGCGGGCAACATTCCTAGGAGCCTCTAACTGTGAAGCGAGCGACAGTACAGATTCCCACGTCTTTTTTTTCTATCAACCACATAGGACATCCTCAGCCTTGGGAATCACGGGGAACAGATTGGAGAGAGGAAAGAGTATGATTCATACTGGAGCACTCATCAAACAGACGTTGCATAACCAAGGACGGACAGTCACTTGGTTTGCTGCTCAGTTGTGTTGTACTCGTCCAAACATCTACAAAATCTTCCAAAAAGAGAACATTGACGTACACCTGCTTTGGCGTATATCCAACATTCTTGAACACGATTTCTTTTTGGATATATCTGACAATTACCATACAAACAAACACGAAAGAATTGTATAGTTCCATTTTGGCGACAGTATTGTCACTCCTATGGAACTACGATTCCCTTTCCCAACTTTTTGCTTTCATCTACCTTTGCAGCAGGAAAAGTTTTTTATTAAATAGTAGAAAAGGAATGAAAAGGAATCTTGCTCTTTCCGTTATATGCCTGTTGTTTTCCAATGGGCTAACGACAGCCCAACAGGTTGATTATTCTGTAGTATCAGTGCCCGAAGAATCTGGTATTGAATTTGCACCTATTACTTCTGTCAGTGATTATGTGTGTCTGCCTTTAGTGAAAAGAGGAGCAATTTCCCTCAATTGGCTTTCAAACAAAATCCTTGATGTTTCAACAGATGGCAAACATATCGCATATCTGTCGCAACGGAATAATGCGACAAATATATTTATTAAAGATTTGGATAAACAAGGAAGTTCTACTCAACGGACAAATCGAATTGCAGTTTTGGATTTCTCTTATTCTCCAGATGGAAAGTATATCTGTTTTTCTGAACAAAGAGGAAAGACAAACCAAATATTCCAAACAGACGCTACGAATGGTTATGTTTGTAGACAGGTAACCAATGGAAGTAATGATTATTCTCCTACATATTCTTCTGATATGCAACATATCTTTTTTGCCAGACAAGAAGCCAGGAGTGTCAGCGTTTGGAGCTATAACATACAAAACAACTTTTTGTCCAATTATACTACAGGAATGAATCCCTATCCCATCAATAAAAGTACTGCATTCCTGTGCAGCCGTAGCAATGCAGAAGGACGCAATGAAATCTGGAAAATCAATTATCAAACGGGAGTTGAAGAATGTTTGGTTTCTGACCCAGAAAGAAGTTTTACGACTCCTACAATCTCACCTGATGGAAAATGGATTCTATTTGTTGGAAGTAGTAAAATATCAACAGGAAGTTTCAATTATCTGAATACTGATGTTTTTGTCTGCCGATTGGACGGCACTCAGTTTACACAATTGACATATCATGCGGCTGATGACCTTAGTCCGGTATGGAGCAAAGACGGGAAATACATCTATTTTATTTCACAACGTGGCAACGCTGCTGGTGTTGCTAATGTCTGGCGGATGAGTTTTAATCATTAATCATTAATTAATATTTATCGTATGAAAAATTTAAAGTATTATTTAAGTGTATGTTTGCTGGCATGTTCAACAATGGCATCAGCACAGTTTGCAAATTCGGGTTCAAACTCGACTATAGGTACAACAACGAATAGCACTGCTGAAACATGGTCAGGGTTGAGAGTATCGTATAAGCCCATAACCATGGAGATTGATGATGAAGAGGAAGACATGACTGGTTTTTCGATTGATTACGTGTTCTCTTTCAAATTGTCAGAAACAACACCTTTGTTTCTAGAAACTGGAATTGGTTATCAATACGCTAGTTGGGATGAAAGTTATGATGATGAATCGATGGAAATAATGTTGCATTCTTTAAATGCTCCCTTAAATATTGGCTATAAACATCAGTTTAATAATGATATTTCAATTATGCCCTTTGCTGGAATCAATTTGAGAGGAAATCTTGTGGGTAGTATGGTGTATGAACTTGGAGATTATTATGATAATGAAGAGGAAGAAGCAGATCTTTTTGATGATGATGACATGGAGGATCCTTGGAAACGATTCCAACTTGGTTGGCAAATTGGTATTGGATTGAATTTCAATAAATTCTATGCAGGAATAAGCTATGGTGGTGATTTTAGTGAAATCGCAGAGGATACAAAGTTGAAAAACACATCTCTAACTATAGGATTCAATTTTTAAGCATTGTAAAGAGGATGGATTCATCCTCTTTTTTTTAACTAAAAACTTGTATTATGAAAACGTTTATCACATATTTGGGCACACTATTGTTTTTGTCACTGACAAGCCTGGGGTTAATAGGATGTGAACCTGACATTGAAGTTAAGACTTCCCCCTTTATAGGCACTTGGTCTCTATCGTTCGGAGAAGAAGATTATTGTCTGTTAACATTTTATGAAAATGGATTTGTAAAGTATCAAGAATACGATAACAAAGAATGGGAGGAGAATGATATTTACACTTATACTTATGAGAAGAATGTCCTCATAATTCGCTATGAAACAGGAGAAATAAGAGAAGTCATAGAAGTTATCAGCATTGACGATAAATCTCTGATACTTAAAGATTGGCCAGATGGCGGAATTAACATTTTCAATAAAGTTGGAACAAATATGCCAAATGAGCCTACCACAAAAATAGAACTTGTTGGCAAATGGAAAAGCGAGTTTAGTACAGGATATAACATAAAGACTTTTTATTCAGACGGAACTGGCACAGACTTTGAATTTGATTGGGGAAACGCGGAATCCTATAACAGAGGGGATGGAGAATGCCATCACAATGTTTTTACTTACTACTATGACGTAAAAGAGAAACAATATGTAATGGTTGAACAAGATGGAGAATACACTTATTTAGTACCCATATTGGAACTTAATTCAACCTCCTTACGTTATACCGACCCAGATGGAGATACAGAGGTATACAGCAAAATAGGGTCAGCAGATACCCCAACCACAATTGTAGGAAAATGGAGGTATGATTTCAGTACAGGATATGTCATTTACTCTTTTTTAGCAAATAGTACTGGAAATTTTGTAGAATATGACGATGAAGGAATGTATCAAGATGAATTTACACATTACTACGACAATAACCAGAAGCGGCATATTATCAAAGAAAAGGATGGTGAATATACTCTTTATCATTATGTTTTGGAAGTAAACCCGATAAATCTAATCATGTTAGACTGTGACGGTTATACATATGAGTATAAACGGATTGGATAAGTTTGTTTTTAATGGAGTGATGAACCGCAGTATATCTTCATTCTCACTTGAAATGTCTTATACTGATTATACTGATATAGGTGGCTCTTTTGCATTTTAGTTGAAAAGGTAATGTTTTCGTAGTATATCTGCTCAAAAATAAGGATTCAACAAAATTAGGGAAGAACCACTGAAATCAGGAAAAGACAAAATTTTAAAGATAGGATACTATTAACTCCGTTCCCGAACCGAATAAACACGGTAGGCGAACGGAGTTAATTCCGTTCAGCCGAACACTATATAGTGTGAGAACGCAACGAATATAGTGCAAAGCCGAACGCTGTATAGTATGGAAGTGCACGCTTACAGTATGGAAGTCCAAGCGTGGAGTATGGAAGTGCAGGAGGGGTAATAGATAGTCATAAAATCACTTAAATCAAGACACAATCATTGCAAATCCAATTATTATCACTGTATTTGCAGCACAATAATTTAAAAAGCAAAGATTATGGACTTGTATGCACCCCGTCCATCTGCATTTGAAGTTCCCTTGAGGCTTTGCTGAAAAATGCAGATGTCTTGAATATAAGCATTTGTAATGCGCTGAAAGATTCTTTTTTCTTATCGCATCGTAGATGCTTATATTCATACCCTTTGCGTTACAAACGCAAAAGGACGAAGAGACACAGAAACACAGAGTTCTTCCCTTTTTCAGTGACAAATATATCTTCTCTGTGTCTTTGTGTCTCTGTGTCCTAAATAATAAATTGAGCGTTTGTATTATCGCTGAATAGTTACTATTTATTTCAAAAAAAGAGGAGCACCATGATAGGTACTCCCCTGAAAAAAAAGAAAATTGAAAATCAATTAGTAATTAGTCTTCATCACCTCGAAGTAGGCTTGGGGATGTGCGCAGGCGGGACATGCCTTGGGGGCTTCCTTGCCGGCGTGGATGTAGCCACAGTTGCGGCATTGCCATGTCACCTCTTCGTCCTTCACGAATACTTTGCCTTCCTCTACGTTCTTGGCGAGGGCGAGATAACGCTCTTCGTGTCCCTTCTCTGCCTTGGCAATTTCGCGATACATCTGGGCGATGGCGGGGAATCCTTCTTCGTCGGCAATGTCGGCAAACTTGGGATAGTCCATTGTCCACTCTTCGTTTTCACCGGCAGCAGCGGCTTTCAGATTTTCCAAGGTGGTGCCGATAACACCTGAGGGATAGCTGGCGGTAATCTCTACCATGCCACCTTCCAACCACTTGAACATGCGCTTGGCGTGCTCTTTCTCCTGATCAGCTGTCTCCTGGAAGATGGCTGCTATCTGTTCGTAACCCTCTTTCTTGGCTGCGCTGGCGAAGCAAGTGTAGCGCATACGTGCCTGTGATTCACCTGCAAATGAAATACCGAGGTTCTTCTCTGTCTGTGTTCCTTTTAAACTCTTGCTCATAATATTCTTTTGTTTTTAAAGTTAACAATAAATTGATTGTGCGAAGATAGGGGAAAGTTTTCAATTGAAGAAATTTTTAGGAGGATTTTTTAAGGAGTTAAAGGAGTTAAAGGGAGTTATCACTCGCTGCGCTCGTTAGGAGTTAAAAGCCGATAGTTTCGACTATGAATAACCTCAATGAACACATGCCAGCAAAACTATTGGCCAGCAGGCCTAAGCCTGCGATAACTCCTTAGGCTCGAAGAGCCGATAACTCCTTTAACTCCTCTAACTCCTCAAATTTCAATCATATCTCAACAACTTGCCATCGAGGCTGAACTCCATTTCCAACTTGTTGCTCAATTTCACGTCGTAGTGGCGACGCTCTTTCTTGAGTTCTACTACGCGCTGTCCCTTCTGGTTGTCGTTTACATACTTGCGGATAGGTGCGGGGATGATACTCTCGGGCACTTGGTTGTGCTCGCAATCAATTTCTTTCCATTCGCCCTTGCTGGTGAACTCCAATTTGTTGCCATTGGTGAGCACCACGGTGTAGTCGCGGTCGAACCAGTCATTGTCCTGCTTGGCATACGATACTTCCACATTAGGGAAATGCTTCTTTACAAACTCCTGTACATTCACCGGAAGCTGACTCTTCTCTACAGCGCGGTCAGCAAAGGATTGTACACTCACGAATACTAACGCTACGATTGTCAAAAACATCTTTTTCATATTCTACAATTTTTTAATGGTTTATACTCTTTGTTTAATGTTTCTGATGCAAAGATAGGGGGTGATTCTGAAATGAATCTGAAAAAAGAAGTTTTTTGCGAGATTTTTTTTTAATTTAGGAGTTAAAGGGAGTTATCGCTTCGCTAGGAGTTATCACTCGCTTCGCTCGTTAGGAGTTAGAGCCAATAGTTTTGCTTGCGTTGTTTATCCGTACTCGTGCTCAGTAGGGGCATCCCTTGTGGGTGCCCAATCATTGGCCTTGCCTGTTTCATTCGGGTACCCACAAGGGGCACCCCTACGGCGTGCATCAGAGTCGAAACTATCGGCTTTAACTCCTTAGGCTCGAAAAGCCGATAACTCCCTTTAACTCCTTTAACTCCTAAAAAAGAATCTCCCTTCTTAAAACTAAATCCTCACCGCAAACGTATGCCTTCCCTCCTCGTCGTAGGTGTACTCGACCGTAAGGCCATAGAGGTCGCAGATGGCTTTCACAATGGCAAGGCCAAGGCCGGTGGAGCGCTCCTTGCCACCCGACTTGTAGAAGCGGTCGAAGACATGCTCTTTGTCCAAGGCCATAGGTGCACCTGTGTTGGTGAAGGCGATTTCCTCTATACCTATATATATATGCAGTTCGCCACCTTCGTCCAGATTATGGATGATGGCATTGCGATAGAGGTTTTGCACAAGGGCTTTGGCAAGGGCGGGATTCATCTGCCATACGGGATGTCCTTCGGCACGGATGGCTACGGACACACGCTTTTCGGATGCCATGCGACGATACTCCACTTGCGTTTGTTGAGCGAGGGAGGCCATATCGACGGGCATCGTGTCGGGGAATTGTCCGTTGTCAATCTTCGAGAGGAAGAGGAGCGAACGGTTCAACTCCGACATGTGCTCCAGTGTCTGTATCGTCTTGAAAATCTCTCCCATCTGCTCCTCCGTCATATCCGAGTCGCATAGCATCTCCAGGCGGTTCTGGCAGATGGCGATGGGTGTCTGCAATTCGTGCGAAGCATCGCCGATGAAGCGTTTCTGTTGCTCAAAGAGTTCTTGGTTTCGTTGCGAGAAGCGTTGGATGGTCTCGTTCAGCGTGCGGAACTCCGTTACCTTTGTTGGATTCTCCAGCGCCTCAGTATGCTCGTTGATATTGTAGCGGTCGAGCCAACCAAGCAGGCGATATAGCGGACGCATCGAGCGACGGATGACCCACGCATTCACCACAATGATGGTGAGAACCACGGCAAGGTAAAGCCCCAGCACCCAATAGGCCACGGCCTCCATCAGGTCGCGTTTCTCGATGGTGGGAGTTGCCACGGTCAGTTCGTGCCATTGCCCGTTTTCGGTACGGAAGATGGTCTTCAACACACGTGCCGGCTCCGTCTCCTTCTTGTCGGCAATGTAGCGCATTTCGTCGGTGTAGCTGAGGTGGGGATGCGTGCGGGCATACTCGTCCGTCACCTCCACAAGGTGGTAGCTGTTGTTCGTACCGTTATCCACAGATGGCAGTTCTTTACCTGCCAAGTAGCGGGTGATTACATTCTCGGTATAGAGGTCGATGGCGTCGTCCACCTCGTCGATAATCTCCTCCTCCATGACGGCATAGAAGAGCACCGACCACAGGGTGAGCACTACAAACAGGATGGCCGATACACGGCGGATGATGCGGGTTGTGAGGGTCATAAGGTCTGTTTTTGGGGGTTAGAGGAGTTATAGGAGTTATCGCTTCGCTAGGAGTTAAAGCCAAATGTTTTGCCATCATATGCAAGCTGCACTATTGGCTTTAACTCCTAGGCTCGTCAGAGCCGCTAACTCCTTTAACTCCTTTTACTCCTGTTCATATCAATTTATATCCAAATCCATACACCGTCTTAATCTCTACCTCGGCACCGGCGGCGGTGAGTTTGCGACGGAGGTTTTTCAGTTGGGCATAGATGAAGTCGAAGCTGTCGGCCTGGTCGATGTCGTCGCCCCATACGGCTTCGGCAAGCACCTCCTTCTTCACGAGGTGACCCCGACGGTTGACGAAGTAGAGCAGTATGTCGTACTCCTTACGGCCAAGGTCGAGCACCTCCTCGCCCACACGGACGCGGTGCTTGTCGGGGTCGATAGTGAGGTTGCCCACCACGATTTCCATCTCCCCACTCCGTTGGCCACGGCGGATGACACTACGAATACGAGCATGCAATTCCGCCAAGTGGAAAGGCTTGGGCAAGTAGTCGTCGGCACCCAATTCAAGGCCTGCCACCTTATCGTCGAGCGAATCTTTGGCCGAAATGATGATGACACTCTCCTGCTTCTGCATCTTCTTCAAGTGCTCAAGCAACTGGAGGCCGCTACCATCGGGCAGCATGATATCGAGCAGGATGCAATCGTAGGCATAGGCATTCACCTTGCGCATGGCCGCAATGCAGGTGTCGGCCACCTCCACCACGTAGCGTTCCTTCTCCAACGAGCGGCGCACCACCTCCTGCAGGGCAGGTTCGTCTTCTACAAGCAGTATCTTCATAGTTTTTCAATATATTGATGTTGCAAAAATAGAGAAAAACTCTGAATTCAATCTGAAAAAGTTTATTTTTTTCGCCAACGAGGAAAAAATATTTCTCAGGTAGGGGAAAAAAACTTTTTAGGTAATATAGAAAAATTATCCCCTCTAATGGGAGAAAAGACTACACTATTACACCTTATTTTTGCTCAAAATAGACAAAAGTGTGCAATTTTACCCCAAAAATCTTTGCTAGTTGGAGTGTTTTGCGTACTTTTGCCCCTTGGTTGCGAAGAGTGACGAGTAAATTCAGTTGACGAGTTGACAAGTTAACAAGTTGACGATGTTTAAGGGTTCAAAGCACTCAAAACTCAGAACTCAAATGTGACGAGCTACAAGCTACGAGTGAAGAGTGAAGAGTGAAGAATGAAGAGTTCTTTGAACTTTGAACCTTGAACTTTAAACTTTGAACTTTAAACCACCTCTTGTACGCAACCGTTGAGAAAATGAATACATTATATTAATTCTTAAAACCAATAAAAGATGAGTTTAAAGATTGTAGTATTGGCCAAGCAAGTACCCGACACACGTAATGTGGGGAAAGATGCCATGACTGCAGAGGGTACGGTGAACCGTGCTGCCCTGCCTGCCATCTTCAACCCCGAGGACCTGAACGCACTGGAGCAGGCCTTGAGACTGAAAGATGCCCATCCCGGCTCAACCATCACCATTCTGACAATGGGTCCTGGACGTGCCGCTGAAGTTATCCGCGAAGGTCTTTTCCGCGGAGCCGACAATGGTTATCTGTTGACCGATCGTGCTTTTGCCGGTGCCGATACACTGGCCACATCATACGCCTTGGCTACGGCCATCAAGAAGATTGGCGAGTATGACATCATCATCGGCGGACGCCAAGCTATCGACGGAGACACGGCACAGGTAGGTCCTCAAGTGGCCGAGAAGCTGGGCTTGACTCAGATTACTTACGCTGAGGAAATCCTTGATGTGAACCTCGCCGACAAGCGCATCACCGTGAAGCGCCACATCGATGGCGGTGTGGAGACGGTAGAGGGTCCTCTGCCCATCGTCATCACCGTGAACGGAAGTGCAGCTCCCTGCCGTCCGCGCAACGCCAAGCTGGTGATGAAGTACAAGCGAGCCCTTGGTGCACAGGAAAAAGCCGCCATCACCAAGGATGGTGCCGCCCTGCCCTACGCTGAGTTGTACGACAAGAATGCCTACCTGAACATCACTGAATGGAGCGTGGCCGATGTGGATGGCGACCTCAAGCAATGTGGTCTTTCAGGCTCACCCACCAAGGTGAAGGCTATCCGGAACATCTCTTTCCAAGCCAAGGAGAGCAAGACTCTCAGCGGTAGCGATGCCGACATCGAAGGCTTGATTGTAGAATTGTTGGAGAATCATACGATTGGATAAAATCTAAGTTGACAAGATACAAGTTGACAAGTTAACAAGGCCATTCGGCGTATAACCTCGTCAACTCGTTAACTCGTCAACTCGTCAACTAACAAAAAAGAATATGAATAACGTATATGTATATCTCGAGCTCGAAGGCCAAACTGTAGCCGATGTGAGCCTCGAACTCCTGACCAAAGGTCGCAAGCTGGCCAACCAATTGGGTTGCCAGTTGGAAGCCGTAGCCGTGGGAAGCGGATTGGACGGCGTAGAAAAGCAAGTGATGCCCTATGGTGTGGACACTCTCCATGTGTTCGATGCTGAGGGCTTGTTCCCCTATACTTCATTGCCTCACACCTCGGTGTTGGTGAATCTGTTCAAGGAAGAGAAGCCTCAAATCTGCCTGATGGGTGCTACCGTTATCGGTCGCGACCTCGGTCCTCGCGTCTCTTCAGCCCTCTTCAGCGGATTGACCGCGGACTGTACTTCACTCGAAATTGGTGAATACGAAGACAAGAAGGCCGGCAAGGTATATGAAAATCTGCTCTATCAGATTCGTCCCGCCTTCGGTGGTAACATCGTGGCTACCATCGTCAACCCCGACAACCGTCCTCAGATGGCTACTGTGCGCGAGGGTGTGATGAAGAAGGAAATCCTCGACCCCAACTACAAGGGCGAAGTTATCCGTCACGACGTAGCCAAGTATGTGCCCGAAACTGACTATGTGGTAAAAGTTATCGACCGTCACGTGGAGAAGGCCAAGCACAACTTGAAGGGTGCTCCCATCGTGATTGCCGGTGGATATGGTATGGGGTCAAAGGAAGGCTTCGACATGTTGTTCGACCTTGCCAAGGAGCTTCACGCCGAGGTAGGTGCCAGCCGTGCCGCCGTGGATGCAGGCTTCTGCGACCACGATCGTCAGATTGGCCAGACAGGTGTCACCGTGCGTCCCAAGCTCTACATTGCATGTGGTATCAGCGGACAAATCCAGCACATTGCCGGTATGCAGGAGGCAGGTATCATCATCTCTATCAACAACGACCCGAATGCCCCCATCAACACCATTGCCGACTACGTCATCAATGGCACTGTGGAAGAGGTGGTTCCTAAGATGATTAAGTATTACAAACAGAATAGCAAGTAAGTAATTAATATGAAAAAAGATGTTATACTCCTAATATTTTTCGTTCTCACAGTTCTGGCGGGTATTTATTTGTCATTAGTACCCGATTGGGCGATAGGTAAAAAATTAATCTTTGAAATTATTGCAATTTACTATTCCATTTGTATCTACAAAATTTGGATAAACTTAGATAAAGAAAAGAAATAACTTATGGCAAATTATTATAGCGAAGTCCCCGAACTTAAGTTCCATCTGAACAACCCTATGATGGAGCGCATCTGCGAACTGAAGGAACGTGGATATGAAGATAAAGGTAAGTATGACTATGCGCCCGAAGACTATGCTGACGCAATGGATTCTTACGACAAGGTGCTGGAGATTACCGGTGAAATCACTGGCGAAATCATTGCCCCCAATGCTGAGGGTGTAGATGCAGAAGGTCCTCATTGCGAGAATGGCCGTGTGCGCTACGCCAGTGGCACCGAGCAGAACCTCGATGCCATGGTAAAGGCAGGCTTGAATGGTATGACCATGCCTCGCCGTTATGGTGGCTTGAACTTCCCCATCACTCCCTACACCATGTGTGCCGAGGTGGTGGCTGCTGCAGATGCAGGATTCGGCAACATCTGGTCACTTCAGGATTGTATTGAGACTCTCTACGAGTTTGGCAACGAGGACCAGCACAGCCGTTTCATCCCCCGCATCTGTGCAGGCGAAACCATGTCGATGGACCTCACCGAGCCGGATGCAGGCTCTGACCTCCAGAGCGTGATGCTGAAGGCAACCTTCGACGAGGAGAACAACTGCTGGCGCCTGAATGGTGTGAAGCGATTCATCACCAATGGCGACGCTGACCTCCACCTCGTGCTTGCCCGTTCAGAGGAGGGCACTAAGGATGGCCGCGGACTCTCCATGTTCATCTACGACAAGCGCGATGGCGGTGTGGATGTGCGCCGCATCGAGAACAAGCTCGGTATCCATGGTTCACCCACCTGCGAATTGGTGTACAAGAATGCCAAGTGCGAACTCTGTGGCGACCGCAAGTTGGGTCTTATCAAGTATGTGATGGCATTGATGAACGGTGCCCGTCTGGGTATTGCCGCCCAGTCAGTAGGTCTTTCACAAGCCGCATACAACGAAGGTTTGGCTTATGCCAAGGATCGTAAGCAGTTCGGCAAGGCCATCATCGAATTCCCCGCCGTGTACGACATGCTGGCCATCATGAAGGCCAAGCTCGATGCCGGACGTGCCCTGCTCTATCAGACCTCACGCTATGTGGACATCTACAAGGCACTCGACGACATTGCCCGCGAGCGCAAGCTCACTCCCGAAGAGCGTCAGGAGCAGAAGAAGTACGCCAAGCTGGCCGATGCCTTCACTCCCCTTGCCAAGGGTATGAACTCCGAGTATTGCAACCAGAATGCCTACGACTGTATCCAAATCCACGGAGGTTCGGGCTTCATGCTCGAGTATGCCTGCCAGCGCATCTATCGCGACGCACGCATCACCAGCATCTACGAGGGTACCACCCAGTTGCAGACCGTAGCCGCCATCCGTTATGTAACCAACGGTAGCTACCTGGCAACGCTGAGAGACTACGAACTCCTCCCCACCCTGCCCGAGTACGATGGCTACATGAACCGCATCAAGGAGATGACCAACAAGTTTGCCGCCTGCACCAACGCCGTGAAGGAGATGAACGACCAGGAGACTCTCGACTTCCTTGCCCGTCGCCTCTACGAAATGGCCGCCGTGAACGTGATGTGCCACCTCCTGCTGCAAGATGCCACCAAGGCTCCCGACATGTTTGCCAAGAGCCTCGAGGTATACGTCAACTACGCCGAGAGCGAAGTGGAGAAGCACTTCAACTTCATCCGCAAGTTCAATGCCGACAAGTTGGCCAACTACCGCAAGTAAGAGACTCCTCACACATATCAAAAAAAGGAAGAAGGGTGAATCAAGCAATTGGTTCACCCTTTGTTTTATTACAGACTCCATCCCAGCCTCCTCCCAAGGGGAAGGAGTGAAATGTGAGGTTCAAAGTTCAAAGTTTAAGGTTCAAAGCCTGTAGCACTATCTACTCCCCTCCCTTGTGGCGTAGCAAGGCCTTGAGAATTGATTAAATATTATAGGTGTCTGGTAAACACCTATAATTCTCTATTCTTGAGTCTTTTAAAGATGTACAAGCCCCACTTCTGTACTTTCATCTTTGTCATTTTTCGCACGAAGTCCTCAGAATGGCAAGAACGAGAAAGCACAAAAAAGAGGCTTGCAAACCTCTAAATTTCGTATAAACAGAGGCTTATAGACGTTTACCGGACACCAATGATTCAGTTTTTCTGCCTTCACCTCTTCCTCAGTTCCCAAAAGGCTACGGCGGAGGCGGCTGCTACGTTGAGGGAGTCTACTTGGTGATGCATGGGGATGCGCACTACATAGTCGGCCTTGGCAATGACATCGGGTGAGAGGCCATCGCCCTCGGTGCCCATGATGATGGCCAGGCGGGGTTCGGATGTGAGCGAGGGGTGGTCGATGGAGACGGAGTTGTCGGTAAGTGCCATGGCGGCAGTGCGGAAACCAAGGGAGGTGAGTGGCTCGATGGGATGGTCAATCCATGTCCAGGGAAGCAGGAAGACGGAACCCATGGATACACGTACGGCACGGCGGTTGAGGGGGTCGCACGAGGTGGGTGTGAGCAGTACGGCATCGATACCCAAGGCTGCGGCAGAGCGGAAGATGGCGCCAATGTTGGTGGTGTCCACCACGCCATCAATCACCACCACACGACGGGCATGGGCACACACCTCCTCGACGGTGCGCATAGGGGGACGACGCATGGCGCAGAGTACGCCTCGCGTAAGGGTGTAGCCGGTGAGCGAAGCCAACAGGTCGCGATTGCCGGTGTAGACGGGGATGTCGCCACAACGGGCAATGATGTCGGCTGCATCGCCGGTGATGTGCCTCTCTTCGCACAGGAGGGCCAAGGGCTGATAGCCTGCATTCAGTGCCACATGTATCACCTTGGGACTTTCGGCAATGAACACGCCCTTCTCAGGCTCGATGCGATTGCGCAACTGGGCCTCGGTGAGGGTGCTGAATACCTCCACACCGGGATGGTCGAGGGAATTGATGTTGATGATGTTCATTCTATTAAAGGTGTTAGAGGAGTTAAAGGGAGTTATCGCAAGCAGAGCTTGCTAAGGAGTTAAAGCCAATAGTTATTATACATGCCGTAGGGGCGAACATATAGGTTCGCCCAATATTGGCAAACAAGTTCATTTGGGCAGACACATAGGTCTGCCCCTACGTGTAGAACTATCGGCCTTTATCTCCCCAAGGGAGCGGAAGCGGCCTATCTCCTTTTATCTCCCCTTTTTATCTCCCTGAAGAAAAAATCACTTCTTCTCCTTATCGAAGAGTTCGAGCACTTGGCGCAGGCACTCCTTGTCGGCCAAGGTAAAGTCGGGGGTCTTCATCAGGAAGTCGAAACGGCTTCGCTTGTCCTTGGGCAACAAACGCTTGATGACACGCTCGTGTGCCTCGATGATTTTGCCATTGACTTCAAAATAATATTTGTTGACAAGGGGATAGAGGTAATCCGAATCTATCACTCCTGCGCTGGAGGCATCCACATAATTGCCACCCATGGTGACATTGGAAATCATGCGGTCGTTCACCTTCTGATTCTCGTAGGCCACCAAATCGATAAGAGTGGTACAAAGGATGCGATTCGCTCCCACAGTGTCGATGACGGTAGCCAACATGTCGTCGATGCAGATATAGGACTTGTCGCTGAACTCGACGGACGTAATCTGCCGCATGTCAGCCTCCATGTTTGTTGAGCCCTTCTTGAAGAGCAGTTTGCCATTCTTCAGAAACACGTTGGCCTCTTTCTGGAAATTCACACTTCCCGTTGTCAGAGTGACACGGGCAGGTTGGAATGTCTCGTAAACGGTCGTACGGTCGCTGTATCCTGCGAAATCCTGCGCCATAAGGGCGAAAGAAAACAGGCTTGCCAACATAGTACCCAAAAGTTTTTTCATATTCGTAGCGTTATAGTTATTCATTTAAATTTCGCATGTACAACCTTTTGGAGTTAAAGGAGTTATCGCTTCGCTTGGAGTTAAAGGAGTTAAAGCCAAATGTATTGCTTGCATAATTTGCCAAACTATTATTCGCTCCGCTCATCGAAAACCTCTTATGATTGTTTCATTAAGGTATGGTGGCTCTAACTCCTAGGCTCGAAGAGCCGGTAACTCCTTTAACTCCTTCGCAAGTTCCTACTTGCGAAACTTGAATTATTCATAAAAACACACATGGTTGACAAAGGTGCAACAAATGCCCTCATCAACCATGGTATGAATGTATTCCCTTACTTCAATATCTCCAATTGCTTGAAGCACTTGGTCAGTTTCTCCACGGCGGTATCCACCTGCTCCTTGGTGTGTGTAGCCATCAGCGCCACACGCACGAGTGTGTCGTCGGGGGCACAGGCAGGAGGGATAACGGGATTGATGAAGATGCCTTCGTCGAATGCCATTTTGGTGACGATGAATGTCTTCTCCGTGTCGCGCACATACAGGGGGATGATGGGCGATTCTGTCTCGCCGATTTCAAACCCAGCCTGACGGAAACGCTCAAGCGCATAGTTTGTGATATTCCACAGGGCCTCGATGCGCTCGGGTTCATTCTGAAGGATATGCAGGGCCTCCATAGCCGAAGCTGTAGCAGCAGGAGTGCTGCTTGCCTGGAAGATGTAGCTGCGTGCTGTATGCTTGAGCCAATTGATGATTTCCTTGTTTCCGGCAATGAATCCTCCGATGCTGGCCAACGACTTGCTGAAGGTACCCATGATGAGGTCGACATCGTCGGTAACGCCAAAGTGGTCGCACACACCGCGTCCGTTCTTGCCGAACACACCCAAGCCATGTGCCTCGTCCACATAGATGCAGGCATCGTACTTCTTCTTCAGACGCACAATCTCGGGCAAGTTGGCCAAGTCGCCCTCCATAGAGAACACACCGTCCACAACAATAAGTTTCACTGCATCGGGTTCGCAACGGCGGAGTTTCTTTTCCAAGTCCTCCATATCGTTGTGCTTGAACTTGAGTTGGGTAGCAGCCGAAAGTCGGCGTCCGTCCACGATGGAAGCATGGTCGCGGTCGTCACAAATGATATAATCGCCTCGTCCGACAAGGGCAGGGATGATACCTTCGTTGACGGTAAAGCCCGTTGAGAAGCAGAGTGCATCGTCCTTACCCACAAAGGCAGCCAACTCCTTTTCGAGTTGGACGTGGATGTCGAGTGTGCCATTAAGGAAACGCGAACCTGCACATCCTGTACCATACTTTTCGGTAGCGGCAATGGCAGCATCCATGATGCGGCGGTCATAAGTGAGTCCCAAATAAGCGTTGGAGCCGAACATCAAGATTCTTTTTCCATCCATCTCCACCTCTGTGTCCTGATGGCTGTTGATTGTCCGAAAATAGGGATACACGCCTTTTGCCATGTACTCTTGCGGCAACGTGTATTTTGCTAATCTTTCATTTAATATTCCCATATTATTTCAGCAAACCCGTTGGCTTGCATTTCAAAAATTGGTAACTTATTTTATTCTTTTCACAAAAAAATGTTTAAACAACACCAAAATAGGGCGCAAAGGTAACAAAATTAATTCTAAAATTGACAAATTGTTTTAAAAAAAACATGGATGAGGACAAAACTATCGGAAAGCAATATGGTTTTTAAAAGAAAAGAATTATCTTTGCACTCTTGAAGAGATAAATTGAAACGACGATTGCTGATGAATACAAAGAAACGTGTTACTTTCATTGTCAACCCGATTTCCGGCACACAAAATAAAAAAGGTGTGACGGAAAAGATAAAGAAGTATGCCAACAATGAGAAGTTCGACATCAGTATCATCCCCACCCAATATGCAGGTCATGCTACTGAAATTGCAGCCCAATGTGCGGCTGATGGAGTAGACATTGTGGTGGCCGTGGGAGGCGATGGCACTATCAACGAGACGGCACGTGCCCTTGTGCACTCCAACACTGTCTTGGGCATCATCCCTTGCGGCTCGGGCAATGGATTGGCCCGCCATCTCCGCATTCCCATGGATGTGCAGAAGGCAATCGAGGTTATCAACCAATGTGTCGTAGAAACAATAGATTACGGAAAAATCAACGACATCCCCTTTTTCTGCACCTGTGGCGTAGGATTTGATGCATTCATCAGCATGAAGTTTGCCCAAGCAGGCAAGCGGGGCATATCCACCTACATTGAAAACACCTTACGCGAAGGGTTGAGATACGAACCCGAGACTTACGAGATTGAAAACGAGGATGGAAGCATGAAGTACGAGGCCTTCCTAATCACCTGTGCAAATGCTTCGCAATACGGCAATAATTTTTACATCGCCCCTAAAGCATCGTTATGCGACGGGCTGATGGATGTCATCATCATGGAGCCATTCACCATGCTGGATGCACCCGCCATCTCGTTTCAAATGATCAATGGCACGATTGACCAGAATAGCAAAATCAAAACTCTGCGATGCAAACGGTTGAAAATCCATCGTAGCAAGCCTGGAGTAATCCATTTCGATGGTGACCCTGTCATGGCCGAAGCCGACCTCACAGTAGAAATCATCGAAAAGGGACTGCAAGTCATCATTGGTTCGCAAGAGGACAAACCGGCAACCAATGTGAATGTGTGGCAAAGTGTGATTGATGCATTCAACGACTTGAGGCCTTCAATCATGGACGATTTGGCAGCACAAAACCGTCGTTTGCAAGTATTGAACAAGGAGTTGCTCAGAAAACTGAAAATGAATAATCATAAATAAAAATCATTTACCATCTTTTTATATTCATCACCATATTCTCCAGGAGATGAATATATCACTAACCTTTGAGGAACAACAAGTGTGTTTGGCAACGTACGCCTGAAAGCCAGCAAAGCACGTTTGGCAGGTGCGCTTGGTTTGGTGTAGACATGCGTCTCGCGCGAAAGGTAGAGCCGATGCGAGATAGCTGAAGCCTTCAACGCCTTGACGGCCTCCATGGGTATAACCACAGAGAATTCTCCATCCACATTCAGCAACGATTCAACACGCTGCATCAAAGCATCGAAATCGAGCGTGTCAGTATGTCGGGCATTCGAGCGTTGTTTGTCAGGACATTTCAACGAATTTACAAAGTATGGAGGATTGGAAAATATGACATCAAAACCCTCTTCCGTCGAAAAGTCGCAAATGTCTGTGTGCACCACTTCGACACGTTCTTTCCAAGGTGACTTCTGCACGTTGTCGTACGCTTGTGATGCTGCTTCACCATCTATTTCCACGGCCACTACCCTACCCTCTGTGCATCGTTGGGCAGCCATCAACGCTATAAGGCCACATCCACACCCGATATCAAGCAACCGCTTGGCACCCTCTACATGCATCCAACTACCTAAAAGGACGGCATCGGTGCCCACCTTCATGGCACAACGGTCGTGCCACACGGTGAATTGCTTGAACTGGAAATAGGGATTGGCCATACGTCTGTTTTTTATAATTTGGTGGCAAAGATACGCATTTTTATATATTTTCAGACAAAAGGTACACCTTATTTAAACAGGAATGATTAACTTTGCGCCCGCATTAAAAAACAAAAGAGAAAAACAGAGTCTTCAAAAGCCTTTTTGCATGTAAAAAGAGGCTGGTTATATAGAATTAAAGAGAAACATGAAGAGAAGCATATTTAGCGAAATTGAAGAAGTGAACGAAAGTGACAGTTCGTTTTCTCTCATTGCCGATTTCGACGGCAATGAGGAACAGATTTTTGAAGAACAATTCGAATCGACCCTTCCCATATTACCCCTGCGCAACATGGTGTTGTTTCCCGGCATGGTACTACCCGTGTCCATCGGACGCAAATCGTCGTTGAAGCTGGTAAAGCAGGCATTCAAGAACCAACAGAAGGTAGCCGCTTTCACCCAAATACGCCCCGACATCGAACAACCTGATGTGGCCGACCTCTACTCTGTTGGAGCGGTCGCAAAGGTCATACGCATATTGGAGATGCCCGACGGCACCACCACCATCATCCTGCAGGGCATGTCGCGCATCCGTCTTGTCGAAATAACCTCGCACAGCCCTTATCTCAAAGGGCGTGTGGAGAAGTTGGATGAGACCTTCCCTGCACCCAACAACAACGAATACGAAGCCGTGGTGGACAGTTGCAAGGATTTGGCCATCGACTATCTGAAGAATTCCGATTACCCCGTGCAATCGGTATTTGCCATCAAGAACATCAACAACAAGATGTTCCTCATCAACTTCATCGCCACCAACTTGATTTCGACCATCCCTGACAAAATCAACCTGTTGAAGGAGGGTGACTTGATGAAGCGTGCCTACGAGATGCTCTCAATCCTCAACCGCGATGTGCAATTGGCTCGTCTGAAGGCAAACATCCAAATGCGTACACGCGAGGATATCGACCAGCAACAGAAGGAGTACTTCCTGCAACAACAAATCAAGAACATACAGGACGAATTGGGAGGAAACCGCGAAGACCAAGACATGCGCGACTTGAAGAAGCGTGCCGACAAGAAAGCTTGGTCAAAAGAGGTGCGAGCCATCTTTGACAAGGAGTTGGCCAAAACCGAACGCATCAATCCCCAATCGCCCGACTACAACGTGCAACTCAACTACCTGGAGACTATGCTCAATCTTCCATGGGGCGAGTGCACCGAAGACAACCTCAACCTGACCAATGCAGAGAAGACACTCAACCGCGACCACTACGGACTGGAGAAGGTGAAGGAGCGCATCATTGAATACTTGGCCGTGCTGAAGATGCGCGGCGATTTGAAGTCGCCCATCCTCTGCCTCTATGGTCCTCCGGGAGTGGGTAAGACATCGCTTGGCAAAAGCATTGCCGATGCCTTGAAACGCAAGTATGTACGTGTATCTCTTGGTGGTCTTCACGACGAAGCCGAGATTCGCGGACACCGTCGCACCTACATTGGAGCCATGCCCGGACGCATCATCAAGAGCATCAGCAAAGCAGGGTCAAACAACCCCGTCTTTATCCTCGACGAGATAGACAAGATAGCACAGATGACACACCAGGGCGACCCAGCTTCGGCACTCCTCGAAGTGCTTGACCCTGAGCAGAACAAAGCCTTTCACGACAACTTCCTCGAAGTGGATTACGACCTCTCAAAGGTGATGTTCATCGCCACGGCCAACAACCTGGCATCTATCCCCTCGCCTCTGCTCGACCGTATGGAGCTTATCGAAGTGAGCGGATACATCACCGAAGAGAAAATTGAAATTGCCCGCCGACACCTTATCCCCAAGGAAATGGAGAATGTGGGATTGAAGAAGACCGACGTGAAGCTCAACAAGGCTGCCATCGAATTCATCATCGAAAATTATACACGCGAAAGCGGTGTGCGCGAACTCAGCAAGAAGATTGGCAAACTCATGCGCCGCATAGCCAAAGATATTGCCACACAAGGATACACACTTCATCGCGACATCAAGCCTGCCGACGTACGCGAATTGTTGGGAGTGCCCGAATACAGTCGCGACATCTACCAAGGCAACGACTATGCAGGCGTGGTGACAGGCTTGGCATGGACGGCCGTTGGTGGCGAAATCCTCTTTGTGGAGACAAGCCTCAGCAAAGGCAAGGGAGGCAAACTCACCCTCACGGGTAACTTGGGCGATGTGATGAAGGAGTCGGCCATGCTGGCGCTTGAATACCTGAAGGCTCACACCCACTTGCTCCATATCGACAACGAGATATTCGACAATTGGAACATCCACATCCATGTGCCCGAGGGAGCTATCCCCAAGGATGGCCCGTCGGCAGGTATCACCATGGCCACCTCGCTCGCATCGGCACTCACCCAACGCAAGGTGAAGGCCAACATTGCCATGACGGGCGAAATCACCCTTCGTGGCAAAGTACTCCCCGTGGGCGGTATCAAGGAGAAAATCCTCGCCGCCAAGCGTGCAGGCATCAAGGAAATCATCCTCTGCAAGGAGAACAAGAAGAACATTGAGGAAATCCCCGCACTCTACCTCAAGGGCCTCACCTTCCACTATGTGGACAACGTGAAGGAGGTGCTCGACATTGCCTTACTCGACGAAAAAGTAGAGGGAGCCATCAACTTGACTATCGAGGATAAGAAAAAACAGAAATAAGAGTCAAACGAGAGAGATTTTTCTCTCCCACGAGGAAAGAATTTTTCTCAGACACAGAAAAAAACGCATGAAATTTGAACTTCAATATACCGATTCAAAATCGAACGCGCGTGCCGGCCTTATCACTACCGACCACGGACAGATAGAGACTCCCATCTTCATGCCTGTAGGCACATTGGGAAGCGTGAAAGGTGTACACTTGACTGAGTTGAAGGACGACATCAAGGCACAAATCATCCTTGGAAACACCTATCACCTCTATCTGCGTCCGGGACTCGATGTCATCGAGAAGGCAGGAGGCTTGCACAAGTTCAATGGCTTCGACCGACCGATGCTGACCGATAGTGGCGGCTTTCAGGTGTTCTCCCTCTCGGGCATCCGCAAGATGAAGGAAGAGGGTGTAGAGTTCCGCTCGCACATCGACGGAAGCAAGCACCTGTTCACACCCGAGCGGGTGATGGACATCGAGCGCACCATCGGAGCCGACATCATGATGGCTTTCGACGAGTGCACCCCTGGCGATGCAGACTATGACTATGCCCGCAAGTCAATGGAGATGACTCACCGTTGGCTCGACCGTTGCCTCACACGATTCAACGAAACGGAGCCGAAGTATGGCTACCACCAGTCGCTCTTCCCCATCGTACAAGGATGTGTCTACCCCGACCTTCGCCGACGTTCGGCCGAGTTCATCGCATCCAAGGGAGCCGAAGGAAATGCCATCGGTGGCCTTGCCGTGGGCGAACCTACCGAGAAGATGTACGAAATGATAGAGGTGGTGAATGAAATACTCCCCACCGACAAGCCACGCTACCTGATGGGCGTAGGCACTCCGATGAATCTGCTCGAAGGCATCGAGCGCGGTGTGGACATGTTCGATTGCGTAATGCCTACCCGCAACGGACGCAACGGAATGCTCTTTACCAAGGACGGCATCATCAATATGAAGAACAAGAAGTGGGAGACCGACTTCTCGCCCATCGAAGCTGACGGAGCATCAGTGGTCGACACCCTCTACACCAAAGCCTACCTGCGCCACCTCTTCCATGCACAAGAGCTGCTGGCCATGCAGATTGCCTCGGTGCACAACCTTGCCTTCTACCTGTGGCTTGTGGGCGAAGCACGCAAGCACATCATAGCAGGCGACTTCTCCACATGGAAACCCATGATGATGAAGCGCATTTCGACAAGACTGTAATGAATTAAAAATTAAGAATTAAAAGATAAACGACAATAATGAAACTCCTCACAAGGCTCGACCGCTACATCATCGTCAAGTTTCTGGGCACCTATTTCTTCTCCATTGCCCTGATACTGAGTATTGCCGTAGTGTTCGACATCAATGAACATATCGACAACTTCGTGGAGCACAACGCACCGTTGAAGAGTATTATTTTCGAATTCTACCTCAACTTCATCCCCTACTTTGCCAACCTTTTCAGCGCCCTGTTTGTCTTCATTGCCGTCATATTCTTCACCTCGAAGTTGGCCGAGAACTCCGAAATCATCGCCATGTTCTCCTGTGGCATGAGCCTCAAGCGTCTGATGCGCCCCTATATGATTTCGGCCGCTATCATTGCCCTCCTCTCCTACGGACTCAGTTCCTACGTCATCCCCAAAGGAAGTATAGTGCGTCTCGAATTCTCCGAGAAATACATCAAGAAGAAAAAAGTAGATTATGCCCGCAATATTCAGATGGCCGTCGAGCCCGACGTGATAGCCTACATTGAGCGCTACGAGGACTTCAACAAGACGGGATACCGCTTCTCGCTCGACAAGTTCGACGACAAGAAACTCGTCTCCCACCTCACCGCACGCTCCATCACCTACGACACCATCGGAGGCGGACAGTATAAATGGAAGCTGAAGGACTACATGATACGCAACCTCGAAGGACAACGCGAAATCATCACCAGCGGCAAATCCATGGACACCATCATCGCCATGGAGCCGGCAGACTTCCTCATCGCCAAAAACCAACAGGAGACGATGACCAGCCCCGAACTGAGCACCTACATTGCCAAGCAGAAGGCACGCGGCATTGCCAACGTCAAGGAGTTCGAAATCGAGTACCACAAGCGCATCGCCATGTCCTTTGCCGCCTTCATCCTTACCACCATCGGACTCACCCTCTCGTGCAAGAAGACCAAGGGAGGAATGGGACTCAACCTCGGTATCGGACTTGGACTCAGTTTCTCCTACATCCTCTTCCAAACCGTATCGTCCACCTTCTCCGTCAACGGCAACATGCACCCCATGATGGCCGTGTGGATACCCAACATACTGTACACCATCATTGCCGTATTCCTCTATATGAAAGCACCGAAATAAGGATTTTTTCTGTGAAAAACGGCCAATAAATGGTGAATTATTAAAAATAAATAATTATCTTTGCCGGATAAAGTGAAAAACGATGAAAGAACTTACCAAACACATCGAGGCACTGCTGGTGGAAAATGATTGCGTAATCCTGCCACAATTCGGAGGATTCGTCACCAATCACACACCCGCACGGTGGATAGAAGAGGAAAAGACTTTTCTGCCACCATACCGTACCATCGGTTTCAATTCGCAATTGAAAATCAACGATGGGCTGTTGGTTCAATCCTACATGCTGACACACGATGCCACCTACCCCGAGGCTAACCGACTGGCCGAAGCAGCCATCGAAAAGTTGAGTCAAGAGCTGTATAAGGAAGGCCAAGTGGAACTGCATGGGATTGGCACACTCCGACGCACCATCGTGGGCGAATACCAGTTCGACCCCACAGAAAACGGGGTGATAACACCTGCCCTGTACGGATTGGGTGCTGTGGAGATGAAGACACTGGCTATGCTGGAGGAGGAGCGTAAGCAAAAGCCTGCACCACGCGTGGAAGTGGAAACAAAGGTCATAGAGGCTCCAGTAATGGAGAAGGAAGAGAAAGACCGCACCATCACCATCAAGATACGCCACGAATGGATTACCAATGCTGTTGCAGCCGTGGCAGCAGTAATGTTATTCTTCTTCCTCTCAACTCCTGTGGACAACACCTACATCGAAGAGGAGAACTATGCATCGTTGGGCGACATCAGTGTGTTTGAACAAATTAAGAAAGAGTCGCTGCTGACAACCTTGATGGAGGCTCCTGCCACAAAAGCCGCCCCGACTGTGACCATGGAAAAGCCTGCATCCAAACCCGCTACAACAGCCAAGCCTGCCCCCATTGCAAAGACTGAACCTACTCCTGTAGCAAAAGCAGAACCCACACCAGCAGCAAAGCCTGCATCTGCACCTGTGGCGAAAGCTGAACCTACACCCGTAGCAAAAGCAGAACCAGCACCCGTAGCGAATGTTGCTCCTGCACCTCAAAAGAAGAGTGCATCCTACAACATTATTATTGCAAGTGTGCCTGCCGAAAGCGATGCACAACACACCATCGACAGTTTTGCAGCCAAGGGACATCCAGGGGCATTCCTCATCAAGGGTAACGGACGTTTCCGCATCGCCCTACAGGCTTTCGATACTGAAGCCGAGGCATACGACAAGGTAAATGAACTGAAAAAGAATCCCCTCTTCAAAGACGCGTGGGTGCTGAAGACAAGAAAGTGAGTAGTGACGAATGACAACTTTATGAAATATGAAACGAGTAAGATGCCCTAAGTGCGAGAACTTCATCACTTTTGACGAAACTCAATACACCGACGGGCAATCACTGGTATTCGTCTGCCCCGACTGCAAAAAACAGTTTGGCATACGTATAGGTGTGTCGAAACTGAAAGCGACACGCAAAGAAGAGAAAGTGGATGAACAGGAAAACCGTGAAGCATGCGGAAGCATTGTGGTGGTGGAAAATGTATTCGGATACAAGCAGGTTCTGCCTCTCTACGAAGGCGACAACACCATTGGACGACGGAACCAGGGGAGCAACATTGCCGTACCCATCGAAACAGCTGACCCCAGCATGGATCGCCACCATTGCATCATCAACGTAAGCCGCAACAAGCAAGGCAAACTCATCTACACCCTGCGCGACGGATTGAGCAACACGGGCACCTTTCTGATGAACGAAATATTGGGTCCGAAAGACCGCGTACGCATCAACGAGGGAGCCATCATCACCATCGGTGCCACCACCATCATCTTGCGCGAAGGAGAAGGAAAGGAATAATTTAAGTGACAAGGAGACAAGTTAACGAGTTGACGAGGCAATGCGGTTATTCTTTAGACACAAACATTTAAACTTTTGAACAAAAAGCCATCGTCTGAAGTCATTGCCTCGAAATCAAATTTACCTTCCCCTTAAACCTTTTTTTATTTTTTCTATCACAAGTATAATGATAATTCATAAATAATCCGTACCTTTGCACCTCAAAATCGATTTTGGATAATGAGACAACTTAAAATCACGAAAAGTATTACCAATCGAAGCAGCGAAGCGCTCGACAAATATTTGCTGGAGATTGGTAAGGAAGAATTAGTTTCTGTTGAAGAAGAAGTAGAGTTGGCGCAACGTATCCGCCAAGGTGACCAACGCGCATTGGAGAAGTTGACAAAAGCCAACTTGCGATTCGTCGTGTCGGTAGCCAAGCAGTATCAGAACCAAGGACTTAGCTTGCAAGACCTTATCAACGAGGGAAACATCGGTTTGATAAAGGCTGCGCAAAAGTTTGATGAGACACGCGGATTCAAGTTCATCAGCTACGCCGTGTGGTGGATTCGCCAATCCATTCTGCAAGCATTGGCCGAACAATCACGAATCGTGCGCTTGCCCCTCAATCAAGTTGGTTCAGTAAACAAGATAAATAAGGTACTCTCCAAATTTGAGCAAGAGAACGAACGCCGTCCCTCTGTAGCCGAATTGGCCGAAGAGTTGAATATCGAGGAAGACAAGATTTCAGAAGTGATGCGCGTGAGCGGACGCCAAGTATCCGTAGACGCACCTTTCCAGGATGGAGAAGAAAACTGCTTGCTGGACGTGCTTACCAACGACGATGCTCCTCACACGGACAGTCCCATGGATAAGGAATCGCTCTGCTCAGAGTTGGATAACATCCTGTCAGCAGTACTGAAAGATAGAGAAAAGAAGGTAATCGTAATGTCCTTCGGCATCGGATGCCACGAGAAGTCATTGGAAGAAATCGGCGACCAACTCGGACTTACCCGCGAGCGTGTACGTCAGATTAAGGAGAAATCTCTCCGCAAAATCAAGAACGACCCAGGAAGCAAAATCCTGTTGAAATACTTGGGATAAGAAATCAACGTGCAAATAATGCCAATGTGCTGATGTGCTAATCACTTTGCGTGGCACATCAGCACATTTTTGTTTTGCATGAATAGCATCAATAACTATAACTAAAACCATACACGATATGAACAAAACAGTAAAATCTACCCTTGTGTTCGCCTTTACCCTCTTGACCACATGCACACTCTGTGCACAAACGGGTGAAGAGGCACGCGAACGGGCCATCAAGATTGCCGACCGCATTGTGGCCAGCACTACCTACGACTTCGTAAACAAAGAGACAGGTGAAACTTACACCTCGCTCAAAGGAATGAAACCCGATATCAACGTGAAGGTAAAGAGCAAATACCTCGACTGGCACTACACCAACGGAGTGACAAACCTGGCATTGATGGAGTTGGGCGACAAGCTGGGTACGAAAAAGTACGAGGATTTTGTACTGAAAAACATGACCTTCATCTTCCGTCCCGAAAACCAAGAGTACTTCAAAAGTCTGTTTGACAAGACATTGAAGGAAGAAGGATGGATGCCCATACGCAACATCAACTGGCACATGATTTTCCGCAACAAGCGATTGGATGACAACGGCCCGATGGGAGCCAGTCTGGTGGTGTTGAACAAGCGTCATCCGAACAAGGCATTCGAGCAATACATAACCTCGACTGACCAGCACATACGCCACGCAGAGCCACGATTGGCCGACGGCACCATTGCACGCCTTTGGCCACACGAAAATACAGTGTGGGCCGACGATGCCTACATGGCACTTTCTTTCCTTGTGAACATGGGCGAGGTGACGGGCGACATCAGCTACTTTACCGATGCAGCCAATCAGATACTTAACTATACACGCTATTTGTGGTGTCCCGAAAAACAACTCTATTACCATTGCTACCATACCGACACAAAGGCTAATGGAGTGGCTCATTGGAGCCGTGCCAATGGATGGGTGTTCATGGCTACGGCCGACCTGCTTCAGAAAATGCCTCTCTCCCACCCGATGCGCGAGGATGTATTGAAGAACTTCCAGATGCAAGCCGAAGGTGTGGCCCGCTACCAAGGTGCCAACGGACTTTGGCATCAGTTGCTCGACAAGACAGATTCATACGAAGAGGTGACAGGTACTGCCATGTTTGTATGTGGTATGGCACGCGGTGTGAAGGCAGGTTGGTTGCACCTCGACTTCATCCATGTAGCTTGGCAGGGATTGAAGGGTATCTTCACCAAAGTATCACCCGAAGGCGATGTGACCGCCATCTGTGCAGGCACAGGCATCATGCCCTCGCTCACCTTCTACTACAACCGTCCGCAATGGACAAACGATCCTATGGGCGAAGGCCCTGTTCTCCGTGCATTGGTAGAGATGATAGATGCACCCAAACATGCCTCCATCAAGGCCGAGTCGCAATATGACAAGATAAAGTAGTGACTAGTGATTAGTGAAGAATG